>CBFGQI010000224.1:0-5618 GCA_965650885.1 uncultured Oxalobacteraceae bacterium
GGCGCACCACGATGTCGTCGCAGGGGCCGATGAAGTCATCGCTGCCGCCCTGGTATATCAGCGGGTCTTCCCAGAACGAGGCCGGCATCTCGGCATTGCGCGCCTTGCGCACCAGTTCCACATGGTTGACGTAGGCGGAGCCATCGACCCATTGGTATGCGCGCGGCAGCGGGGCCATGCAATCCTTCGGTTCGAAGTCGAAACTGCGGCGGGCTTTGCCTTCGTTCAGGGCGCGGTACAAGTCGTCGAGCTGTGGCGCAATGAAGGTCCAGTCGTCCAGCGCGCGCTGCAGGCTGCGGGCGATGCCGTCGGCTACCACCGCGGTTTTCAGGTCGCGCGAAACGACGATCAGTTGGCCGTCGCGGGTGCCGTCTTTGAGGGTTGCCAGTTTCATGTATGCCGCTTGAGGTTTTGAGATGGCAGGATTTTAAACCACGCGTGACGGACGGGTGACGGATCGGGCTCAAGCGCGGTATGGCAGGCGTTAATTTCAATTTGACAGTCAATGTTTCTGCGTTGGCAAGATTTACTGTCATGGATTACCATGCGCGGCATGGAAAATTACATCACTCCCCTCCCGGGCGTGCCGGCGATTGAGTCGCCGTTTTATGCGCGCATCTTTGCAGACCCTGCCATCGACGACGAGACCCGGCGTGTCGCCGCCGAACTCGCGCTCAAGGGTTATGCGGTCATCGATTTTCCCGACGCGGATTTCGCCGGCAAGGCGGATGCCATCAAGTGCGACCTGCATCCGCATTACGATTTCGATTCCTGGCGGGCGACTGGGCATAAAGCCGGCATCAGCTTGCGGGTGCAGGATGCCTGGGAATTCAATGCGCAGGTCAAGGAGATTGCGTGCAACCAGGCGATCCTGGATTTGCTGGGCAAGCTCTATGGCCGCAAGGCGTGGCCATTCCAGACACTGAATTTCCCGGTGGGGACGCAGCAGCATTTCCATACCGATTCCGTCCACTTCAGTTCGAGCCCGGAGCGTTTCATGTGCGGCGTGTGGGTGGCGATGGAGGACATCGACGAGACCAACGGTCCCCTGATGTACTTCCCGGGAAGCCATAAGTGGCCCATCTTTAATAACGAGCATATTGGGCGCTGCGTCGCGCGGATGGAAGGCAAGCCGACCCAGGCGATTTATGAAGCCATGTGGCGCGAGCTGGTGGATGCTTCGGGCGTGCAGCCTGAGTACTTCCATGCGCGCAAGGGGCAAGCCTTGATCTGGGCGGCCAACCTGATGCATGGCGGTAGCGCGCAGCTGGATCCGGTGCGTACGCGCTGGTCGCAGGTTACGCATTACTTCTTCGATGACTGCTCCTATTACACGCCGATGACTTCGGATCCGTTCTACGGCAGCATTAGCTTCCGTCAACTGACCAATATCGCCACGGGCGAAGCGATGCCGCATCGGTACGCGGGGCATGAGGTGCCGGAGAATTTTGTCATGGCGACCAACCCCGATTCCAAACGCTGGGCGCCGCCGGAACCGTTCGATGCGTCGCTGTACCTGGCGGCCAACCAGGATGTGGCGGCGGCGGGCGTTAATCCCTTCGAGCACTATTTAACGCATGGCAGGTTTGAAGGACGGCGTTTGCGGCCCAAGAATTGATGTTGCCTATCATTCTGTTAGAGATAATCAATTTTATCTATTAAATGCGAATCGTTATCATTGATCCCACTGAGCGAAAGGATGGTGGGTCATGGCGGTCGCAGCGAAAAAATTGAGCCAGGTGTCGGTCCACATGGGGATTGCGTTCGGCCTGATGTACGTGCTGACGGGGTCGGTGGCGTTCGGCGGCCTGGCGGCCGTGCTGGAGCCGGTGATCAACGTGGTGCTGCTGCCCTCCCACGAACGCGGCTGGCGGTTCTTGCGGTCGCGTCTGCCAGGGCGGCGCTTCGCGCTGCTCGCCGCCGAGAAAGTCTCGCAAACCCTGATGCACGCTGGCGTCGCGTTTGGCGTGTTGTTTGCAGCGACAGGTTCGATAGCCTTTGGCGGACTCGCCGCCGTACTCGAGCCGATCATCAACGTGATCGCCCTGTCCTTCCATGACCGTATGTTCGACCGGCATTTTTTGTCCACCTAGGGGTCAGGAACCCAAGTGGACATTTCCAGCCCATCGGCATTTTTGTCCACATTGGTTCCTGACCCCGGGGTGGACATTTTATGCCCGAGGGGGTAAAGCCTGCGTGTGGCAACGAACGGACTTGCCTGGATTGGCGGCCTAGTCTCGTGAAGTCGATCACGATGCAGGGGGGCGGATCATGCTTGCAGATAAAGACGCTGTCGCCATGATTGCGGTAAAGGATTTGGCCGCTGCCGGGCGCTTCTATGAGGGGGTGCTTGGGCTGGAGAAACTTGATAGCCCGGAACAGGAAGTGCTGGTTTTCCGGAGCGGGGCGACCAGGCTGAATGTCTATCGCTCGGAATTTGCCGGCACCAATAGGGCGACGGCCGTGACGTGGGACGTGGGCAACGAGCTTGAGGCCATCGCGGCTCAGCTCAAGGCAAAAGGCGTGGAATTCGAACATTACGATATGCCCGACTTGAAGCGTGAGGGCGATATCCATTCCGGCGGCGGCATGAAGGTCGCGTGGTTCAAGGATGTCGACGGGAATATCCTCAGCTTGGTGAGCGGGTAGGAGGCGGCAATGAATGCGAATACTTTGGCCCTTGTTGCAGGGGCTCTCCTTTCAATGCATGCGTTGGCTGGTCCGGGAGTCGATAAGGAATTTTCGATGATGGATGCGGACCGCGATGGCAAAGTTTCGACCACCGAACATGCGGCGGGCGCGAAGGCGATGTTCGGGAGGATGGATGCGAACGGCGACGGCAAGGTGACGGCGGCTGAAATGACGGCGGCGAATAAGTCGATCACCGGTCATGCGGCGAAGAAATCGGAGATGTCGGCCGCCGATAAGATCAAGGTCGTGGATGCCGACGGTGATGGCATCCTGACCGCTGCCGAACATGAAAAGGCTTCGGCGGCGATGTTCGTCAAGATGGATGCCAACATGGACGGTTTCCTGTTCAAGGATGAAATGGCCGGCGGTCATGCGGCCATGATGAAGAAGTGATCAGTCGAAGCGCTGCTTGCGCCTGAATTGCTCCGTCGCTTCGAGCAGCGCTGCGCTCATGGGCGGGTCGAAGGCGGTGTGGCCGCCATCGGGAATGATCCGTAGTTGGGCGCCGGGGTAATGTCCGGCGACCTGGAATGCGGTGAGCGGCGGGCAGATCATGTCAAGCCGGCCGTGGATGATGACGGCGGGCAGTCCGTGCAGGCGGGCCATATTATTCAGCAGTGCGCCCGGCGCCAGGAAGCCTCCCTGGCTGAAGTACCAGGCCTCGATGCGCGCCAGCGTCCACGCGAAGTCGTCGGGCATGGGGGGCATGTCGCCGCTGGTGCTGGCGCGGATGCATTCGAAGCGGGTCCAGGCGCGGGCGAATGGGATCGCGGTGACGCGTTCGCCATGCACCAGGCGGCGCGTATAGGCGGCCAGCAGGTTGGCGCGTTCTTCCGGCGGCAGCAGCCCGGCCAGTTCGGCGTAGAGGTCGGGGTGGAAGTAGCGGCCGTTTTCGAAGTACCACGCCATTTCCTGCGCGGAGCAGAGGAAGGCGCTGCGCAGGATGAAGCCCAGGCAGTGCTGCGGGTGGGCCTGGCCGTAGGCCAGCGCCAGCGTCGATCCCCAAGATCCGCCGAACACCAGCCAGCGTTCGATGGCCAGGTGGCGGCGCAGTGCTTCGATGTCGGCAACCAGATGGGCCGTGGTGTTGGCGCGCAGTTCGCCGGCGGGCGTGGATTGCCCGCAGCCGCGCTGGTCGAACTGAATGATGCGGTAACAGTGCGGGTCGAAGAATTGCCGCCAGCGCGGGGATGAATTGGCGCCCGGCCCGCCGTGCAGCACGATGACGGGCAAGCCTTCCGGATTGCCGGATTCTTCCCAGTACAAGGTGTGCAACTCATCGACCGGCAGGAAGCCGCTGCGGTGCGCCTCCTGCGGTGGGAAGAAGTCCGGGCGATCCGTCATCGGGCGATCAGGCCGGCGTGAGCAGCGCCAGCTGTTCGGGTGTCAGGTAACACCACTCGCCTTCTTCCAGGCCGAGCGCGTTGAGCTGCAGCTGGCCGATGGCGGAACGGTGCAACGCGGTGCAGTGGTTGCCGGCGGCGGCCAGCATGCGCTTGACCTGGTGGTACTTGCCTTGCTCCAGCACGATTTCGAGCTGGTGTTCGCCGCGCTTGATGCAGGTGACGGCGGCCAGCGGGGCCGGTTCGTCGTGCAGCTGGACGCCGGCCAGCAATTGCGCCACCAGCGCGTCGGTCACCGGTTCGGCGGTGGTAGCCTGGTAAACCTTGGGCACGTGGCGCTTGGGCGAGGACTGGGCGTGGATGAAGGGGCCGTCGTCGGACATCAGCAGCATGCCGGTGGTATCGTGGTCGAGGCGGCCAACCGGCTGCACTTCGCGCCAGCTGAATTGTTCGGGCAGGAGGGTCAGCACGCCGGGGTGGTGGCTTGGCTTGCGCGAGCACTCGTAGTCGGACGGTTTGTACAGCGCAATGTAAAGGTGTTCGCGGTAAACCCACTCCTCGCCGAATACTTCCAGCACCAGGCCCTCGGTGTCGTATGTCGCTTTATAGTTGTCCTGCACTTCGCCGCCGATGGCGACGTCGCCTTCTTCGATCAGGGCGCGGCAGTACTTGCGGGTGCCGAAGCCTTGCGACTGCAGGATTCGGTCCAGGGATAATTTACTCATGGGGCGGGATTTTACCGGATTTAACCGGGCGCAAGCTTCCCTATTGATGCAGATCAAAGGGCGTGACTGTCTAGTTGTTACACTTAAATAGCATTAGGAATCTGCTGAACGGGCTATAGGAAACTCTTAGGGAGATCTCAGCAAATGAAAGTCAACATCAGCCGTAAATCGCTGGCGCTGGCCCATGCCGCCTCGCTGGAAACCCGTTTGGCCGTCGCCCGCTGGAGCGGACAGCCCAACCTGTCCGCACAAGCCAGCTGGCAGCGGCAGCGTCAGCAGGAAATGCTGGATTGGCTGGTCCAGGGTGGTTTTGCCGCCGGAACGGTAGGGCCAAAAACGAAAACAGCGGCCAAGGGCCGCCGTTCTCTTGCCTCCCAAAGAGACAGTGACGAGGAATGTAAATTCACTCTACTCCGCATCCGTGATGCGGCTGCGTAGTCTGTCTCAAGAATTGATTGCTTGTCGCCCTCCCCTTGATCGAACTACACCGTCAATATAGTCCACGTCGGAGAAATCGCAAGGCGAAATCAGGCAAAAATGCTAATGTTGACTGCTGAGCCAAGCTTCAGCGCAAGCTGGGCTTGGCCGCATCCGCGGCTGCCTTGATCGCGCCGGAGCCGACCGCGGCGCCAAACTTCTTCAGCACCCGCTCAGGCAGGTTCTCATGCTGGGTGTAGTCGACGATATCCTCGGCTTTCACCACGTCGCGCGCCACGCTGTCCACGCTGCCCAGGTCGTCAGCCAGGCCCATTTCGATGGCGCGCGCGCCGGTCCAGTACAGCCCCGAGAACATGTCCGGGCTTTCCTTCAACCGCTTGCCGCGTCCGCTGCGCACCACGTCGATGAATTGCTGGTGGAT
>CBFGQI010000225.1:0-5617 GCA_965650885.1 uncultured Oxalobacteraceae bacterium
GGCGGCGAGAAGATCATCAAGCTGGACCTGGTCGACGCCATGATCAAGGCCGGCGACCGCACCGTCTCCGATGCCGACGTGGCGGAAATCGAGCGCTCGGCCTGCCCCACCTGCGGTTCCTGCTCCGGCATGTTCACCGCCAACTCGATGAACTGCCTGACCGAGGCGCTGGGCCTGTCCCTGCCGGGCAACGGCACCATCGTCGCCACCCACAGCGACCGCAAGGAACTGTTCCTGCGCGCCGGCCGCCTGATCGTGGAAATCACCAAGCGCCACTACGAGCAGGACGACTACAGCGTGCTGCCGCGATCCATCGCCACCAAGGAAGCGTTCGAGAACGCGATGGCGCTGGACGTATCGATGGGCGGCTCGACCAACACCGTGCTGCACCTGCTGGCCGCCGCGCATGAAGCGCAAGTGCCGTTCACCATGGCCGACATCGACCGCATCTCGCGCAAGGTGCCATGCCTGTGCAAGGTGGCGCCGATGACCGACAAGTTCCACATCGAAGACGTGCACCGCGCCGGCGGCATCATCGCCATCCTCGGCGAACTGGCGCGCGCCGGCCTGCTCGACACCACCCAGCACACCGTCCATAGCGCCAACCTGGGCGAAGCGATCGAGCAATACGACATCAAGCGCAGCGACGACCCGGCCGTGCACCAGCTGTTCCGCGCCGCGCCGGGCGGCGTGCCGACCCAGGTCGCGTTCTCGCAATCCGAGCGCTACGCGTCGCAAGACCTGGACCGCAGCGGCGGCTGCATCCGCGACCTGGAGCACGCTTACTCGAAAGATGGCGGCCTGGCGGTCCTGTACGGGAATATCGCCGAGAAGGGCTGCATCGTGAAGACGGCCGGTGTCGATGAATCGATCCTGAAGTTCAGCGGCAAGGCGCGCGTGTTCGAAAGCCAGGACGCGGCGGTGGAAGGCATCCTGGGCGACACCGTGCATGAAGGCGACGTGGTCATCATCCGCTACGAAGGCCCGAAAGGCGGCCCGGGCATGCAGGAAATGCTGTACCCGACTTCCTACATCAAGTCCAAAGGCCTGGGCAAGGCATGCGCCCTGTTCACCGACGGCCGCTTCTCCGGCGGCTCGTCCGGCCTGGTGATCGGCCACGCCTCGCCGGAAGCGGCGGAAGGCGGCGCGATCGGCCTGGTGGAAGAGGGCGACATGATCGACATCGACATCCCGGCGCGCACCATCAACCTGCGCGTCGCGCCCGATACGCTGGCCCAGCGCCGCGCCGCCATGGAAGCGCGCGGCGCCGACGCCTGGAAGCCCGTCAACCGCGAACGCTACGTCTCGCAAGCCCTGCAAGCCTACGCCGCGCTGACCACGTCCGCCGACCGCGGCGCCGTGCGCGACCTCAGCCAGCTGGCCCGCAAATAAAAGTCGGTGTCACAAATAAAAGTCGGTGTCAGGTCTGTCAAACGGACAAAAAGCGCACGCTAGTGCGCTTTTTGTCCGTTTGACAGACCTGACACCGACTTTGGCATGGCGGAAAATGGATGGATTGTGTCAGGATCTGCCATTGAAGGGCCGGCCGCCCGCGCGGACAATGGCGGCATGAAAATCACTCAACTCCGCAACGCGACGGCCGTCATCGAATTCGGCCCGCATAAAATCCTGGTCGATCCAATGCTGGCGCCGAAGGGCGCGCTGCCGCCCCTCAAGCTGCTGGGCGAGCGCACGCGCAACCCCATCGTCGAGCTGCCGCCGGCCACCGATGCCATCCTCGAATCGGTGACGCACTGCCTGATCACCCACTGCCAGAAAGGCCACTTCGACCACCTGGACCGCGCGGCCAAGGCCTGGCTGCGGCGCACGCAGATTCCCGTCATCTGCACGCCGCACGACGAGCAGCACTTGCGCCAGCGCGGCCTGAACGTGATGCCGCTGGCGGCCAACCACCACGAACCTCAGCCCTTCTTCGAAGGCCGCATCAGGACCGTGCGCTGCCGCCATGGCCGCGGCCTGGTCAGCCTGATGATGGAGCACGGCGTGGGCTACTTCATCGAGATGCCCGGCGAAGCGAGCCTCTACCTGTCGGGCGACACCATCCTGACGCCGGACGTGCTGGACTTCCTGGCGCGCCACCAGCCGGACGTCTGCCTGGTGCCGGCGGGCGGCGCCAGGTTCGACCTGGGCCACGAAATCATCATGGGGATCGAGGAAGTGCTGCAGTTCGCCGCCGCGGCAAAGGGCATCGTGGTGGCGAACCACCTGGAAGCACTGAGCCACTGCCCGGTGCAGAGGGGCGCCTTGCGGGAGCAGGCGCAACGCGCGGGGCTGGGCCGGCGCGTGCTGGTGCCGGCAGACGGCGAGAGCCTTGACTGGCCGGCTACTTCCGCTTCTTCAAGTCTTCGAAGCTCTTCTTGACGCGGTCTTTGCGGCGTTGTTCGTCGACGTTATGGGCCTTGCGCTTGTCGAGGCCCAGCATCGGCTCGATGAATTCGAACCACGCGAAGGCCACGCCCATCAGGGCGACGATCCACCACCAGGACAGTTCGGCGAACTTCCAGACTTCAAAGTACTTCAGCGCTACCGCAGCGATTATCAATAAAATAATGGGCATGGAACACTCCTTGGTATTCCATCATAGCAATATCCACCAAGCGGTCAACCCATAATACGAAGCAGGCGTTGTGGGGTAGAATTGTGGCAGTTTTTTCCCCTTGGAGATGAAAAATGAAACGTTCCCTGATGGTTGCTTTCCTGGTCACCGCGGCATTCTCGTCGCAGGCCGCTTTCGCTAACGCTGACCTGGCCAAGGCCAAGAATTGCATGGCTTGCCACGCAGTCGCCACCAAGCTGGTGGGCCCGGCATTCAAGGATGTCGCCGCCAAGTACGCTGGCCAGAAAGATGCGGAAGCCAAGCTGGCAACCAAAGTGGTGAAGGGTGGTTCGGGCGTGTGGGGCGCAGTCCCGATGCCGGCCAACCCGCAGGTGAGCGAGGCCGAAGCCAAAACCCTGGTGAAATGGATCCTGGCGCAGAAATGACCCGGCCGGGAAACCGGTGAAGCAGGGTCTGGCCCAAGGGCCAGACCCTTTTTTTTATTTGATGACTTCGAGGCGCGTTTTCTTGTCGGCCTTGTAGCCGAACAGGGTCAGGGCGCCATCCTTGATGTCGCCTTTGGCGTCGAAGGCGATCTTGCCGCTGATGCCGTCGTGGCTGACCTTCTTCAGGAAGGGCAGGTACTTGGCCGGATCGGCCGATTTGGCGTCGGCCATGGCATGCGCCATCGCCATCACCGCGTCGTAGGCATACGGTGCGTAAATCTGCACATCGTAGCCGTAGCGCTTCCTGAAGCGGCCGGCGAATTCGTCGAGCTTCTTCTCCTGTTCCGGCGTCACCCCGCCGGCTTCCGCGCACACCACGATATCGTCGGCACCGCCGGACAATTTCGGCATCGCTTCGGTGCAGATGCCGTCGCCGCCCATCAGCTTGGCCTTGATGCCCAGTGCCTTCATCTGGCGCAGCAGCGGGCCGCCCACCGAGTCCATGCCGCCGAAGAACACCAGGTCGGGATTCTTGGCGCGGATCGAGGTCAGGATCGCGTTGAAATCGGTCGCCTTGTCGGTCGTGAATTGCTTGTCGACGATCTGCACGCCGGCGGCCTTCTTGGCTTCCTTCAGGAATTCGGTGGCCACGCCCTGGCCATAGGCGGTGCGGTCGTCGATCACGGCGATGCGCTTGGAACCCAGCTTTTGCGTGGCGTATTTGCCCAGCGAGCTGCCCAGCTTATTGTCGTTCGCCACCACGCGGAAAGTGGTATTGAAGCCCTGGTTGGTGTACACCGGGCTGGTGGACGATGCGGAAATCTGCGGGATGCCCGCGTCGTAGTAGATCTTGGAAGCAGGGATGGTGGTGCCGGAATTCTGGTGGCCGACCACGCCGTTGACCTTGGCGTCGACCAGTTTTTGCGCTGCCGAGGTACCCTGTTTCGGGTCGCTGCCATCGTCCTCGGACACCATCTCGAACTTGACCGGTTTGCCGTTGATCTTGAACCCTTTGGCATTCAAGTCTTCGACCGCCATGCGCACACCGCTCTGGTTATCCTTGCCCAGGTGAGCCGAAGGCCCTGACAGCGGGCCGACGTAGCCGATCTTGACCACTTCCTGGGCGCTCGCGGCTCCAGCAAAGGCCAACGCGATGGCGGCGATGATGGTTTTGGTTTGCATTGCACTTTCTCCTGAAACGAAAAAGGGCCGCCATGCTGGCTGGCGGCCCACGGGCTCCCCCCGAATTGCGGTGTTACTTCACGACTTCCATCTTGGTCTTGTTGCCGCCCTTGTAGGTGAACAGGGTCAGCGCGCCATCCTTGATGTCGCCGTACTGGTCAAACTCGATGGCGCCGGTCACGCCCTGATGCTTGATCTTGGCCAGCACCGGCAGGTACTTGGCCGGCTCGGACGAATTGGCCTGCTGCATGGCGGTCGCCATGGTCATGATGGCGTCGTACACATACGGCGCGTACAGCTGCACTTCCTGGCCGTACTTCTTCTTGTAGCGGGCACGGAAGTCATCCATGTTCTTCTGCAGTTCGGCCGGCACGCCGCCGGCTTCGGCGCAGGTCACCACGCCATCGGCCGCGGCACCGGCCGACAGGCGGTACAGGGCGTCGGTGCAGACGCCGTCGCCGCCCATGAACTTGGCGTTGATCCCGAGGGCCTTCATCTGGCGCAGCAGCGGGCCGCCGACCGAATCCATGCCGCCGAAGAACACCAGGTCCGGGTTCTTGGATTTGATGTTGGTCAGGATGGCGTTGAAGTCGGTGGCGTTGGCGTTGGTGAATTCCTTGCCGACCACCTGCACGCCTGGCAGGGCTTTCTTGGCGCCCTTGACGAATTCGTCGGCTACGCCCTGGCCATAAGCGGTGCGGTCGTCGATCACGGCGATCTTCTTGGCGCCCAGTTTCTGCACGGCGTAGGCGCCGAGGGTGCCGCCCAGCTTGTTGTCGTTGGCAACGACGCGGAAGGCGGTGTTGAATTTCTGCTTGGTGTACACCGGCGAGGTGGCGGCAGGGGAAATCTGCGGGATGCCGGCGTCATAGTAAATCTTGGAGGCCGGGATGGTGGTGCCGGAGTTCAGGTGGCCGATCACGCCCTGCACCTTGGAGTCCACCAGCTTTTGCGCGGCGGTGGTGCCCTGTTTCGGGTCGCCGGCGTCGTCTTCGAACTGGACCACGAACTTGACCGGCTTGCCGCCGATCTTGATGCCCTTGGCGGCCAGGTCTTCGACCGCCATCCTGGCGCCGTTCTCCATGTCCTTGCCCAGGTGGGAGTTGGGGCCCGACACCGGGGCAACGTGGCCGATCTTGATGGTGTCCTGGGCGAAAGCGCTTCCGGCAAAGGCCAGGGCAACGGCGACAGGAATGAACTTGGTCTTGAACTCCATTGGCAATCTCCAGTCAATAATCAGATACGCCAGAAAATACAGGAAAAAGACGGAATGGCAAAGAGGGAATTATTGCCGGCGGCCGGAACTGGCTTGCAGGTGGGTGATTTCCTGTTGCACGGCGCGGGTGACGATCTTGCCGATGGTGTCGTGCAGGCCCTCGCGGATTTCCACCGTCAGGGCGTGCAGGGCGTGGTTCAGCACTTCGCCGATGCT
>CBFGQI010000226.1:0-5616 GCA_965650885.1 uncultured Oxalobacteraceae bacterium
TCCGGCTTCCACCACAATGTGTTCGGCGGCTTCATGAGCCTGAAAGTCGGCATCTTCAGCGCCGGCAGCGGCGAAGTCAGGGCGCGGCAGTTCAAATACCGCGGTCTGCCGCCCGCCTGATCCGGCGGCGGCGAGCGGCGGCCGCTGGCCGCCGCCCTTTTCACATGTGCAGGGAAAGCGAAAACACCGTGGTGCGGCGGTACACCTGCCCCGGCGCCACGATCACGTGCGGCCAGGCGGCGCTGGCCAGTTCGGGGCGCGCCTCGGCGTCCAGCGAAAAGCCGCCCTGGTAGCCGGCGCGGAACTGGACCGCCGCTTCCGTCGTATGCACCTGCAGGCAGCGCCCCGAAGCCGGATCGACGATACGCGCCACCTTGCGCAGCGGACCCTGGCCGCCGGCGAAATGGTTACGCACGAAAAAGCAGTGGTCAAAGCCATTCTTGCCGTAGATCTGGTGATCGGGCCAGCGCAGGCGGGCGCCGATCGGCGCAGGCTGCCGGAAGTCGAAGGCCGTGCCGCGCACGGCCGCGACGCCGGCCGGGGCACCCTCGGCATCGACTTCGACGTAGTAATCGGCATCGATTTGCACCATATGGTCGTCCACCTCGCTGGCTGCCCCATTCAGGTTGAAGCAAGGGCGCGACGCCACGTCGAGCGTGGCAGGCGACATCGCCACGACTTCATGTTCCACCGAGAGGTTGCCGTTATCGTCCAAGCGGTACTTGACCATCTGGGTCGCCGTGCCCCCCTCCCCCATCAGCAGCAGCGAAACGCCGCCGCCGTCGGCGTGGCGTCCTTGCCACACCGGGAGTTCGCTGTGTTGCGGTGTGGGCAGCAGCACGTCGGCCAGGCGCCCGTATCGGTCCGGAGCGCGCCAGGAGCACAGGGCCGCGCCCCGCTCACTGATCGTCACCGTCATGCCCTTGGCGTTCCTGAGTGTAAACAAGCGGTGTTCGTCCGCCTCTGGCATCGTGCCGGAAATAGGTTTGGTCATCATTAAAAGATCGGGCTTCCCGTGCCTATGGATTGGCACCATGTCATTCTGCAATCCGGCGCATGGGGATTCAATTACGAAAATCACCAAGCCGCCGAACGATTCTGGCCAACAGCCCCAATACGGGGACTACGCGGGGCTGGAATAGGCAATAATGCCAGCGCAGCGGGCAGGAATGGCAAGAAAAAGGCCAACCTATGCCAAAAATGATATAGCTGCATGCAAAAGTGTTATTGGCAATTGAAGGCGCCCATCGCCTACGATCTCCCGATACCGATTGGATAACAGGGTGCGATGCGCTGCCCACGCGCTCCCGCCCAGAGACAACCCCACTATGTGAGCACCGCATGAGTACCTTTTCAACCCTGGACTTGATTGTCTTCCTGATTTACTTCATCGCCGTCGCCGGCTACGGCATCTGGATTTACCGCCGCAAGCAAAGCAGTTCCGGCCAGGCCTCGCATGACTACTTCCTGGCTGAAGGGTCGCTGACCTGGTGGGCCATCGGCGCCTCCCTGATCGCCTCCAACATCTCCGCCGAGCAGTTCATCGGCATGAGCGGCTCTGGCTACAAGATCGGCATGGCCATCGCCGTGTACGAGCTGATGGCGGCCGCCACCCTGGTGATCGTGGCCGTGTTCTTCATGCCGGTGTACCTGAAAAACCGCATCTACACCATGCCGCAGTTCCTGGAGCAGCGCTACGGCAAGGCCGTGGCCACCACCATGGCCCTGTTCTGGCTTGGCCTGTACGTGGTGGTCAACCTGACCTCGATCCTGTACCTGGGCGCGCTGGCCATTTCCAGCCTGTCCGGCATTGCCCTGCTGCCCTGCATGCTGTTCCTGGCCGTGTTCGCCGCCGTCATCACCCTGGGCGGCATGAAGGTGATCGGCTACACCGACGTGGTACAGGTGGCCTGCCTGGTGGTGGGCGGCCTGGTGACCACCTGGCTGGCACTGGACCTGGTGGCCGGCCTGGCCGGCAAGCACGGCGCCGTGGACGGCCTGTCCGAACTGTTCGGCGTGGCGCGCGGCCACTTCGACATGGTGCTGAAGCGCGAAGACCCGAACTACATGGACCTGCCGGGCCTGTCCGTGCTGCTGGGCGGCATGTGGATCGTCAACCTGAACTACTGGGGCTGCAACCAGTACATCACCCAGCGCGCCCTGGGCGCCGACCTGCCGACCGCCCGCAAAGGCTTGCTGTTCGCCGCTTTCCTGAAGCTGCTGATGCCGGTCATCGTGGTGCTGCCGGGTATCGCCGCCTACGCGCTGGATAAATCGGGCGCCCTGGGCGACGCCATGCGCCAGGGCGGCGAGCTGAATCCGGACCGCGCCTACCCTGTGCTGCTGAACCTGCTGCCGGCGGGCTTGAAAGGCGTGGCCTTCGCCGCCCTGACCGCCGCCGTGGTGGCGTCGCTGGCCGGCAAGGCAAACAGTATCGCCACCATCTTCACCCTCGACATCTACAACAAGACCTTCAACAAGCAGGCCACCGAACAGCGCATGGTGTGGATCGGCCGCGTCAGCGTGGTGGTGTCGATGGCGCTGGCCGTGCTGATCGCGCCGCTGCTGGGCATCGACAAGAAAGGCGGCTTCCAGTACATCCAGGAATACACCGGCTTCGTCTCCCCTGGCATCCTGGCCATGTTCCTGATGGGCTTCTTCTGGAAGAAGACCACCGCCGGCGCCGCCATGTTCGCCACCGTCGGCGGCCTGGCCGGCTCGATCGTGCTGAAGTTCCTGCCGACCATGATGGACCTGTCCTTCCTGGTGCCGATCGGCTTTGCCAAAGTCACCGAAGCCGGCGTGGCCGAAATCCCGTTCCTGGACCGCATGTTCATCGTGTTCTGGTTCGTGGTCGCCGGCATGGTCCTGATGAGCAAATGGGCCGAAGCCAAGCGCGAAGGCGCGGTCAAGCACCTGCACGTCGACACGTCCATGTTCCGCGTGGATGGCGCCTTCACCCTCGGCTCCGCCGTGATTGCCGTGGCGCTGGCAGCGATTTACGGGTCGCTCTGGTAATCAACAGGCCGCCACAGGCCCGATGCCGTTCAGCTCGCGCTGGACGGCATTTTTTTTGGTGCGCGATGCATGCTGTCCTGGCGCGGCGGCCATCACGCAATCGCGCCATTTCATCGGCCCATGGCCGATTTCGTCGCACCGCCGCCGCGGCGGCGCCGCCTGCCATACGCTTGGTTCTTCCTTGACCAACACGAAAGCCCAGCATGCACGCAGCCACCGATGCGAACGACCAGCTATTACCCCCGGAAATCTCGGCCGCCAGCGGCACCTGGTTCGGGCGCGCCCGCAGTTACCCGATTTTCAGCCCGCCCTGGTATCGCTATCGCAGCCTGGCCATGTTGACCGGCAGCGCACTGGTGCTGCTGGTGATAGCGGCCATACAGGGGCTGCCGATGCTCGGTGCACCCGCCAGGGAGATCGACTGGGCGGCTGCGGCCCTGGCGACCGGGGTGTTCGTGGCGCCTTACTGCGCGCTATGCCTGGCCGGGCCGGGACTGGCGGTCGTCATACGCCGCCTCGGCCTGCAACGGCGCCTCGAGACAGCGGCCATCCTGGCGGCGCTGCTGCTCGGCATGGGACTCAGTGCGGGCCTGTTCGCCGTGCTCGCGCGGGCCTACGAAAGGCCGCGCTTCAATATCGCGCACGACGCCCTCGTCGTGCGCCGCCTGCCCACGCTCCACCTCCGGGTGGCGCCCGGCCCGACCACCAAGTTCCAGGGCCAGCGCGCGGGCAAGGGAATACGGCAATCGCCCGAGGTGGAGCAAGCCTTGCAGGCGGTGCAGGCGGCTCAGCTTGCCGCGCTGGCGCAGCGGTCTGGAGACGGAACGGTGCCGGACCGCTATGCCTACCTGGGTCATGCAGCGCAGCTGGCCATCCGGACCATGCAGCAACTCGATGCCGGCGACCCCGCTGTCGACCCTGCACGCCGACCCGAGATCGAGAAAGCCTACGCCGCCGCGATTGAAACGATGTACGCGATGCAGCCCGACGTTGAGGCGGCGGCCATCGCTGCCGGGCGCGGGCAGCAGCCCACCCCGGAGGAGATGGCCGCCGCGCAACGCTTAGCTGCGGCACAGCAGGCCTATGCGGAAGCACAGGCGCAAGCGCAGGCAGTGGCCGCCGCAGATCCATTCGCGAAAATCCTGGGCGAACTTGCCGCCCTCCTCCTTGCCTGCGCGACCCTCTGGCTGGCCGGCTGGCTGGGCGGCCTGTTCGAGCTGCCCGCCTTCGTGCGCCAGCGCGGCAAGCTGGTCGACGTGCTGCAGAAGGAAGAACTCAGGCGCGCCCAGGCCGCCCGCAACAGCGCCGAGATGCGGCTGTCGGTGCTCGCGGCCCAGGTCGAACCGCACTTCCTGTTCAACACCCTGGCCAGCGTGCGTTCGGCCATTTCATCCGATCCGCAGCGCGCCGCCCACATCGTCGACCACATGGTGGCATTCCTGCGCTCGACCATCCCACAGATGCGCAATGACGCCGGCAGCGCCACCGTCAGCCTGGCTTCGCAGCTCGATGCGGCACGCGCCTACCTGGCGCTGATGCACGAACGGATCCCGCGCCTGCGCTTCAGCGTCGACGCCGAAGCGGGCCTGGGGCAAGCTGCGATACCGCCCCTGATGCTGATCTCGCTGGTCGAGAACGCCGTCAAGCATGGCATCGAACCGAAGATCGGGCCGGGCCGCGTCGAGGTGCGCGCGCGCCGCAGCGCATCCCACGAAGCGCAGCTGGAAGTGAGCGTGACCGATGACGGGGTGGGCTTCGGCGAGGCGGCCAGCGGCGACGGGATCGGGCTGGCGAATATCCAGGAGCGCCTGCGCAGCATTTATGGCCAACGCGCCAGCCTGGTGTTGAAAGCCTTGCCGGAAGGCGGCGTGGCCGCTATCCTGCGCCTACCCCTATCGTTCGAATCCTGACCATGCCCACCGCAATCATCGCCGACGATGAAGAACTGCCGCGCAGGGAATTGCGCCGCATGCTGGCCGACGTCTGGCCCGCGCTCGACATCGTGGCCGAGTGCGAGCACGGCACCGACGCGCTCGAAGCGATCTACCGGCTGCAGCCCGACATCGCCTTCCTCGACATCCGCATGCCTGGCCTGTCCGGACTGGACGTGGCCAAGGCGGTGGGCGGGCGCTGCCGCGCCGTGTTCGTGACCGCCTATGACAGCCACGCCTTCGACGCCTTCGCGGCCGGCGCCATCGACTACCTGCTCAAGCCGGTCGCCCGCGACCGCCTGATGCAGACCATCGGCAGGCTGCGCGAGCGCGCCCGCCTGGCCCAGCCGATTCCCGGCCTGGACCGCCTGATGGCGGAATTGGACCAGCGCATGCGCGGCGCCGCCACCACCCGCATCCGCTGGATCAGCGCCAGTGTGGGCGATACGATCAAGGTGATCCCGATCGAAGACGTGATCTTCTTCCAGTCCGACGACAAATATACGCGCGTGGTGACGGCAGACGACGAGGCGCACGTGCGCAAGCCCATCAAGGAACTGGTCGACGGCCTGGACCCCGACCAGTTCTGGCAAGTCCACCGCAGCGTGATCGTGCGCGCCTCCAGCATCGCGCGGGTGCAGCGCGACGAGATGGGACGCATCACCAT
>CBFGQI010000227.1:0-5591 GCA_965650885.1 uncultured Oxalobacteraceae bacterium
GTCTCATCCGGCGGCACCCCTTCCGGCGCCGGCTGCGCCCGATCCGCATAAAACAAGCCCAGCTGCACCCCCTGCACCACCAGCGGCAGCACGATAAAGCTGCGCGCATCGGGCAGCAACTCCAGGTGCCATTGCGGCAGCAGGTCGCGGATCTTGGCCACGCCGGCATCAGCGATCATCAAATCCGCATCGTTGTCCAGCGCCAGGTGGAACAAATCCTTGCCGTGCAGCGGGAACACGAAGCGCTCCTGCAGTCCCTTCTTGTCGCCCAGCGCAATGCGGGCGCGGAATTGCCCCGCCTTCGCATCCTTCAGGCACACCGTCGCAAAGCGGAAGCCCATGCTGCGGTACAGCGTTTCCAGCACCGCCTGGATCAATTCATTGACGCGCGCCCTGCCCTGCGCCCGCATCTCGCTCAATTCCTGTACGCCCGCCAGCAATTGCTCCCGCGCATCGTAGGGCTTGCCGCTCGGATAAGCCCCCTCCTGTGCGCCCGCATCCAGGCTGGCCAGCGCCAGCACGCTGGGCAGGGTGCCCGCCGCGCCCACCGCCTGGCCGGCCGCCTGCTCCGCCGCCCCGGCCGCGCCGGACAGCCCGCCCGACACCGCCTCCAGCTGCATGCTGTTCAGCAAGGCCTCCATGCTGCTGCGCGCGCGCGACAGCACGCTCGACACCTGTTCGCGCTCCAGCCCCAGCGCATGGCCGAAGCGCTGGAACAGGATGCGCACGTCATCGCTGCCCGGCCCGCCCTGGCGGGCCAGGGCGCGCGCGCCCTCCATGCCGAAATTCACCACCTGGCGTATCCACTCGGCCCGGTCCGGTGGCGTGCGCAGCGTCCCGGAAGGCAGCGGCGCCAGCGAACGCACGATCACTTCCGGGATTTTCCATTCGCGCAGCACGGTCGCCGTCAGCGTGTCGTAGGTGCTGCCCAGGATCATTTGCGAAGCCTGCGCCTGCGAATGCTCGCCGGCCGCGACCAGGGCATTGATTTCGCGGAAGCGTTCATGCTCGCGCGACGCGATCAGCAGCGGCCCCAGGTTCTTGAACAGCGCCCCGATGGCGGCTTCTTCCGCCTTCTGGTAAGGGCTGTAGCGTGCCAGTTCGCGCCCCACCAGGCTGGCGCACAGCGCCAGCTCCAGCTCGATGCGCACGCTTTGCGCATGCTTGCTGTTGGCCAGGGTATCGACCAGCAGCATGGCCAGCGCCGTGGTCTTCACGTTATCGAAACCGAGCAGTGAAATCGCATGGGAAATCGTGGTCACCGGCGCCCCCGACGCCTGGCGGTATTGCGGCGTGTTGGCCAGGCGCAGGATTTTCTGGGTCAGGGCCACGTCCGACAGCACGTGGTAGGCCAGGCTTTGCGTGCCCTGGTCGTCGGAATCGGCCATTTGCACCACGCGCGCGATCGATACGCCGAGCGCGAACAAGCCCTCGTCATCGCTGCAAAGTTTTTTCAGCAGGTAGGCGCGGACCGGACGCTCGTCGGGGGGATGGCTGGAGTTCATAAGCCATTGTAGCGCCAGCGGCTATCAGATCGCGACGCGCACTCCGGCTTCCCGCCGCGCAGCGGGCCGGATGTTGTATTTCTTCAATATGTCCTGGTGCAGCCCGGCCAGGGCATTGAGCTTGGCGTTGGCGGGATCGAGGCGGCGCACGGCGGCCACCAGCGCCAGCGCGTGGCGCCCCAGCGCATCGTCCCAGCCCTCGTTCTCCAGGCATTTCAGGACCGCCACCGCCGCATTGAAGGCGACCTGGGCGTTTTCGGGCAGCTTGGCCACCGCCTCCAGCATCAGGTCGACCGCGCCGCGGTAATCGCCATTCTTGGCCAGCGCCGCGCCGGCCGCCACCATTTCACCCACCTCGTTGCGGCTTTCGTCGGCCAGGCGCTGCGCCAGTTCGGCGCGGCCGCTTTGCTCCATCATGCGCATGGCGCGCGCCATCGCGCCCGGCGTGGCGGCATTGCGCATCACGCCACGCATCACCTCGGTGGCTTGCTCCTCCTTGCCCACCTCCAGGCAAGTGCGCGCCAATTCCATCTTCATTTCGTTCGACAGCCCGCTGGCCGAGCGTACGCCGTTCAGCGCATAGTCAAGCGATGCATCCATGCGCGCCACGTTGCCGGTGAATTCATGCAGCGCCGCCGAAGCGATGGCGCTGCACACGTCGGTATTGGGGGCGCCGGCCAGCGACTTGTCCAGGTCGCGGATCACCGCCGCCGCCTGCACCGGGTCGCCTTTCTTGACCAGGGTTTGGGCCAGCTTAGCATGGTCTTCCGGCGTGCGGAATTCGGAGTAGCGCGTCTTGCTGACCACCTGCTTCAGCGCCCGTTCGGCGCCATCGATGTCCCCCGCCTCCAGCGCCACTTCGCCCAGCCGGCGCAGGCGCCGCACCGCATGCGGCGACAGTTCGACCGCATTGCCCAGCACCGCCTGGGCGGCCGCCAGGTCGCCATTGGCTTCGTGGGTGCGGGCCAGCCAGTCGTAGGCGTCGAGGAAGCGGCTATTCTTGCCCAGCAAATCCTCCAGCATCTGCCGCGCTTCGTCGTAGCGGCCGCGCAGGTACAGGGTCTTGGCCTGGCCCAGGCGCGCCCAATGGATCTGGCGGCTGTCCCACAGCTCGGCATAGATCGGTTCCGCCAATTCCGGCTCGCCGGCCTGGATATGCATTTCCGCCCGCAGGCGCTTGAAGTCGCAGGCGAAGCGCGGCTGCGCCACCTCGCCGGCCTCGCAAGCCTCGATGGCGGCGCGCAGATCGCCCATGTCGACCAGCTGGTGCACCGGCAGCAAGGCATTGCGGCGGTCGAGGGCGCGCCAGATGCGCTCCAGCATGGCGTCGGCGGCGAACGGCTTCAGGATGTAATCGTTGGGCATCAGTTCGGCGGCGCTGACCACCTTGCTGAACTGGCCCTCCCCGGTCACCATGAAGAACATGGTCGAGGCATTGATCAGGCGATGGTGACGCAAGTCTTCCAGCATTTGCTGGCCATCCTGGCCGCCTTCCAGCGCGTACTCGCACAGGATCAAGTCATAGATTTTCGCTTCCAGGGCGCGGATGGCCTGGTTGGAGCTGGCTGCGTCATCGATACGGTCCAGCCCGCACAAGCTGAGCACATTGTGCAGGCTGGCGCGCATGCTGGGATTGGGCTCGATGACCAGCGCTGTCAGGCCCTTCAGTTCATTCATGGCTTTCGGCGGTTGGGCAAGGGCTGCCCTTATTCTAGCGCCCCGCGCACCAGGCGCCGTGACTTTTCGAGAGAATGCGTGCGGCAGCGCGGCGCGGCTGCCACAGCCGGGCTCACACAGCGGCTATCCCTGGCCCAGGCCCGGGCTGCGCTCCACCACCTCGTTCAGGGCCGTCACCACTTCCGGGTCGAACTGGGTGCCGGAACGGTCGCGGATATAGGTCATGACTTCCGGATACGGCCACGGCTCCTTGTAGGGACGTTCGTGCAGCAGGGAGTCGAACACATCGACCACCGCCACGATGCGCGCCGACAGCGGGATTTGCTTGCCTTTCAACTGGTTCGGATAGCCGCTGCCATCCCAATGCTCATGATGGCCGCCTGCGATTTCCGCGCCATAGGTCAGGTAGCTGACGCCATCGACCATATTGGCCGCGCGTTCCAGCACGCTGCGCCCGACGGCGGCGTGGGTTTGCATCAGGGCCCGCTCTTCCTCGGTATGGGCGCCGGGCTTGAGCAGGATATGGTCCGGGGTCGCCACCTTGCCGACGTCGTGCAGGATGGAGGCAAGGCCGATCATGTCCACCAGTTGCGGCGTCAGCTCGTCGTCGTACACGCCGCGCTCCTTCATGCGCGCCGCGATGGCCGAGGACAGTTGCTGCACGCGCCGCACGTGGCCGCCGGTGCAGCCATCGCGGAACTCGGCCAGGTCGGCCAGCGCCACCACGGTGGCTTCCTGCGCCTTGCGCAGCTGGCCGAACATGTACAGGTTGTCAAAGGCAGCCGCGATGCGCTCGCAGAACACTTCCAGCAAGTCGCGCTGGATCTGGGCCAGCGGCCAGGGCGGCGTCACCGAAATCAGCACGTCGCGGTTTTCCTGGGTGTGGATATAGAGCACATTGGCCGGATGGTCGAACTGGCTCTTCTTTTCCTCGAAGGCCTTGCGGATGGTCGGCCACAGCGGGTGGTTGTCCGGCATCTGTTCCGACTCGGCCAGCGGCGCATAGCCGCCGGTGGCGGCCACCACGGTGGTTTCGCCGGTGTCGGCCTGCATCAGGCACAGCACGCCGTCCGCGCCGACATCGAGGATGGCGGACACCTGGTTCAGCACGCCCGAGGCGAATTCGCGCAGCGAATGGATCTGGTACAGGTTGGTGGCGCCGGCCAGGATCTTGCCCAGGCCGATGCGCGAACGCTCCAGCATGTTCAAGCTTTCATACGCGCGCAGGGCCGAGATCACCGTGGTGAACAGCTTTTGCGTGGTGAGCTCGGTCTTGGCCTTGTAATCGTTGATATCGTATTCGATGATCACCCGCTGCTCGGGCGCCTGGCCCGGCTGGCCGGTGCGCAGCACCACGCGCACGATGGCGTTGTGCAATTCCTCGCGGATGCGGCGCGCCAGCAGCAAGCCGGCATCGTCGGTTTCCATCACCACGTCGAGCAAGACCAGGGCGATATCGGGCGTATCGCGCAGGATTTCGAATGCTTCGCGGCCGCTATAGGCGGAAAACAGTTCCAGTTCGCGGCCCTTGAAGCTGACATTGCGCAGGGCCAGGCGGGTGACCGCATGCACATCCTGGTCGTCGTCGACAATCAGCACGCGCCACAGGCGCTGTTCAGGGGAGGCGGCCGACGGCGGCTGCTTGTCTTCTTCGTCTTCTTCCAGCAGCCAGTTGTCATCGACGGCATGGGGGTCCGCCATGAAATCTCCTTGGATAAAATGCGCTAATCTTTACACCCAGCATAATCAGATTTGACTTAGCTAGCAATTAAAAATTGCCCGCTCGTAAATCGCTTTACACTCTGATACGCTTTGACAACACAGGTCTTTGCTAAAGGAAAAAACCATGCAAGAAAACACTGCGCTGGAAGACGGCAGCCAGGGCAAGGAGTTCCTGGCATTCAAGCTCGGCGCCGAAGAATATGGCATCGATATCCTGAAGGTGCAGGAAATCCGCGGCTATGAAGCAGTGACGCGCATTGCCAATGCGCCCGAGTTCATCAAAGGCGTGATCAACCTGCGCGGCATCATCATCCCGGTGGTGGACATGCGCATCAAGTTCAAGCTGGGCGAACCGGTGTATGACCAGTTCACGGTGGTGATCATCCTCAACATCAATGGCCGCGTGGTGGGGATGGTGGTCGATTCGGTGTCGGACGTGACCACGCTGACGCCCGACCAGATCAAGCCGGCGCCGGACATGGGCACCGCCTTCAGTTCCGAATACATGATCGGCCTCGGCACGGTGGGCGAGCGCATGCTGATCCTGGTGGACATTTACCGCCTGATGGCCAGCCCGGAAATGGGCTTGAGCGAAACCCTCAGTGCAAAATAAAGGCCGGGGAATCAGCTCTCGACATGAAAGTCGGGGTCAGCTCTGGCAACCGGACATTTCGCGCAGCGAAATGT
>CBFGQI010000228.1:0-5589 GCA_965650885.1 uncultured Oxalobacteraceae bacterium
TGCGCCTGCTGGCGCGCATCCGCGGCGACCGCCATTTCGCCAACGTGCCGGTGATCATGCTGACGGCGAAAAGCATGGAGGAAGACAAGCTGGCAGGCTTGAATGGCGGCGCCGACGATTACATCACCAAACCGTTCTCGCCGCGCGAACTGCTGGCCCGGGCCCGTGCGCTGCTGCGCCGCAAGAGTCCCGAGCTGGCCGAGACGCAGCTGAAAGCCGGCCCGGTCACGCTGGACCCGGTCAGCTGCACGGTGTCGATGAACGATAACAAGATCGACATCGGCCACGCCGAATACAAGCTGCTCAAGTTCTTCATGGCCCATCCCGAGCGCGTCTTCTCGCGCAGCCAGCTGCTGGACAAGGTGTGGGGCGACCATGTGGTGATCGAAGAGCGCACGGTGGACGTCCACGTGCTGCGCCTGCGCAAGGCGCTGAAGGATGCCGAGCACTTGATCAAGACGGTGCGCAGCGTCGGGTATATGCTGACCGAGAAGCCATGAATCCAAAAGTAGTGTTCTGGGTGCCGGTCGCGGTGCGGTTGGGCCTGTTGCTGGCGACTGCCGGCCTCATGTGGTGGTGGTTTGGCGCCCCGGCCGGCATCGTGACCGCCTTCCTCGGCATCCTGGCGGCCGTCTTCATCCAGCTGCGCTACCTGTACCAGTTGAACGAATGGCTGGAACAGCCGGAATCGGGCCGCCTGCCCGATGGCTGGGGTGAATGGACCAATATCTTTTCCCGCCTGTACCGCCTGCGCCGCGACGACGAAAAGAACCAGGCCGAGCTGACCGAATGGCTGGCGCGCTTCCGCCAGGCCATGCACCTGCTGCCGGACGGCGTGGTGATCATGGACGACGTGCTATTCCTCGAATGGTGCAACCCGGCAGCCGAACAGCACCTGGGCTTGCAGCAGGCGCGCGACAAGGGCATGCGGGTGACCAACCTGGTGCGCAGCCCGGATTTCATGGATTACCTGATCCTGGGCCGCTACGACCAGCCGCTGACCTTGAACTTCCGCGGGCGCAAGCTGGTGGTGCACATCATCCCGTTTGAAAACCGGCGCCAGATCCTGGTCACGCACGACATCACCGAAACCCAGCGTGCCGAGATGATGCGGCGCGACTTCATCGCCAACGCCTCGCACGAGTTGCGCACGCCGCTGACGGTGATCGCCGGCTTCCTCGAAATCGCCGCCTCGATGGAGCTTGATGCCGACACCCGTGCCGCCCATCTGAAGCTGATGATGGAGCAGAGCACGCGCATGCAGCACCTGATCGAAGACATGCTGACGCTGTCGCGGCTGGAATCGGTCGACCACCCGATGCGGCCCGAACACGTGCACATCGGCGCCTTGCTGGAGCAAGTGCTGCACGAAGCGCGCGCGCTCTCGGGCGGCAAGCACGAGATCACGCTGGACGTGCAGGGCGGCGACGTGATGGGCAATATGGACGAATTGCACAGCGCCTTTGGCAACCTGGTATCGAATGCCGTGCGCTACACGCCGGCCGGCGGCACGATCCGCCTGCGCTGGGAAGACACACCGAGCGGCGTGCAATTCCAGGTGCAGGACAATGGCATCGGCATCAGCCCCGAGCATATTTCGCGCCTGACCGAACGCTTCTACCGCGTCGACAAGAGCCGCTCGCGCGAAACGCAAGGTACCGGCCTGGGCCTCGCGATCGTCAAGCATGTGCTGTTGCGCCACAGCGGCAAGCTGAACATCAGTTCCGAAGCAGGGCAGGGCAGCACCTTCACCGTCAGCCTCCCCAAATCCCTCGCCTCGACCACAGCCGAGCCCGCGCAAGCGGCCTAACCCCACTTTTGTCCACCCCGGGGTCAGGAACCAGGGTGGACAAATTGTGCGGCAAGGCCAAGTTTGTCCACCTTGGTTCCTGACCCCGGGGTGGACAATTCTTGGCTTGAGGTAAAATCTGCTCGCCTTAAAACATCAGCAGATTACCCTTTACATGCAGCTAAGACGTTTTGCCTTTGCTTTCCTGGCCGCCGCGGTGCTGGCCGGGTGCCAGACTACCTCCACGACCGTCACCACCGACTTGCCGCCCCCGGTCAAGGCGACCGATGTGCCGCTGGTGTCCGTTGAGCCGCCGCTGCCGTCGCATCCGGCCCAGCCGCCTGCGCCCGTCCTGCGCAAAGTGAAGATCGGCCTCGCCCTGGGCGGCGGCGCCGCGCGTGGCTTTGCCCATATCGGGGTGATCAAGGCCCTCGAGGCGCAGGGCATCGTGCCGGACCTGGTCGTCGGCACCAGCGCCGGCTCGGTGGTCGGTGCGCTGTATGCGGCCGGCAATAATGCCAGCGCCTTGCAGAAGATGGCGAATGACATGGATGAGGCGGCGATTTCGGACTGGGCGCTGCCCCTGTTCAGCAAGTCGTCCGGCGTGCTGAAAGGCGAAGCCCTGCAGGCTTTCGTCAACAAGGCGGTCAACCATCGCACCATCGAAAAATTGAAAATCCCCTTCGGCGCCGTGGCGTCGGACTTGAAAACCGGCCAGCCAATCCTGTTCCAGCGCGGGAATACCGGTATGGCGGTGCGCGCCAGTTCGGCCGTGCCGGGCGTGTTCCAGCCAGTGAAGATCGGCGAGCACACCTACGTCGACGGCGGCCTGGTGGCACCGGTGCCGGTGCGCTTTGCCCGCGAAATGGGGGCGGAATTCATCATCGCGGTGAATATCTCGACCCAGGCCGAGGCGCAAGCCACCAATTCCTCGCTGGAAGTCATCATGCAAACCTTTTCCATCATGGGGCAGCGCATCAACCAGCTCGAGTTGCGCGATGCCGACATCGTGATCCAGCCGCCGTTGGGCAAGATGGCTTCCAACGATTTCAATAACCGCGTCGGCGCCATGCAGGCGGGCGAGCGGGCAACCCTGGCGGTCATGGCGCAGCTCAAGCAAAAGCTGAAGGCGCGCCGTGAAATGCCGCTGCAATAAGAAGGAAAAGAGAGAAAATGCTGACCAAACCAGTCCTGTCACTGGAGGACGTGAAGAAAATCGCGGCCGCCGCCGAGGCGGAAGCCGTCAAGAACAAGTGGGCAGTGTGCATTGCCATCGTCGATGACGGCGGCCACCTGCTGTGGCTGCAACGCCTGGACGGCGCGGCACCGCTGTCCTCGCATATCGCCCCTGCCAAGGCGCGCGTGGCCGCCCTGGGCCGCCGCGAATCCAAAATCTACGAAGACATGATCAATGGCGGCCGCACCTCCTTCGTCGGGGTGCCGATGGTGGAAGCGCCGCTGGAAGGCGGCGTCAACATCGTGGTCGACGGCCACACCGTCGGCGCTGTCGGCGTCTCGGGCGTGAAGTCGAACGAAGACGCGCAAGTGGCCAAGGCCGGCATCGCCGCCCTGGGATAATTCTTGTGGGGCAAGCCATGTATTCCTAGAATACATTCATGAAAGCTGCCCTGGCATTTCTCCTGCTGTGCATGGCACTGCCTTTGCGGGCAGGGGAATTGCAGCTGTCCGTTATTGCCAACAATGCAACCCATCGGGACGTCTGGCTGATCGCCCAGGCGGCCCTGAAACGCGTCGGCATTGCCGCGGTGGCGCGGGAAGTCCCGGCCGAACGGGGGCTGGCGCTGGCCAACAGCGGGGCGACCGACGGCGATGTCGGCCGCATTGCCGGCATCGATCGCACCTTCCCATCGCTGGTACGGGTGCCCGAGCCGATCTACTATTATGCGACCCAGGCGTTTGCCTACCAGCCCATCGATGTGTCGGAAGGGTGGCAATCCTTGCGCCCGCGCTCGCTCTGCATCCGGCGCGGCATCCAGCTGTTCCGGCTGCGTACCGAAGGGATGCGGCGCCAGCAACTGGACGACGACCAATCCGTCCTGCGCATGCTGCGCAATGGCGGTTGCGAAGTCGCCTTGCTGGAGCGGCGCAACCCCGAGGTCAAGGCAGCGCTGGCCGCCGATCCGCCATTGCTGCTGTTGGCGCCGGACCTGGAGGTGACGCCGCTCTATTTGTATTTGCATGTGCGCCACGCGGCCCTGGTGCCGCGCCTTGCGGCAATGCTGCGGCAAATGCGCCGCGATGGCACAATGCAAGGTGTGACAAATCAATAAGGGTCGGCATGAAACTGCTGTTTGCCTTGTTATGCTGCGCCGCCATGCCGCTGCACGCGCAGGAACTGCAGCTGTCCACGATCGCCCAGCATACGATCAATGAGCGCATCTGGCCGGTGACCGAGGCGGCCGCCCGCCGCGCCGGCGTGAGCGTGGTGGCGCGCCCCATGTCGGCCGAGCGCGGCATCGTGCAGGCGGTGACCGGCCAGATCGATGGTGCCGTGGGCCGTTCGATGGGCGTGGAGCTCAAGTATCCCGACCTGTTGCGGGTGCCCGAACCGGTCTACCATTACGCGCCGATTGCCTATTCCTATAAACGCATCGACATGGATGCCGGCTGGTATGCCTTGCGCGGGCATCCGATCTGCATCCGCCTGGGATTGCAGCTGACCACCACGCGCACCAAGGGCATGATGCGCCAACAGTTGGCGGACGAGACGTCCATGCTGCGCATGCTGAAGGAGGGCGGTTGCGAGATCGCGGTGATGGACCGCAACGACCCCGTGGCGCGCGCCGCCATGGCCAGCGACCCGGCCTTGATGCAGCTGGGGCCGCCGCTAGAGGAAATGCCGCTCTTCATTTACCTGCACAAGCGCCACGCCGCGCTGGCCGAGCGCCTGGGGCGCGCCCTGCGCGAAATGCGGGCCGACGGCACCATGCGGCGCCTGGGGATCGACTAGGGTGGCTTGCCGCCGATGGAACTTTGGGTTATAATTCAAAGGTTTAGCCAATTACCATTCGACCGTAGCGCCTACCCCACACATCCATCATCATCTGACCCGCGAGCCCGGCATTGCGCCCGGTCGTCCCGTGGGTTGTCTGAGTGGCGTCGCTACGGTAACTTAATCAGGAGTTGCCCTTGCCGCCATTTTTTTCTGGCCCAGCCGTTCCAGCCATCCTGGCCTTAGCCGACGGAACTATCTTTAAAGGTTTTTCCATTGGCGCTGCCGGTCATACGACGGGCGAAGTCGTTTTCAATACCTCCATTACCGGTTATCAGGAAATCCTGACCGATCCCAGCTACAGCCGCCAGATCGTCACCCTGACTTATCCGCACATCGGCAACTACGGTATCAATACCGAGGACGTCGAAGCTTCCAAAGTCCACGCCGCAGGCTTGATCATCCGTGACTTGCCGCTGCTGGCATCGAATTTCCGCTCCCACCAATCGCTGTCCGACTACCTGAAGGCCGAGAACATCGTCGCCATCGCCGGCATCGACACCCGCAAGCTGACCCGCATCCTGCGCGAGAAGGGCGCCCAGGCCGGCGCCATCGTGACCGGCGTGCAGGGCAACGAGCCGTCCGTGCAGCAGGCACTGGAGCTGGCGCGCAGCTTCCCGGGCCTGACCGGCATGGACCTGGCAAAAGTCGTGACCACGCCGGACGTCTACGAGTGGACCGAAACCGAGTGGGAGCTGGGCAAAGGCTATGGCAAGGTAGCCGATCCGCGCTTCCACGTGGTGGCCTACGACTTCGGCGTCAAGCGCAACATCCTGCGCATGCTGGC
>CBFGQI010000229.1:0-5575 GCA_965650885.1 uncultured Oxalobacteraceae bacterium
CGCGCTGGCCAGCCGTTGTAGCGCCCTGGCGCGGGCCGATGCCGAGCGCGACTACCAGGCCCTGCGCGCGCAGTTCCGGCGCACGCTGGCGGGCCGCTTCCCGTTTGCCGACGCAGCCCGTCATAGCGAGCCGGCCGCCGTGGAAGATGTGCAAGCCTACCTCCAACTGTATGACCGCCTGGCGCCGGACAGCCAGCGCATGGCGCCGGGCAGGGCGCGCGACTTCATGGCGGCCACGGCGGCGGTGCGCCAATTCCTCGGCCCGCTGCTGCCGGTGGCGGAAGGTGCCGACAGTGCCGGCTACCTGCTGGCGGTGCGCTTCCGTGTCGGCAGCACAGGCGAGGCGGATGGCAATAACGCCCTGGCCGGCGAAATCGGCGGCAACCGCATCGCCGCCTGGACCTTGCAAAGCGGGGATGAGCTAGTCACCTGGGACGGCAGCGCCAAAGGCGCGCAGCAGCAGTTGCCGTGGCGTCCCGGCATGCCGCTGGTGCTGACGCTGCGCTGGGCCGACAATGTGGCGGAATTGCCCATCGACGATGGCGCGGACCGCTACTTCAAGGTGGTGGGCAGGCAAGCCGTTTACCGTTTCGATGAACCATGGTCCTTGCTGCGGATGCTGGCGCGTCACAGCCTCCCCGCGGCCGGGGGCGCACGCCCGGCCACCTTGCGTTTCGACTTGCCGACAGGGCAGGGCGGCGCACGCACACGCGTCTTCATGCGCCTGGCCGTGATGCCGTCGCAAAAGAAGGAAGTGCTGCCCTATCCCGCTTTCCCGGCCGCCGCGCCGGGCGACGAACTCCAACGTTTGATTGCGAGGCCGTGATGCACGCCACCGTCCTTGACCCAGCCAGCCTGCTGGCCGCCGTCAGCCCCGACCATCCCTGCGGCGAATGGCTGCGGCATGACCGCGTCTACGCCCAGGTCAGCGAAGCGCGCCGCGAGGACGACCCGAACTTGCCGCAGGGGATCTGGGAGCAACCGCAAAAGCGCGCCGACTGGGCGCAGGTTGAGCAGTTGTGCGCCGAAGCGCTGGCGCACCGCAGCAAGGATTTGCAGTTGGCCGCCTGGCTGACCGAAGCCTGGCTGCGCCAGCGCGGCCTGGCCGGCCTGGTCGACGGCCTGCAATTGATCACCGGCCTGCTGGAGCGCTATTGGTCCGATCTCTATCCGCGCCTGGACGGTGAGGACATCCAAGCGCGCCTGGCCCCCTTCGCCTGGCTGAACAAGCATGGCGCCCTGGCGCTTGGCTCGGTCCAGCTGGCGGCAGGTTCCACCCCGGCCGGCCGGCTGTATACGCTCACCGAATGGGACCGCGTCTTGCGCAATGAACAGCAACCGGCGCCGGCGCCCACCAACAGCCGTAACGGGCCGGCCGAGCCGATCCTGGGCCGCCAGCATTTCAGTACCGCCGTCTCGATGACGCCGGCGCAGTTTTACACCGATATCAGGGTGCAGTTGCACGGCGCCGGCGTGGCCCTGGACCGGATGGCGATCGTGCTGGATGGTTTGCTGGGCGAACAGGCACCGTCCCTGCCGGCGCTGGAGGCACGGCTCGACGATTGTTTCCGGGCGCTGCAGGAATTGGCTGGCGTACCGTGGGAAGTGGAAGCGACGGAAGAGGAGGAAGACATGGGCACCGTTCAAGAGATGCAGGCCGTGCGGCCGGCCGACAGCGCCGGCGCGCCGCGCAGCCGCGAGGAAGCGTTCCGCCGCCTGGATGAAGTGGCGGATTACCTGTTGCGCACCGAACCCCACAGCCCCGTGCCCTATCTGGTGAAACGGGCCGTGGCCTGGGGCGCCATGCCGCTGGCCGAGCTGCTGCAGGAGCTGCTCGACAGCGAGAGCGACTTGAAGCAGTTGTACCGCCTGCTGGGCACGCGTGTCCGCTAAGGCGCTGACGGGGGCTCCGGCGCGCCGAATGCAGCCGCGGGTCTACCCGAACCTGCGGCCGCTCGCCATGCCGGCGGAACGTCCCGGCGACATTTATACGCTGCAGGAATGGCATGGCAGCTACGGCATGCGCGGGGCGGGCGGACGCGGGCTGTACGTGCCGAACGCGCGCTACCTGTTCGTGCGCACGCTCGACGGGCAGACCCTGGTCCACCCGCGCCTGCGGCACGCCGTGCTGTCGCGCGGCGAACCGGTGATGTATGCCGGCGAAGCGTACTTCGAAAGCGGTGCGCTGCGCTGGTGGAGCAATAGTTCGGGCCATTTCCGTCCCGACCCCGAACACGCGCCGCAGGCAGGGCTGCCCCTGGCGCTGTTCCGCACCTGGGACGACGTGGTCAGGCGCGGCATCCGGCCGGCGCCGGGCAGCAAGCGATAAGCATCACGCAACACGCAGCAAAGCAGTGCAAACCGCGGCGCCGCCTACGGGACCGGCGCACCATCAACCGTTGCACAGACGAGGAGTAAGCGATGTCTACCGAGAGCAGTCAGAAATGGTTGGAACGCAACCGCCCGCCCCGGGTCCAGATCAGCTATGACGTGGAAACCGGCGGCGCCAGCGCCAAACGGGAATTGCCGATGGTGGTCGGGATCCTGGCCGACCTCGGCGCCGCCAGCGATACGCTGCCGAAGCGCCGCTTCATCGAAATCGACCGCGACAACTTTGACCAGGTCATGAAGACCATCGCGCCGACCTTGCAGATCAAGGGCATCGATGGTTTGTCCGGCTCCGTGACCTTCGAAAAGCTCGATCATTTCGAACCCGACCACCTGGTCAAGCATGTCAAGGGACTGGACGAACTGTTCTCGCAACGCCAGCAGTTGCGCGACCTGATGGCCAAGATCGACGGCAACGACCGGCTGCACCGGCGCCTGGCCGAAGCGGTCAAGGAAGACCCGACGTTCGCGAGCTGGGGCGTCAAGCTGGCCGACACGGCGCCGGCCGGCCGCCCGGCACTGGCCAAACTGCAGCCGGGCGAGATCGCCGCGCTGGCGCCGGCCGCGCTGGCCGCCTACAGCGATGAGGAACTGGGCGCCCTGACGGCCGAACAATTGGCGGCACTGACGCCGGCACAGGCCGAAGCGCTGAAGGAGCGCAAGCTGTTCAGCAAAGACCAGATCGCCCCCCTGGCAGACGAGCTGAAAGCCGTGCTGCAGCCCAAAGACTAAGCGGAGACCATCATGACGGAAGCCACGATTGACCAGAGCGCCAAGGCCAGTTGGGAAAAGGTGCTGAACAAGATTATCGAAGACAGTGACATGGTGCTGCTCTCCAGCGGCCCCGATGTGGCGCCAGAAAGCGACGCCAAGCTGATGGAGCAGGCGCGCGGCATGCTGCACCAGTTCGCGATGCGCACGGCGGAAGGCAAGATCCGCAGCGACGAGAAGAAGGGCTTGCTGAAGGCGATGGGCGATGCGATCGCCCGCATCGACGCGGAACTCGGCAATCGCCTAGGGCAGCTGATGCGCAGCGAAGACTTCCAGAAGCTCGAGCGTTCCTGGCGCGGCCTGCACGGCCTGGTCAAGGGCAGCGAAACCGGCCCGCGGCTGAAACTGCGCCTGCTCAACGCCACCAAGACCGAGATCGGCGACGATTTGAGCAAGGCGGTCGACGTCGACCAGAGCCAGTTGTTCAAGAAGATCTACGAGGAGGAATACGGCACCTTCGGCGGCAATCCTTACAGCATGCTGGTGGCCGATTACGAAATCGGCCGCAACCCGACCGACATGACGCTGGTGAAGGAACTGGCACGGGTGGCGGCCATGGCCCACGCGCCGATCATCATGGCGGCCTCGCCCAGCCTGTTCGACTTGCGCAGTTTCACCGACCTGGGCAACCCGCGCGACCTGTCGAAAACTTTCGAAGCGGCCGATGCCGCCGAATGGCGCGCTTTCCGCGCCAGCGAAGATGCACGCTACGTGGCCCTGACACTGCCGCACTACCTGGTGCGCCTGCCATACGGCGACAAGACCATCCCGGCGCGCACCTTCCATTTCGAGGAATTCGGCGATTTCGATTACCACCTGAACAGCGACGGCCAGCTCGAAGCGCCGAAGATCAGCGACCCGGCGGCGCGCCACCAGGCTTACCTGTGGGGCAACTCGGCCTATCTGCTGGCGCAGCGCGCCACGGCGGCATTTTCGCGTTACGGCTGGCCGGCCGCCATCCGCGGCGTCGAAGGCGGCGGCATGGTCGAAGGCTTGCCGGTGCATACTTTCAGCACCGGCGAAGGCGACCAGGTCATGAAATGCCCGACCGAGGTCACCATCACCGACCGCCGCGAGAAGGAGCTCAACGACCTGGGCTTCATCGCGGTGGTGCACAAGAAGAACGAGAACTATGCCGCCTTCTTCGGCGGCCAGACCGCCAACAAGCCGGTCCAGTACAGCAAGGCGCTGGCCAATGCCAATGCGCGCTTGTCGGCCCAGTTGCCGTGCATCCTGGCGGCCTCGCGCTTTGCCCACTACATCAAGGTGATCATGCGCGACAAGATCGGCAGCTTCACCTCGCGTGCCAACGTGGAAACCTTCCTCAACAACTGGATCGCCGACTATGTGCTGGTCAACGACAACGCCTCGCAGGCATTGAAGGCACAGTATCCGCTGCGCGAAGCGCGTATCGACGTCACCGAGGATCCTGCCAAGCCGGGCGTCTACAAGGCGACCGTTTTCCTGCGGCCGCACTTCCAGCTGGAAGAACTGACCGCCTCCATCCGCATGGTGGCCGAGCTGCCCGAAGCGGCAGCCTAACAAACCTCAAAGGAGAAACACGTGGACGTCATCATTATCGACATGCCGGGAATCGAGGGCGAATGCCTGCTGAAGGACTACGTCGGAAAGATCGAATGCCTGTCCTTCAGCCATGCCGTCGCCATGCAGATGACCAGCGACGTCAGCAACAAGGAGCGCACCTCGGGCAAGCCCAACGTACAGGACTTCACCATTTCCAAGTACATGGACAAGGCTTCCCCCGTGCTGAACCAGGCGTGCTGCGAAGGGCGCAAGATCGGCGACTGCAAGGTCACCATCGGCCGCAACGAGGCCGGCCTGGTGATGCCGCTGATGGTCTACACATTGAAGGATGCCATGGTGTCGAGCATCAGCGCGGCATCGTCCGGCGGCGACAAGCCGGCCGAAACCATGACGCTGAACTTCACAGCCATCCAGTGGGACTACACGGCGCAGAAGGCGGACTCCAGCAAGGAGGGTACCTCCGGCGGCAAGTGGGACATGAAGACCAATACGGCGGCATAAGCCGTGGCTGGCCTCAAGCTGCTGCGGGGTGTGCGCGCCCCGCTGTTTGAACGTTTCGGCGACGAGGACGGGGAGGGGGGCGCCGCCTTCCTTCCCTGGCATCCCGGCCGGCGCGGCAGCGCCGGCTTGTCCCTGTCGGCACTGGAGAATTCGATCGCATCGGAGCTGGACCGCCTGCTCAACACGCGCTGCGCCGCATCGCTGGAGCAGCTGGCGGCGCGCCCGCGCAGCGTGCTCGATTATGGCTTGCCGGACTATTCGGCCCTGCACACGGCGGACTTGAAACACCGCCGCCAGTTGGCCGGACTGGTGCGCGACACCATCGTGGCGTTCGAACCGCGCTTGCGCGACGTCGAGGTGGAGGTCACGC
>CBFGQI010000230.1:0-5569 GCA_965650885.1 uncultured Oxalobacteraceae bacterium
AGCCATGACACGCCGCAAGGCTTGAGGCGCAATCGTCCCGCAGAATGGGGCAATGCCAAAGCCGAACCTTGACTTCCTGCGCGCGGTCGCCGTGTTGCTGGTGCTGCTTGCCCATATCGCCGGCTACACCATCCAGACCAGCCGCGCCTCCTACGCGATGGGCCAGTTGGGCGTCATGCTGTTCTTCGTGCACACCAGCCTGGTGCTGATGCAATCGCTGGAGCGCCAGCAGCTGGCCGGTGCCGCCCTGTTCCGCAAGTTCTACCTGCAGCGGGCGTTCCGTATTTACCCGCTGGCCATCGTCATGCTGCTGGGGATCTACTTCCTGATGGATGATGCATGGACGGGCGTCGAGTTGGTCGCCAACCTGCTGTTGGTGCAAAACCTCGTATATGTCCGTTATATGTCGACCGTGTTGTGGTCGCTCTGCCTGGAAGTGCAGATGTACCTCGTCTTGCCATGCCTGTTCCTGTTCTTTCGGCGGCGGCCGCTGGGTTGGCTGTTGGCGCTGTGGGCATTGTCGATTCCATTCGCCTTGCTGCAACCGCTCGTCAGCGCGCGTCTGAACGTCATCGAGTTTGCGCCATGCTTCCTTGCGGGCGTCATCGCCTGGCGGATGCAAGGGCGGGAGCGCTTGCCTGGCTGGCTATGGCCGCTGCTGCTGGCAATCGCTTGCCTCGCCTTTGTCGCGTACGCGCAGCCTCGCAGCGATAACTACGGGCGCTGGGCGGTGTGCCTGGCGGTGGGCGTGGCCATCCCCTGGCTGCGTCAATTGACCGCGCCGGCGTTGAACCGGGCATGTCACATCATCGCTCGCTACAGTTATGGCATCTACCTGTTCCATCCTCCGATATTGTGGCTGTCGTTCCGTACGTTGGAAGCGAGCCATCCGCTGCTGCAATGGACGACCTTCCTGTCGCTGGTGGTGGCGCTGCCTTACCTGGGCTACCACTTGATCGAACAGCCGATGATCCAGCTGGGCGCGCGCTTGAGCGGGCGCAAGACGGGGGTCAAGGCCGCGGCGCCGGTGGCTTAAGCCAGCGGGCGTGCTGCCAATTGCTCCGGTGTGGCGTAGATGGTCACCCCCTCCTTGGCCAGGCGGCGCAGGTGGTCGTAAAAGCCGCGTGCCGGAATCCACCAGCACGCTGCCGCGCCAACCCGACCCGCGTGCAGCAGGCCGGCGCGCTGGAATTCGGCCATGAAATAGGCGCGCAAGTCGCTGCGCGACGGATGGTCAATGCGGCGTTGCGCAAGCTGGGGTTCGAATGGCCGAACCGGTACCTTGTGGCGTTGACCGTGGTGGTCGATGCACGGCAGCCGGTAAGCGCGCTCACCCCACACCGGCACGGGGAAAGCCTCGCCCATCGCATCTTCCAGCGCGTGATAAAAGGTGACCGGCCCCATCGATACCCCCAGGCCCAGTACTTTGGCATTCGCCAGACCGATCAGCCGCTGCCATGGCGACCCTTCGCCGAAGATCGACGGGGCGCGGTGGTGGGCTTCGGTCAGGTAAGCAGCGTGGCGCCCCCAGGCTGAGACGGAATGCGTCGGGTGCAGGCTGCGCCGGACGTCCGCGCCAGCGAGGAAGGCTTCCGGCAGGCGGCCGGTATGGGTGCCAAGGTGGCGCACATCAAACACATAGCCTTTCAACTCGCAGCTGGCCCGAACGCTGCCGCCCGGCATGTAGTAAGCCGGCAGCACCAGCGTGCCGTCCGGGCCGACGGCTTCCTGCAGCGCCTGTATCACAGTGGCGGCCCCGCCTTCCACGTAGCCCAGGCTTCTCAACGAGGAGTGGAGGAATACGGTATCGCCCTTGGCAATCCCAAGCCGGGCCAAGTCGGCGGCAAGTGCCGTGCGGCGCGCCTGGAGGATGTCCAGTTCAAGCAGGTTGGCGTCGATGCAGAACTTGGCCGCCCAGTTGAGGAACTCGAAGCGGCCGTAATCGCCATCGACTGGAAAGGCACCCTTCACGCCGCCGCGTGTTTCTGGTGGGCCTTCGACCTTCACGCTGCGCCGCACGTACTGGTTCAACCGCTGGCCGGTTTCGAAATAGCGCGGCTCGCCGGTCAGGCGGTAGAGCAGGAACAGGCAGTGTGCAATCTGCGCGGAACCGGTGAGGCAGGCAAATGCGGCGGCGGGGCGCCATTGCTGGTCCAGCCGGGCCGGCAGAAAGCCGTCGGCGCCGACTGCCGCGCACACGGCGCTCCCGGTAAGCACGGCGGCGGCCAGCAATCCATGCTGGCGGGACAGGATATAGCCCTCCAGCACGCCACGCAGCACGTAGCCGATGGTGTGGCTGAGCGGATGCTCCGGATCGTCCAGGCAATTCGACGCGAACCAGCCATTGGGCTGTTGTTTGGTCAGCGCCCAGGCCACCTGACACAGCCCCGCGTCGCCATAGCCATGGCCCGGCGCGGCCCGCTCGGCGGCGAACAGGCCCCAGGCCACATGGGTCTCGTAGGCCTTCTCGCCCGCCGCGGCGAACGGGGTAGGGTGCTTGCGCCAGCAGCCATCGGCATCGAGCGAGTCGCGCAGCCAGGCGGCGGCGCGGTGCATGGCAGCGAGGTAGCGGCCTTCGCCATACGCCTGCGCGCCGGCGGCCAGGCCGATCAGGATTTGGCCCGTATTGAAGGTGACCGGCACGCGCGGCATGGAATCGATGCGGCCGCCCTGGAAGCCGCCTTCGGGGAATTGGATGGCGACCAGCCAGTCCAGCATGCGCCGCGCCCGCTGGTGCAAGGCTTCGCTGCCTTGGCGGCGCGCCAGCTCGATCATGGTCGGCACGATATAGCCGGTGGTTTCGGGGTAGGAGGTGGCCCAGCCCTTGAGCAAGCTGAAGTCGCGCGCCACGCCGCCATCGGCCGACGCCGAACGGTCCTGGGCCGTGCCCAGCCAGTCCGTGCACGCCGCCACCACCGCATCGCTGCCCGGATCGCGGGCCGGCAAACCGCGCCGGTCGGCTTGGCGCTCGGCCACCGCGCCCGGCGGCAGCGGCACTTGCGGTGTCAGCTGATCCTTGATCGACTGTAACAACTGGCGCATGGGACCTCCAAGTCGGATGCCGGTCGGCTGCAGCCAAGATGACACAAGAAATCGGGCAGGGTTTTGAGAAATATCTGCTACCGCTTGGCCGATTTAATTTTTCTATTGCAACTATTTGTGAGTTTCTTAAGCGCAGCAACTTCCTATACTTGTGCGAAGACATGGCAGGGGACGCCAGCTCGCGTCCCCGATCAGCCAATGCGGACCCCAACTCCCGGTTCGTGCGAGTTCCTTTCCCCAACCGCCGAGAAGGAGTACCGCCATGCGCCTGAACACCCCTGTCACCAGCCAGGAATACATCCTGGAAGATGGCAAGACCATCGTGTCGACCACGGATTTGAAGGGCAAGATCACTTACGCCAACCCTTATTTCGTCGAAGTGAGCGGCTTCACTGAAGATGAACTGATCGGCGCGCCGCAGAATATCCTGCGCCACCCCGACATGCCGGTGGAAGCCTTCGCCGACCTGTGGGCGACGATCCGGGCCGGTATGCCGTGGAGCGGGATGGTGAAGAACCGCTGCAAGAATGGCGACTTCTATTGGGTGTACGCGAACGTCACGCCGGTGATCGAGGCCGGGCGTCCGGTGGGCTATATGTCGGTACGCACCAAGCCAAGCCGGGCGCAGGTGGCGCAAGCCGACCAGCTGTACCGTGAAATCCGCGAAGGCAACCCGCGCCGGCTGCGCCTGGAACGCGGCCGGCTGCGTCAGCGCGGCTGGCGCAACTGGGCCGGCCAAGTGCGCGACATGTCGCTGGCGCGCCACATCGGCATCGGCATGGGGAGCCTGACCAGCTTGCTGGCCCTGCTGGCCATCTCCGGCGCCATGCAAGGCGCGCCGCTGTGGCTGACCGTCACCAACGCGGTCTTCGTGGCGTTGGCGCTCTGCTTCTGGGCCTCCCTGCACCGCGCCATCGTGGTGCCGCTGCGCCAGGCAACCGGCTTTGCGCGCAAGATGGCGGGCGGCGACCTGACCGGCGTCCTAGACGTAGGCGCGGACAATGAAATGGGCCAGCTGCTGGCGGCGCTGCGCCAGACCAATGTCAACCTGCACAGCATCATTGGCGACGTGCGCAGCAATTTCGACCAGATCCAGACCGCCACCGGCGAGATCGCCAGCGGCAACCTCGACCTCTCGGGACGCACCGAATCGCAGGCGTCCAGCCTGCAGCAGACGGCCGCCAGCATGGAGCAGTTGACCAGCAATGTGCAGCAAAGCGCGGCCAGCGTCCACAGCGCCAACGAGCTGGCGGGCCAGGCATCCGATGTGGCCGCGGCGGGCGGAACCATCGTGGCGCAGGTGGTGCAGACCATGGACGACATCAGCCAATCGTCGCGCCGCATCCTCGACATCATCGGCATGATCGACGGCATCGCCTTCCAGACCAATATCCTGGCGCTGAATGCGGCGGTGGAAGCGGCGCGCGCCGGCGACCATGGCAGGGGCTTTGCCGTGGTGGCCACCGAAGTGCGCAGCCTGGCCCAGCGCTCGGCCGCCGCCGCCAAGGAAGTGAAGACGCTGATCGACAGCTCGATCGCCAAAGTCGATGCCGGGGCCAGGCTCACCAGCAATGCCGGCGCCACCATGAATGAAGTGATCGCGTCGGTCGGCCGGGTCACCCGCGTGATGGATGAAATCCACCATGCGACCAGGGAGCAAAGCCGTGGCATCGGCCAGGTCAACCAGGCGGTGGTCCAGATCGACGGCATCACCCAGCAGAACGCCGCGTTGGTCGAACAAGCCGCCGCCGCTGCCAGCAGCCTGGCGCGCCAGGCGGAGTGCGTGGCCCAGGCGTTCGCGGTCTTCAAGCTGGAGGGGGCAACCGCGGGGCCGCGCCATCCGGCCGGTCAGCTGTTGCAGGCAGCATGAAGTCGGCAAGGGTTTTGTTATCGTTCGGTTAATATCAGCTATACTTCCTCCAGGCAATGGCGACGGAGTCAGGGGATGGATGGCGAGAAGGGCTTGAAGGTAGGCTGGGTGATTTCGAACGACCGGACCTGGGCCGCCAGCCGCCTGCAGGGCTTCCTGATCCACGAATGGCTGCAGGGGCAGGGTATCGCCTCCACCGTGCTGGCCGAGCGCTTCAATAACATCCGCTCGGCCCGCAGCCTGGCCTTCTGGCGCACCGCCGTGCGGCTGCTGCGCAGCGATTGCGACGTGATCGTGTTCGAAGGCGGCGAGTGGACCATGATGCAACTGGCCAAGCTGTGGCGCGCGATCGGCAAGCGCGCCGTCGGCGTGCGCTGCGTGCCGTTTGCCGGTGCCTACGACGACACCTACGACCTCACCATCGTGCCGACCGCGGAAATCCAGCGCCAGTTGCAGATCCGGCGCGCCCGCATCATCGACGATTGCGTGCAAATCCCACCCGGTGCCATCAAGACCGATTACAGCGCCGGCCAACGCTTGCGCGTGGTCTGGGTCGGGCACCAGGGCTATGCCGATTACATTACCGGCCTGGTGGCGCGCCTGCGCCAGGTGCCGGAAATCGCCGCCGGCTTCGATTTCGAACTGATTTCCAAGGGG
>CBFGQI010000231.1:0-5553 GCA_965650885.1 uncultured Oxalobacteraceae bacterium
GCCCGCACGGAGCCCGCTCCGCCCGCATCCTATCCTTGCTTTGATCCAGCGCAAGGAATAGCGCCTTCCCGATAGTGTTTTTGCTATGGGAGCCATAGAATCCCAGCAATTGGCACTCACCCAGGGAGAGTGCTAATATATGTTCAGAACGGCATGATAGAGGTTAAGAATCATTTAAGTTCTGTCGTGCATGCTGGTAACTCTGAAAAGCATTCCCTTCAAGCGAGGATAGATAAGATGACCGCAACGAACGCACTGGTACCTGCCGGCAGCAACGCGCTGACCCTTGGCTTCAGCGGGAGCCTGGGCAACCTGGACGCTTATATCTCGGCTGTCAATCGCCTGCCCATGCTGTCCCATGAGGAAGAGGTCGAGCTGGGCAACCGCTTGAAGGAAAAAAACGATATCAAGGCTGCGGAAAAGCTGGTGACTTCCCACTTGCGCCTGGTGGTGTCGATCGCCCGCGGCTACCTCGGGTATGGCTTGCCGCACGGCGACTTGATCCAGGAAGGCAATATCGGCCTGATGAAAGCCGTCAAGCGCTTCGACCCGGACCAGGGCGTGCGCCTGGTGTCGTACGCGATGCACTGGATCAAGGCGGAAATCCACGAATACATCCTGAAGAATTGGCGCCTGGTCAAAGTGGCCACCACCAAGGCCCAGCGTAAGCTGTTCTTCAACCTGCGCAGCCACAAGCAGGGCCTGGATGCCATGTCGCCGACGCAGATCGACGAACTGGCCAAGGCGCTGGATGTGAAGCGCGAAGACGTGATCGAAATGGAAACCCGCCTGAGCGGCCGCGACATCGCCCTGGAAGCGCCGTCCGACGACGAGGACGACAAGTTTTCGCCGATCGCCTACCTGTCGTCGGACAATATGGAGCCGACCAAGGTGCTGGAAGCGGAACAGGTGGTGCGCCTGCAATCGGAAGGCCTGGAAACCGCCCTGTCCAAGCTCGACGCGCGCTCGCGCCGCATCGTGGAGGCGCGCTGGCTGGCCAATGACGATGGCTCCGGCGCCACCTTGCACGCGCTGGCGGAAGAATTCGGCGTGTCGGCGGAACGCATCCGCCAGATCGAAGCCGCGGCCCTGAAGAAAATGAAGGGCGCACTGGCCGCTTACCTCTGAGCCGGCAAGCTCCCCCGCGCAAAGCGCCGTTACCGTAAGGTACGGCGCTTTTTCTGTTTACACATCCAGTTAATGTCGGGAATTTTTACATTCCCAAAAGGAACATCGCGCAAATCCTTGATATTGATGAGTTTCGGTTAGTGGCATGGCGCTTGCTTTGTAATTGTTGAGCAAATTTACAAGAGGAATTACCGATGATTAAGAAGCTTGCCTTAGCCGCCATGTGTGCACTGGCCTTTGCATCGGCCCATGCCGCCACCAAGACCAGCTTGGTTCCCCTGGCCAATCTGGCCGACGTCCACGTCAAGTGGGACAACAATATTCCGCTTGGCGTCGATTCGGCCGTCCAGTTCGGCAGCCCCGGCAAGGATTTGCTCTGGCTCGATATCCCGGACGATGGCGATTACACCTTCCGCCTGGTGCGCCCGGCGGCAGCCAATTTTGACGCCACCTTCAAACTCATCGTGGATGATGGGGTGAACCCGGCAACCAGCTACAACTCGATCACCTCGGTCGAGGGCAACAACAAGGTGTGGACCTGGACCGACATCAGCCTGCTCGACCAAGCCTACCTGTTCGACCTGGTCATCAACCTGAACAAGAAAGGTGCGGGCAACCCTGAATTCACCGGCTACCTGCAGGAAGTTCCCGACACGCCGAGCGGCACCACGCCGGAACCCGCCTCGCTGGCACTGCTTGGCACCGGCTTGCTGGGCCTCGGTCTGGCGCGCCGCCGCCGCAAACAATAAGTCGTCAACACCGATAACAAAAAACTGGCGCCCTGCGGGGCGCTTTTTCTTTGCCGCACACTTTATTAGTGTCGAGAATTTTTACATTCCAAAACGCAACTCTTCGCAAGTCCTTGATATTGATGGGTTGTGATTCTTAGGCACAGGGATTGCTTGAAAATCGCTGGGGGGCAACCAAGAAACAGGAGTTGCCAATGTTTAAGAAGCTTGCCTTAACGGCGGTGTGCCTGCTGGCCATTGCCACCACCCACGCCGGCACCAAAACCGGCCTGGTCCTTTTAGAGAACCTCGATGACGTCCATGTCAAATGGGACAGCCAAATCCCGCTTGGCGTCGACTCTCCAGTACAGTTTGGCAGTCCTGGCAAGGATTGGCTCTGGCTCGATATCCCGGCCGACGGCGATTACACCTTCAAACTGGTGCGGCCGGCGGCGGACAAATTCCATGCCAGCTTCAAGCTGATCGTGGACGATGGCGCGGGCCAGACCGTCTACAATTCCATTGTTGCGGTCGAAGGCGGCAACCAAGTCTGGACCTGGACGGACATCGGCCTGCTCGACCGCGATTACCTGTTTGACCTGGTCATCAACCTCAGCAAGAAGGGTGCCGGCAACCCCGAATTCAGCGGCTTCCCGCAAGAGCTTGCCGATGCCACCAGCGGCGCCACACCCGAGCCGGCATCGCTGGCCTTGCTCGGCGCTGGCTTGCTGGGCCTGGGCCTGGTGCGCCGCCGCTCCCAACAATAAGTTGTCAACGCCAACAATAACAACTGACGCCCTCCGGGGCGTTTTTTTCTTGTCGGAAAACTTTACAGTTGAGTGGACTCAACAGTGCAACGGGGCAGTTTTTGATTTGCTAAGCTGTTCTCAGGCCAGAGGAGAACATCATGCATCCCAGATTGATTTGCCTGGGCATGGCGGGCCTGGTCCTCGCCATTGCCGCTGCTTGCGGCTCCATCCGCAGCAGCGCCGACGATGCCGGCAACGGCAGCGCCAGCCGCCCACCACCGCGCACCAGCGCCAGCTATACGCTGGCCCAGGGGGAAACCATCAAGCTGGCCCCCGCCGTCACGCTCACGCTCGAGCGCGTCAACGACAGCCGTTGCAAACCGGGCGCCGTCTGCGTCTGGGCTGGCTACATCAGTTACCGCTTCGTCCTGACCGACAAGCAGGGCAAATCCCACTTCCTGCTGGCGCATGACATGCCGGGCGCTGCCAGTTCGGTCAGCCGCAACGGCTTGACGTTCACCTTGCAAGGCCTGGAGCCGGCCGAACCGCCGCCCCTGAAGGCACCGGCGCCGGATTATCGGGTAAGCTTGCGGATAAATATTTCCCAACCGACATAGCTGCCCATGACGCCAACCGCCCAGCCACGACGACTGACTTCCACCATCATTATCGCGCTGGCGTTCAGTATGCCGGCCTGGGCCAAGACACCGGTCGCCACCGGCACCGGCGGCGCCGTGGCCACCATCAGCGAGCCGGCGTCGAAGGCGGCATTGGCCATCCTGGACAAGGGCGGCAACGCGGTCGACGCGGCGGTGGCAGCGGCCGCCACCCTGGGCGTCACCGACCCGTTCAGCTGCGGCGTGGGCGGCGGCGGCTTCATGGTGATCTACCTGGCCAAGGAACGCCGCGTCATCACGCTCGACCACCGCGAAGTGGCGCCGGCCGCGTTCCGCGCCGATGCCTTTGCGCCCGCGGGCAAGGCGGTCGATTATGGCAGCGCCATTGCCAGCGGCATGGCGGTGGGCGTGCCGGGCACGGTGCGCGGCTGGCACGATGCGCTGGACCGTTACGGCACCATGTCGTTCAAGCAGGTGCTGGCGCCGGCGATCAAGGTCGCGCAGGACGGTTTCCGCCTGAACGACAATTTCGTCGGGCTGGTGAAGGAAAACGAAAAGAAGTTCGCACTGTTCCCGGACACCGCCGCGCGCTACATGAAGGATGGCAAGCCTCTGCCGGCCGGCACCTTGCTGCGCAATCCCGACCTGGCCAAGACCTACCGCCTGCTCTCCAGCGACGGCGTGAAAGCCTTCTATTCCGGCAAGCTGGCGCAGGCCATCGTCGATTCTGTCAACCGTCCGCCCGCCGCGGCCGGGGTGGCGGTGCGCGCCGGCACGATGTCGCTGGCGGACCTCGCCAATTACGAGTCGCGCTGGCGCCAGCCGGTGCGCTCCACCTACCGCGGCTACGAACTGGTGGGCATGCCGCTGCCCAGCAGCGGCGGGGTGACGATCGCAGAAGCGTTGAACATCCTGGAGGGTTTCGACCTGAAGTCCATGCCGCGCGAGAAGGTGGAACACTTGTACATGGAGGCCGTGCGCCTGGCCTTTGCCGACCGCAACGCCTACCTGGCCGATCCGGAATTTGTCGACGCACCGGTGGCGGGCCTGGTCAGCAAGGAATACGCGGCGCGGCGCCGCGAACTGATCGATCCGACCCAAGCGCGCCATAACGCACAGCCCGGCGACCCTTACCTGTTCCAGCAAGACCCGAGCGTGCCGCTGCGCCCTTCCCCCGCTGCCAAAGCGAAGCTGCTTTCCGAAAGCGCCCACACCACGCACCTGGCGGTGTCGGACAAGGATGGCAATATCGTGGCCTATACCTTCACCATCGAATCATGGGGCGGCAGCGGCATCACGGTGCCGGGCTATGGCTTCATCCTGAATAACGAGATGACGGACTTCGATTTCACCGGCCCCCATCCCAACGTGCCGGAAGCGGGCAAGCGTCCGCGCAGCAGCATGTCACCGACCATCGCCTTCCGCAACGGCAAGCCGGCCTTTACCGTCGGCAGTCCGGGCGGCGCGACCATCGTGACCACCGTACTGCAAACCATCTTCAACCATATCGACCTGGGCATGGACATGCCGGCCGCGCTCAATGCGCCGCGCATTTCGGAGCGCAACGGCCAGGCGACGTCCATCGAGCCGGGCTTCGCCGGCAGCCCGCAGGCGCGCGCACTGGAACGCTTCGGCCAGCGCTGGGATCCGGCGGCAGAGGAAATCGGCGCCGCCAATGCCATCGTCTTCAATGCCGACGGCACGGTGACCGCGGTCAGCGAAGGCAAACGCCACGGCGTGGGCAGCGCCCTGGTGCAAAAGCGCGGCCATTAAACACGCCGCACAGCGTGCCGCGTCAACCGTGCCGTTGGCGGCTGTCGACCGGCGCTTCGGCGCGCTCATGCAAGCCATAGTCGCGCACCACGCTGGCAATGCGCAGGCGGTAATCGGCGAACAGGCGTTCGCGCCCGGCTTGCTGGGCGGCGCGGTGCGCTTCCACCCGGCGCCATTCCTGCACCGCCGCTTCGTCGCGGAAGAACGACAGCGACAGCATCTTGTCCGGATTCGCCAGGCTCTGGAAGCGTTCAACGCTGATGAAACCGTCGATCCGCTCCAGCGTCGGCCGCAAGGCGGCGGCGATATCCAGGTAGGCTTCCTTGCGGCCCGCGGCCGGCGTCACTTCGAAAATCACGGCAATCATTGGTGGAACTCCGGTATGCGCGCATTCGCCGATGCGCGGTAAGTCCAGGTCAGCTGCGGCAGCGGCGTGCCGCGCAGCGCTTCGACACAGCCGGCGGCGACCTGCTGCGCAAGCTGCTGGCCCGGGCAAGCGTGCCGCCCGTGGCCAAAGCCACGCTGCGCGCTGCCCAGCATCACGAGTATCGCCTGCCC
>CBFGQI010000232.1:0-5539 GCA_965650885.1 uncultured Oxalobacteraceae bacterium
TCTACCTGCCTCGCGTCGATGAGGCGCGCAGTGAAATCGTCGACCGGGGTATCGAAGTGCAAGCCAGCTTCAGCACCTTGTGTGCCGTCGAGTATCTGAAGTCCCACAACATTGCGCCCCAGATCATCCAGCGCGTCCTGCTGCAGCCCGGCCAACGGCGCGCGGCAGGCGAGGTTATGCACAAAAATTAATGAAAAGTAACGCGCGACTTTAATTAGTTAAAGAACGTGTGTGAAAATTCGTTAGTTTCTAAGTCATTGATTTTCAACGGCTATTTTTGTGCACATTGAACAGGCAGTTTATTGGAAATGGCGCCGTTGAGGGCTGTTTGCCTTGTCAAGGCCCCCTTATCAACAAAGATATCCACAAACTGTGTGGATAAGGGAAAAAGACCTTTTCAATCCGCGACTTACGACAAGTTGGCGGGAATTCGCAGGCAGATCGCTGCAGGATGACTACTGTATTTGCATACAGTGTTTATTTCAGGATATGTCCGGAAGCCTGGAAACTGCCCGGTTCGGCCCCTGGCTTGACCTGGATATCCACAGTTGCCGGCGGCTGGCCGACGGTCAGCTGGCCCGACCAGCCTTCGCCTTGCTCCAAGCCCTTGAGGATGGCCGCCACTTGCTCGCGCTGCTGGCTGAATTTGGCCAGTTGCGACTGCAGCGCCTGCAAATCGGCGTAGTTGCGCAGCGATGAAATCACGGTGGTGAACAGCTTGCGCGTGGTGAGGTCGGTCTTGCACCAGAAATCGTTGATGTCGTAATCGAGGATGATGCTGTGCTCCAGCGCCTGGCCCGGCTGGCCGGTGCGCAGTACGATGCGCACCAGTTCATTCTTCAATTCGGAACGGATCTGGGTGGCCACGCGCAAGCCGGCGTCGCTGGTTTCCATGATCACGTCCAGCAACACCAGCGCGACGTCGGGATTGTTGCGCAGGGTGGTCAGGGCCTCCTCGCCGGAATAGGCGTGCAGGAAACTCAGGCGGCGCCCCAGGAAGCAGGCATTGCTAAGGGAAAACTTGGTGACCACGTGGACGTCGACGTCGTCGTCGACGATCAGGACCCGCCATGGCGCGGGAGTGGCGCCAGCAGCCTGCTCGGCAGTGCTGGCTTGCGCCTCGTCATCGATCATCCAGCCAGCGTCGTCGTCAGGAACTTTCACGTCCATGCATTTTCCTTTATCGATAGTGGACACACTATTCTGCGAAAGAAGTTTTGTCAAAATATTTTCCGGACGATCAGTGAGTTGCAAGAAGGCATACACGCCTATTTGCTAAGTCATTGATTTTATTGAGACTAAATGCTTGCCAAAGAATTGGGCAATTTATTGGAAACCGCGTCGTTGCAGGCGAAACGGGCTGTCAAGCCCTGCTTTTCCACATGTTTATCCACAGTGAAAGTGGATAACTGAAAATTGGCCTTAAAAAACCTTGTATTACGGCGATTTTATCATCCAGCCTATGAAGCCGCCGCCTTGAGGCGGTTCAATTCGTCGAGAAAACGCTCGCACGCCAGTCCGGGCGGCCAGGGTTCCCAGGCGGTTTCCCCATACAAGACTTGCAGGGGATCGTCGTCCAGCGGCACGGCGGTGATCTTCAGGGTGCGCCGGACTTCTTCGCCGCTCCAGCCCACCACGTGCACCGCCTCGCTGGCGGCGGCCAGGCGGTCGGCGCGCTTATGGACCTGGTATTCCTTCGGTGTCCAGGCCGGCAAGCCATAGCGCAGGAACACCGCCTGCTCCAGCCGTTGGCTCAGGGCGCGGAAACTGTCGCCGAGGAAGGGTTTCAGGACCGAAATGCAATCGAAGCCGAGCAAGCCTTCTTCGGCGTCGTGCAGCAGCTCGCGCAGGGCCGCCAGCGGCGCCAGCGGGGTAGGCGACCACAGCCGCCGCAATTGCAGGACCGTGATCGAATGCTGGGCCACCGACAGGGGCAGCGGCCAGGCCGAGTGCCCGCCCCAGCGGTAAGTCCGCGCCAAGCCCAGCGCGAGGTCGCCATCGTCCCAGTCGAAGGGCGTGGGGTCCAGCAAATCCAGGCGGCGGCCGGAAGGCATGCGCACCCAGGCGCGTTGTGTCGTCATGCAGCTATGGTATCGTCGCGCCGCAAGTCGGCGCAAGCTTGCAGGATGAGGGTCTCGAGTTCGGGCAACAGGGAGGTGGCCGTGTCCAGGTCGCCGGCCGCGCTGGCCTTTTCCATCTGGTGGCACAAGGAATGCAGCTCGGGGGCGCTGAGATAGCCGCAGCTGCCCTTCAGCGCGTGGAAGGCACTGGTGGCGCCCTCGCCGTCGCCGTTTTGCAGCGCCAGGCGGCCTTCGTCCAGCCGGCGCGGCGCTTCTTCCAGGAAGGCTTGTGCAATCCTGCGCTGGTGCCGCAGCGTCATGCCGCTGAGCGGCAGGATGTGGATGGTCGGGCTCGATGGCGGCACGCCGAACATATCGTCCAGCTCGGCCAGCGTGGGCGCGGTGCGCGGCAATTGGTGGCCACGGTTCAGCAATTGGACAATGGTCTTTTCCAGCTGGTCGTACAGCAGGCGCTCGTCGACCGGCTTGCTGAGGAAGCCATCCATGCCGGCCGACAGGTGCCGCGCGCGGTCGATGTCGCTGGCATTGGCGGTCAGGGCGATGATCGGCACCAGCGGATCGCGCACCGGTAAATCCAGGCTGCCACCGCGCCGGATCAGGCGCGCGGCCTGCTCGCCATCCATTTGCGGCATGCGGCCATCCATCAGCACCAGGTCGTAATCGCCTTCGTGCAGGGCGCGCACCGCTTCCAGGCCATTTTCCACCAGCACCACGTCGTGGCCCATGCCTTCCAGCAGGGTGCCGATGATGATCTGGTTGGTGCGCACGTCTTCCGCGCACAGTACCCGCAAACGGTGGGCGTGGCGCAAATGCGCCGGCACGTTGAGCGGATCCTGTTCCGGCGGGCCGCCCAAGGCCAGCGGCAGCGAGAAGCGCAGCGTGGTGCCCTTGCCGAGGCGGGTATCGGCTTCGATCTGGCCGCCCATCAGGTCGACCAGCTCCTTGCAGATGGCCAGGCCCAGCCCGGGGCCGTCGCCGCTGCGGGTTGAGGAGAGGTCGGCCGGCTCGAACTTGCGGAACAGGCGCGGCAGCATGTCCAGCGGGATGCCCGGTCCGGTATCGGTGATGCTGAAGCTGACCCGCGCCAGGCCGTCGGCCGATTCGCCCGAGGCGCGCAGGCGTACTTCGCCGCGTTCGGTGAACTTGATGGCGTTGCCCAGCAGGTTGAGCAGGATCTGGCGGATGCGGTTAGGGTCGCCCTGCACGTGGCGCGGCAAGCCGGGCGCCAATTCGCAGCGCAACAGCAGGGCCTTGGCGTCGGCTTGCGGCCGCAGGATGGTGATGGCTTCATCGATGATGTCGATCAAGTCCAGGTCCTGGGTGTTGATCGACAGGCGCCCGGCGTCGATGCGCGAGAAATCGAGCAAGTCGTTGAGGATGGCCAGCAGCGCTTCGCTGTTCTTCAAGCCGATGCGCAGGTATTCGACGGTGCGGTCGGCGATGGTGCGGTCGCGCAGGGCGAATTTGAGCATGCCGATCACGCCCGCCAGCGGGGTGCGGATGTCGTGGCTCATGGCTGCCAGGAAGTCGATCCGGTGCCTTCCCAGTTTTTCATTTTGAATCTGCGTTTGCTGCAGCGCGGTTTCCCGCGCCGCCAGGCGCTTCTTTAGGCGGCGATTCTCCCATAGCAGCAGGATAAACGCGGCCAGCCCCAGTATTAATATCAGGGGCAGTGCGGCTTGAATATAGGATGCAAACGAAGAAAACAAAATATTAATGATCTCCTCAATAGCAATTATTGTAATGGACAAGTAGACATGGCGTGATACCGAATTGTTATGCCCGCCATTGCTCGTGTAAGATCGCGGATATGCTAATTTCACCAGAACAAGGGCTGGCCTTCCTGGCGGCAGCCATGCTGATTACGATTTCACCAGGCCCCGACAACCTCATGGTCCTAAGTATGGGCATGTCGCGCGGCCGCAAGCAGGGCGTGGTGTTCGGCCTCGGCTGCGCCCTCGGTTGCCTCAGCCATACGCTGCTGGCCGCGCTGGGCGTCGGCGCCCTCATTGCCGCGTCGCCGGCGGCCTTTACCGCACTCAAGGTCGCGGGAGGACTCTACCTCATCTGGATGGGATACGGCGCACTGCGCAGCAAGGGCGGGGCGCGGGTGGGGCAGGCCAGCTTGCCGTCCGAGTCGCTCGGCAAACTGTTTGGCAAAGGCTTGCTGGCCAATGCGATCAACCCCAAGGTGGTGCTGTTCTTCCTGTCCTTCCTGCCGCAATTTGTGGCGGCGGGACGCGGCGACGCCAGCTGGCAGACGGCCCAGCTTGGCTTGCTGTTCACCCTGCAGGCCTGCCTGCTGTTTGGCGCCCTCGGATATTTCTCGGGCGCCGTGGGCAAGTGGATCAACCGCAACCCGAGTGCCGGGCTTTGGCTGGATCGCGGCGCCGGGGCGATTTTCGTCGGCCTGGGCTTGCGGCTTATCGTCGCGCGCTGACGGCAAAACGCAATTCCAGTTCATCCTTCACGGAGAGGGCACCGCCCAGCACGGCGAACGGGGTAATGCCAAAGTCGGTCTGCTTCACGACGAATGCGCCATTGGCGCGCATCGTGCCGCCATCGTCGCGCAAATGTACCGGCATCCGGTAGTCGCGGGTGACCCCGTGCAGGGTGACGGCGGCCTTCAGGCGGTCGCGCGCGGCGCCAGGCTCCAGCTCCGCCCGCACCAGCACCCAGGGATAAGCGTCGGCTTGCAGCACTTTGCTGAACATATTCCTGCGCGTGCCGTCGACGGCATCGGCCGACGGCTGGGTGGCCAGGCCGGCTTCCCTGCGCAGGCCCGGTTCGTCGACGCTCAGCTGGTCGAGGCGGAAGCGTAATTCGGCACGGCTGCCATCGATAAAGCCTTCCAGCTGGCGGGTGGCGACCACATGGTCGTGCCCGATGCGCGCGAACGGGCCGCTGCGGCGCACCGTGATGGCGACCAGCGACTCGCCGGCGACGATGCGATAGGCCGCATGGGGCGCTGGCAGCGCCGGGACCGGGGCCGCCGCCGCCGGTGCCGCCACTGGCGGCGGCGCGCTGCATGCGCATAGACCCCAGCCCGCTGCCAGCAGCAAGGCATGAATGCTCCATGTGCGAATTTTTTTTCGCATTGTGACTATTGGAGAGTTTCTATTATAAAAATTGTTCTATCTTATACGAAGTCGTGATGTTTTCGATTTCTGGGTAATCACCGCGTCATATTCGCATGTGAATATCCCCCTTGCACTTTCAAATCTCTCCCGATTTGAATCCCTTTACCCGTGCATGGCGCGGGTATTTTTTTTGCCTGGATTATTGCCAGCCTTAATGAACTCCTAAGCCTTGACAGCGGGAACGGTGGCAAAGTGTCTCCGTAGCGTACAGCAAACCTGTGCGCCAGGTTGCCGGATTCCTCAATCCGGCACGGTTTCTTCTATCCCCGCGCCCTCAAAAGCGTTTTCACCGGCCCCGCCAAGCGGCCGGTTTTTTTT
>CBFGQI010000233.1:0-5473 GCA_965650885.1 uncultured Oxalobacteraceae bacterium
ACGATGATGCAATTGTCCTTGCGGTCGCGCACCACTTCCATCTCGAATTCCTTCCAGCCGATCAGCGACTCTTCGATCAGCAATTCGGAAGTGGGCGACAATTCCAGGCCGCGCAGGCAGATGGCATTGAATTCTTCGGCATTGCGCGCGATGCCTCCGCCGCTGCCGCCCATGGTGAAGGAAGGACGGATGATGACGGGGAAGCCGAGGCGTTCCTGCGCCTGCCAGGCTTCGGCCATGCTGTGGGCGATGCCCGACCGGGCCGACAGCAGGCCGATGCGCTCCATGGCCTGCTTGAACTTGGCGCGGTCTTCGGCGCGGTCGATGGCTTCCGGGGTGGCGCCGATCAGTTCCACGTTGAAGCGTTCCAGCACGCCATGGCGGTGCAGGTCGAGTGCGCAATTGAGCGCAGTCTGGCCGCCCATGGTGGGCAGCACGGCCTGCGGGCGCTCCTTTTCGATGATGCGCGCCACGGTTTCCCAGGTCACCGGTTCGATGTAGGTGACGTCGGCCATGCCGGGATCGGTCATGATGGTGGCCGGATTGCTGTTCACCAGCACCACCTGGTAGCCTTCTTCACGCAGCGCCTTGCAAGCCTGGGCGCCGGAATAATCGAACTCGCAGGCCTGGCCGATCACGATCGGGCCGGCGCCAATAATCAGGATGCGCTGGATATCGGTACGCTTAGCCATGGCGTGCGCCCTCCATCATGCTGACGAAGCGGTCGAACAGCGGAGCCAGGTCGTGCGGCCCGGGCGAAGCTTCCGGGTGTCCCTGGAAGCAGAAGGCCGGCTTGTCGGTGCGGCGGAAACCCTGCAGCGAACCATCGAACAGGGAAATATGGGTGACGGCGCAATTGCCCGGCAGCGAATCCGGATCGACGGCAAAGCCATGGTTCTGCGAAGTGATCATCACGCGGCCGGTCTCCACGTCCTGCACCGGATGGTTGGCGCCGTGGTGGCCGAACTTCATCTTCACCGTACGCGCGCCGGAAGCGAGCGCCATGATCTGGTGCCCCAGGCAGATGCCGAAGGTCGGTACGCCGCGCTCGATCAGTTCGCGTGCCGCCTCGATCGCATAGCCGCAAGGCTGCGGGTCGCCAGGACCGTTGGACAGGAAAATGCCGTCGGGATTCAGTGCCAGGGCCGCCGCGGCGCCAGCCTTGGCCGGCAGCACCGTCACGCGGCAGCCGCGCTGGGCCAGCATGCGCAGGATATTGGCCTTGACGCCGAAATCGTAGGCCACCACATGGCGGGCCGGCTGCAGCTGGCGGCCATGGCCATGGCCCGGCATCCATTCCGTTTCGGTCCATTCATAGGGAAACGCGATGCTCACTTCCTGCGCCAGGTCCATGCCGGCCAAGCCGGGAAATTGGCGGGCCATGCGCAGCGCTTCCTCAGCGCCGCCACCGGCCACGATCGCGCCCGACTGGGCGCCTTTTTCGCGCAGGATGCGCGTCAGCTTGCGGGTGTCGATGCCGGCGATCGCCACCACGCCCTGCTCGCGCAGCCAGGACGACAGGTCCTGTTCGCTGCGGAAGTTCGATGCCAGCAACGGCACATCCTTCACCACCAGTCCGGCCGCATGGGTCAGCGCGGCTTCCGCGTCCTCGCGGTTGATACCGGTATTGCCGATATGGGGATAGGTCAGGGTCACAATCTGGCGGCTGTAACTCGGATCGCTCAGGATTTCCTGGTAGCCGCTCATGGCGGTATTGAAAACGACTTCGCCAGCCGTTGCGCCGTCGGCGCCGATCGAGATGCCTTCAAACAGCGTACCGTCGCCCAATGCGAGCACGGCGCGCCCGGCAATCCCGCTGGGATGCTTGAGTGGGTGTTTCATCAGGGGGTCTCCTGCCACGGGTTGTTATAGGTAGAGCAACTGCATTTGCTGCACAGAAATCTCTGGCGCGACGGGAGCTACGATACGTCAGGCAGGGGCCGGCAAAACTCTCCAAAGTTCACAATTGAAGATTCCGGGCGTAAAAATCTTGCGTTGGCGCAAGCGCGCAACATGAGCGAATGGCAAAGTGCTCCGATATATAATGTCGGCCATGACAAATTTGACTATCATCGTTGCCACCGATGCCAACAATGGCATAGGAATCCATAACAGCCTGCCCTGGCACCTGCCCGAAGACCTGGCGCACTTCAAGCGGCTCACATCGGGCCACCCGATCATCATGGGCCGCAAGACCTTCGATTCGATCGGCCGGCCCCTGCCAAATCGCCGCAACATCGTCATCACGCGCAATGCGGGATGGCGGCACGACGGCGTAGAGTGCGCCGGCTCACTGGAAGAAGCGCGCAAACTGGTGGCCGACGCGGACCAAGCTTTCGTCATTGGAGGCGCCCAGGTGTACGGGCAAGCGATGCCGCTGGTTGCCAGGCTTGTCATTACGCGCATCGCCCGCACCTATGAATGCGATGCTTTTTTCCCCGCCGTGAATGCGGACGAATGGCAGGAGACTGCGCGCGAAGAACACGTTTCGGCAGCTGGGCTGCCTTATGCATTTATCAGCTATACCAGGAAATAGACAATGTCCGGACACGGTTTCCACGTCCACGGCCCACACGACCACGCCGTGGAACATGCAGCGCACAGTAACGACAAATTCTCCGGCAATATCGCCGTGACCACGGCTATCCTGGCGACGGTGGGGGCGATCTTCGGCTACCAGGGCGGCGCTACGCAAAACGATGCGGCGCTGTTCAAAAACAATGCCGCCATCGCCAAGACCGAGGCGGCCAACCGCTGGAACTATTACCAGGCCAAGTCGTCCAAGCAGAACCTGGCCGAACTGGCCATGACCCTGCCCAACGTCGACCCCAAGCGCTACCAGTCCGAAGTGGCGCGCTACAAGGAAGAGAAGGCGGAAATCAAGAAGGATGCCGAGCAGTGGGAATCCAAGTCGGCCGAGTGGGACCATAAATCCGACCACGCCCTGCACAAGCACCACCAGTGGGCGCTGGCCACCACGGCGGAACAGATCGCCATCGCGCTGGCTGCGATCACCCTGCTGACCAACCGCAAATGGCTGATGTATGCCACGTATGGGGTGGCGGCCGTTGGTCTTGGCCTGGGCGTCATGGCTATGCTGGCTTGACCCGGTAAACCGGCGTCAGGCCCTGTGGGCCTGACCCCGCCTGACCGGTTTTGATATTTTTTACACCAGCCCGGGAAATTCTGCGATACTCCCGGTCTTATTTTTTTCGGCGCTTGGTCGCGCCTGGAGACCATCGATGAAATTCCGCTTCCCCATCGTCATCATTGACGAGGATTTCCGTTCCGAGAACACGTCCGGCCTGGGCATCCGCGCCCTCGCCGCTGCGATGGAAAAGGAAGGCATGGAGGTCCTCGGTGTGACCAGTTACGGCGACCTGGCCCAGTTCGCCCAGCAGCAGTCGCGCGCCTCGGCCTTCGTGCTGTCGATCGACGACGAAGAGTTCGGCGGCGGCACGCCCGAGGAAACCGACGTCGCGCTGGCATCGCTGCGTGCCTTCGTGTCGGAAATCCGCCATAAGAATGCCGACATCCCGATCTACCTGTACGGCGAGACCCGCACTTCGCGCCATATCCCGAACGATATCCTGCGCGAGCTGCACGGCTTCATCCACATGTTCGAGGACACCCCGGAATTCGTGGCGCGCCACATCATCCGCGAAGCCAAGTCCTACCTGGACGGCCTGGCGCCGCCCTTCTTCCGCGCCCTGGTGCACTACGCGAACGACGGTTCCTATTCCTGGCACTGCCCTGGCCACTCCGGCGGCGTGGCTTTCCTGAAGTCGCCGATCGGCCAGATGTTCCACCAGTTCTTCGGCGAGAACATGCTGCGCGCCGACGTCTGCAACGCCGTGGAAGAACTCGGCCAGCTGCTGGACCACACCGGGCCGGTGGCGGCCTCCGAGCGCAATGCGGCACGCATCTACAACGCCGACCACGCCTATTTCGTCACCAACGGCACTTCCACTTCGAACAAGATGGTGTGGCACTCCACCGTGGCGCCGGGCGACATCGTGGTGGTCGACCGCAACTGCCACAAGTCGATCCTGCACTCGATCATCATGTGCGGCGCGATCCCGGTGTTCCTGATGCCGACCCGGAACAACCTGGGCATCATCGGCCCGATCCCGCTCGAAGAGTTCACCATGGAGAGCATCGAGCGCAAGATCGCCAACAACCCGTTCGCCCAGGCGGCGGCCAACAAGAAGCCGCGCATCCTGACCATCACCCAGTCGACATACGACGGCGTGGTCTACAACGTGGAAACCCTGCGCGAAATGCTGGACGGTAAGATCGATACCCTGCATTTCGACGAAGCCTGGCTGCCGCACGCCACCTTCCATGACTTCTACAAGAACATGCACGCCATCGGCAAGGACCGTCCGCGCGCCAAGGAATCGCTGATCTTCTCCACCCAGTCGACCCACAAGCTGCTGGCCGGCCTGTCGCAGGCCTCGCAGGTGCTGGTGCGCGATTCCGAATCGGTAAAGCTGGACAAGGATGCCTTCAACGAGGCTTACCTGATGCACACCTCCACTTCGCCGCAGTATTCGATCATCGCCTCCTGCGACGTGGCGGCAGCCATGATGGAAGCACCGGGCGGCACCGCCTTGGTGGAAGAGTCCATCCTCGAAGCGCTGGACTTCCGCCGCGCCATGAAGAAGATCGACGAGGAATGGGGCAAGGACTGGTGGTTCAAGGTCTGGGGCCCGGACACCTTCGCCGACGAAGGCATCGGCTCGCAGGAAGACTGGATCTTCACCGAAGAGAGCAAGAAGTGGCACGGCTTCGGCGACCTCAAGCCGGGCTTCAACATGCTGGACCCGATCAAGGCCACCATCGTCAACCCGGGCCTGTCGCTGGACGGCCAGTTCGGCGAGACCGGCATCCCGGCCTCCATCGTGACGAAATACCTGGCCGAGCATGGCGTGATCGTCGAGAAATGCGGCCTGTATTCCTTCTTCATCATGTTCACCATCGGCATCACCAAGGGCCGCTGGAACACGCTGCTGACCGCGCTGCAGCAGTTCAAGGACGACTACGACAAGAATGCCCCGATGTGGCGCATCCTGCCGGAATTCTCCGCCGCCAACCCTCGCTACGAGCAAATGGGCCTGCGCGACCTGTGCCAGCAGATCCACGACTTCTACAAGGCTTACGACGTGGCGCGCCTGACCACCGAAATGTACCTGTCGGACATGGTGCCCGCCATGAAGCCGTCGGACGCCTTCGCCAAGATGGCCCACCGCGAGATCGAGCGCGTGCAGCTGGACGAACTGGAAGGCCGCATCACCGCCATCCTGCTGACCCCTTACCCGCCGGGCATCCCGCTGCTGATCCCGGGCGAGCGCTTCAACAAGACCATCGTCGACTACCTGCGCTTTGCGCGCGACTTCAACGAGCACTTCCCGGGCTTCGAGACCGACGTGCACGGCCTGGTCAAGCGCGAGGTGAACGGCAAGCGCGACTA
>CBFGQI010000234.1:0-5401 GCA_965650885.1 uncultured Oxalobacteraceae bacterium
CCCGTGCCGCCCAAGCACTTCAACCACTCCTGAAGAACCGAATGGATATCAATAAACGCTCAATCCTGTGGATCGTCTTCGCCGTATCGCTGGTTATTCTCTGGAATAACTGGATGATATCGACCGGCCAGCCATCCATGTTCTCGCCGGCGCCTCCCAAGCCGGCTGCGACGGCAACTGCTCCTGCCGCCGGCACCTTGCCCGCGGCAGCGGCAACGCCTGGCGCGCCTGCGGCGCCTGGTACCCCGGCTGCGCCGGCACCGGTCAAGACTGAAGTGGTGACCATTACCACCGACGTCATGCGCGTCGACATCAACACCCTGGGCGGTGTGATCCAGCGCCTGGAACTGCTGAAGCATAACGACGGCACCGAGGCGAAGAAGAACCAGGTGCTGTTCCGCCACGACGGCAAGCACACCTACCTGGCTGAAACCGGCCTGGTCGGCGCGCCTGGCCTGCCTAACCACCAGACCGCATTCGTGGCCCAGCCGGGCGCGCGCATGCTGAACAGCGGCGACAAGGTCCAGCTGGTGCTGGAAGCGGAGCAGGGCGGCGCCAAGCTGACCAAGACCTTCACCTTCAAGAAGGGCGACTACACGGTGGACGTGCAGCACGCCGTCACCAACACCAGCGCAGCGCCGCTGGCACCGCAGCTGTACCTTCAGCTGAAGCACGACGGCTGGGAGCCGGAAGATTCGTCCTGGATGAACCCCAAGTTCATCGCTCCGGCCATCTATACGCCTGACGCAAAGTACAAGAAGTACGAGTTCAAGCAGATCGAGAAGGATGCCAAGTCGCAGGCCGAAAATCCTGGCCAGCCATTCACCCCTTCGCACGCAACCAAGGCAAACGACGGCTGGATCGCGATCACCGAGCACTTCTTCGTATCCGCTTTCGTGCCGCAGGAGAAGCTGGCGCGCGACATCTTCACCAAGCGTGAAGGCGAGAACCTCTACTCCGTCGGCGTGGTGCAGCCGCTGGGCACCGTCGCACCTGGCGCGACCGTGACCAACAGCGCCAAGCTGTACGTCGGCCCGCAGGACACCGAAACCCTGGAGAAGGTCGCCGAAGGCCTGGACCTGGTGAAAGACTACGGCTGGCTGGCCATCGTGGCGCGCCCGATGTGGGCTGCCATGGATGCCATCCACTCGGTGGTGGGCAACTGGGGCTGGACCATCATCGCCTTCACCGTGGCGATCAAGCTGCTGTTCTTCCCGCTGTCGGCCGCTTCCTTCCGCTCGATGGCGAAGATGAAGACCGTCACGCCGAAGATGACCGCCATCCGCGAGCGCCACAAGGGCGATCCGCAGAAGATGAACCAGGCCATGATGGAACTGTACAAGACCGAGAAGATCAATCCTCTCGGCGGCTGCCTGCCGATCCTGGTGCAGATGCCGGTGTTCATCGCCCTGTACTGGGTGCTGAATGCGTCGGTTGAAATGCGCGGTGCCCCGTGGGCGCTGTGGATCCACGACCTGACCAAGCCTGACCCGTATTTCGTGCTGCCGGTCCTGTACGCGATTTCGATGTACATCACCACCAAGCTGAACCCGCAGCCGGCCGATCCGGTGCAGGCCAAGATGATGATGTTCATGCCGATTGCATTCTCGGTCATGTTCTTCTTCTTCCCATCCGGCCTGGTGCTGTACTGGGTGGTCAACAACCTGCTGTCGATTGCGCAGCAGTGGGTGATTACCAAAAAGTTTGAGACTGGCGACGCCAAGTAATTGTTTAAAAGCCCGCGCCAGACGCGGGCTTTTTTTTCAAAACCGGTAAACCGGGGTCTGACCCTTCGGGTCTGACCCCGGTTTACCGGTTTTAAAGAATAGAATCACCAAATGAACCTAGACACCTCCCCCATTGCCGCCATCGCCACCGCCCCCGGCCGCGGCGGCATCGGCGTGGTCCGCGCCAGCGGCAAGAACCTGCAGCCTCTGGCCAAAGCCCTGTTCGGCGCCACCGACCTGAAGCCCCGCCACGCCACCTACATCCCCTTCACCCAGGCCGACGGCAGCATCATCGACCAGGGCATTGCGATCTGGTTCAAAGCCCCGCACTCCTACACCGGCGAAGACGTGATCGAACTGCAAGGCCACGGCGGCCCCATCGTCCTGCAGATGCTGCTGCAGCGCATGCTCGAAGCCGGCGCCGACAGCGGCCTGCGTCTGGCCGAACCCGGTGAATTCACCCGCCGCGCCTACCTGAACGACAAGCTCGACCTGGCCCAGGCCGAAGCAGTCGCCGACCTGATCGACGCCTCCACCGAAGCCGCCGCCAAATCCGCCAGCGCGAGCCTGAGCGGCGCCTTCTCGCAAACCATCCACGCCCTGGTGGAACGCGTGACCCACCTGCGCATGCTGGTCGAAGCCACGCTCGACTTCCCGGAAGAGGAAATCGACTTCCTCGAAAAATCCGACGCCCGCGGCCAGCTGAAAGGCATCGTCGAAGCCCTCGACCACGTCTTCAAGCAAGCCAGCCAGGGCGCCCTGCTGCGCGAAGGGCTCAACGTGGTGCTGGTCGGCCAGCCCAACGTGGGCAAGTCCTCACTCCTGAACGCCCTGGCCGGCGCCGAAGTGGCCATCGTCACCCCCATCGCCGGCACCACCCGCGACAAGGTCAGCGAAACCATCCAGATCGAAGGCATCCCGCTCAACATCATCGACACCGCCGGCATCCGCGCCCACGATGAAGCGGTGGACGTGGTGGAACGCATCGGCATCGAACGCACCTGGGGCGAAGTCGGCAAGGCCGACGTCATCCTGCACCTGCTGGACGCCGACCACGGTCCCACCCGAGCCGACGAAGCCATCGTCGCCAACTTCCCGGCCGGCGTACCGGTGCTGCGCATCTGGAACAAGATCGACTTGTCAGGCCACAAGCCATCCGTCGACGTGATGGCCGACGCCACCCACATCTACCTCTCCGCCAACGAGAAGACCGGCATCGACCTGCTGCGCGCGGAATTGCTGCGCATCGCCGGCTGGCAGCAGACCGGCGAATCGCTCTACCTGGCCCGCGAACGCCACCTGATCGCGCTGCGCAACGCCGCCAAGCATCTCGACTATGCCGGCCAGCACGCCGCGCAAACCGACCAGTCGCTCGACCTGTTCGCCGAAGAGCTGCGCCTCGCGCAAGTGCAGCTCTCCACCATCACCGGCGAGTTCTCCTCCGACGATTTGCTGGGCGTGATCTTCTCGCGCTTCTGCATCGGTAAATGACACGGACGCAGTCCTATCGCGCCGGCGCTTCCCATTGGAATATTTTTGTTTCTTTTGGTGCGTTGGCGCACGTTGCACCGACCATGCCGCTGATTTAATCCTGCTATTATTTTGTTGAGGCAGGTCATGTTCCTGTCCTCGCAATGCAGTAACCTTGTTTCCAAGGCTTGTCTGTGAAGGGGAAAATCGTGGAGACGCAACAGGAAATCCCACCCACCGAGAGTGTCGCGACGGCCCAGCGTCCGAGCGGCACGCGCCAATCGCTGCCCCCCAAGGGCTCGTGCTGGTACTGTGAAAAACCGTTGGATGCCGTGCGCCGCTTCTGCGGCAAGGAGTGCGCGGATGCCTTCGACGAAGAGGCGCACTTCAGCGGTTGAGATTTCCTACAGCGCCGTCTCCAGCGCATCCAGCGCGGATTCGAAATCGAAGGCATGCGCAGCGGCCGCCACCATCTGGAAGGTTGGCACACCCAGCGCAGCCGCCAACACCGGCGCCGATTTCTCCACCAGGTCGATGGCCGCGCCATCACCGTCACGCAGCAATTCCACCAGCTCTTCGATCAATGCGCGCAAATGCGCGGGATCGATCACGCATGCCTCGTCTTGTGCGACCTGGTCGCCCTGTTCGAGCAAGAGATTGTCGATGCTGGTGCAGGCTTCGCACAGCAGCACCTCAAGCTGCGGCAGCAGCAGGGCGGCGCTCGCACCGGAAGCAATGGCGTTTTCCAGCACCACCGCCTGGTCATGCACCAGTTGCGCGCCGATCAAACCCGCTGAACCTTTCAAGGAATGTGCCGCCATCTGCGCCTGGGCTTCCAGCTGCCGTGTGAGCAAGCTGCCGATGCGCGCGCAGGCGTCCCGATGGTCGAGCAGGAAGCGGCGCAGGATTTGCAGGTATAGCGCACGCTCGCCCATCAGGCGGTCGAGTCCCTCCTCGACGTCGAGACGCTGGCGTGTTGGTGCGCTGGAAATAAGGTTGCTCATCAGTTCAGAATTTAGCACTCTGGCCTGATGCGGGCTAGTGCAAGGATTCTATTTTGTCGTAAAAGCCCAATTCCGGTTGACCGCCACGCCATCGACCGTGCCGGAAAAGCTCACGTCGTATGTCGTGTTGGTGGTGAGCGTTGTCAGCGGGACAATGGCGGCGACGTGCGAGCTGGTATGCGAATCGGTCGCGTTCGACAGCAGGCGTGCCGACAACTGTGCGCCGTTGCGCGGGCGGATGGTGAAGCTTGTCACCGTGATATTGCCGGTGATGTCCGAATGCACGCTGACCGGATAGCCGACCGCATTCTGGTTCGGCACCGGGTCGGGCGACTCCGTGTCGCTCATGAAGATGGTGGGCACCATCACCTGGCCATCGGATGGATAGGTGGCGATGCGGCCACGTCCCAGGCCGGGGCCGTAGCCGCCGCTGGCCGCGAAGTCCGCCGTGAAGTAGGTGTAATTGCTGCTCGACGAAGCGCCGGTCCCGGCTTCCTTGAACACCGGTTCGAGGATCACGAAACGGTGGTAGATCGCCGTGATCAATTCCTCCGCGTGATAGAAGCCCGAACGGTCGCCGGCGGCGGAAATCACTTCGCCGAAGGCATATGGGTTGGACAGGGTATAGCCTGCCGCCGACAGGCGTTGCTGCAACGTGGCGCCGGTGTAGCCGGGATTGCCGACGACCTGGTCATGCGACACCGTGTTATTGAGGCGCAGGTAATTCGAATGGCCCGCAGCGGCGGCATCGAGCTGCGCATTGCGCGACAGGGCGGACAAGCCGATGCCCGCGCGGCGGTAGTTGATCCAGTTGTAGCCATCCGTCGCGGTATCGCCGGTCGCGGCAGGCGCGCCGGGCGGCGTGGCAGGAGGAGTGACCGGCGGCGGCGTCACCGTCGTGGAGCTGCCGCCGCCCCCGCCGCCGCCGCAAGCTGCGAGCAGCGCGGCCACCAGCAGGGCAGGGAACCTCCGGTGCCATAGATCGAGCGGGCGCATGATGAGCTCCTCCATGGGCCGATTCTATGCCAATTTCCAGCAGGATGCGTTTCTTTTGGCGCGGGGTAAAATAGCCATATCATCTCTTCATCATTGCCTTAACTTGAATACTCCACGTCAACAGCGGCTCCAGCGTGCCAAATTTGCGTTACCCAGTTCGGTGACGCTGCTGTCGATCGCCTGCGGTTTCGCCAGCATCGTCAT
>CBFGQI010000235.1:0-5295 GCA_965650885.1 uncultured Oxalobacteraceae bacterium
TTTGCATACAAAATGTCCTGTTGCCAGAGCTGACCCCGACTTTCATTCCATATGTTTCGACTTTGTACAAGCTTTACACAATGGCATAAAAATTGCGTACGATTGGACTCCTGAAGCTGTCTTAGGTCAAAACGACAACCCTGGAGAGACTAATGGAACGACGTGCATTCCTCAATCTGAGCGGCGGGGCAATGGCCGCCATGATGATGCCATTTGGCCGCGCCATCGCGGCCGACGAGCTGGTAAAGCCCGTGGAAGTGAAGTTCAAGAAAATGCTGGCCGATACCGCGCTGACCGCGGCTACCCAGGCCGGCGCCAGCTACTGCGACGTGCGCATTGGCCGCTACCTGAACCAATTCATCACCACCCGTGACCTGAACATCGAAAACGTCACCAATACCGAGTCGGCCGGGGTCGGCGTGCGCGTGATCGCCAGCGGCGCTTACGGCTTTGCCGCCACCAGCGACATGTCGCCGGACGGCGTGGCCGGCGCGGCGCGCCAGGCCGTCGCCATCGCCAAGGCCAACGCCAAGCTGCAGGCCGCCGGCGTGCAGCTGGCGCCAACCCCGGGCGTGGGCGAGGTGTCATGGGCCACCCCGATCAGGAAGGATTGGCGCACGGTGCCGATCAAGGAAAAGGCCGACCTGCTGATCACCGCCAACAAGGGCGCGCTGGACGCGGGTGCTTCCTTCATCCAATCCTTGTTGTTCCAGGTCAACCAGCAGAAGTACTTCGCTTCCACCGACGGTTCCTACATCGACCAGGACTTGCACCGCCTTTGGGTGCCGTTCTTCGCCACCGCCGTCGACAAGACCACCGGCAAGTTCCGCAGCCGCTCCGACCTGGGCACCCCGGTCGGCATGGGTTACGAATACCTGGACGGGCGCAAGGAAGACAAGATCAAGGCAGCGGGCGGCGTCGCCACCCTGTACAACCGCTCCTACGACCTGATCGAGGATGCCAAGGCCGCCGGCCGCCAGGCCAAGGAAAAGCTGACCGCCAAGTCGGTCGAGCCGGGCAAATACGACCTGGTGCTGTCGCCGGAACACATGTGGCTGACCATCCACGAATCCGTCGGCCACCCGACCGAACTCGATCGCGTGCTCGGTTACGAAGCCAACTTCGCCGGCACCTCTTTCGCCACCCTGGACAAGCAGCAGTCGAAGAAGTTCAAGTACGGTGCCGACATCGTCAACATCGAGGCCGACAAGATCATCCCTGGCTCGCTGGGCGCGGTCGGCTACGACGACGAAGGCGTCAAGTGCAAGAAGTGGGACATCATCAAGGACGGCATCCTGGTCAACTACCAGGCCACGCGCGACCAGGTGGCGGTCATCGGCGAGAAGGAATCGCATGGCTGCTCTTACGCCGACTCCTGGAGCAACGTGCAATTCCAGCGCATGCCGAACGTGTCGCTCAAGGCGGGCAAGAAGAAGCTGACCCCGGACGAGCTGGTGAAGGACGTCAAGAAAGGCATCTACATCGTGGGCGCCGGTTCCTTCTCGATCGACCAGCAGCGCTACAACTTCCAGTTCGGCGGCCAGATGTTCTACGAGATCAAGGACGGCAAGATCGGCCAGATGCTGGAGGACGTGGCCTACCAGTCGAATACCCAGGAATTCTGGAATGCCTGCACCGCCATGTGCGATGAACGCGACTGGCGCATGGGCGGTTCCTTCTTCGACGGCAAGGGCCAGCCGATGCAGGTGAGCGCGGTGTCGCACGGTTCTTCGACCACCCGCTTCAACGGCATCAACGTGATTAACACTGCCCGCAAGATCGGCTGAGCGTAAAGGATAAAGAATGAAAATCCTGAATCAGGAAGAGACCAAGCGCATCGCCGACAAGGTCATGTCGCTGAGCAAGGCCGACGAATGCATCGTCACCATCAACGGCAGCCGCACCGGCAATATCCGCTATGCGCGCAATGCCGTGTCGACCGCGGGCCTGGTGGAAAACACCCAGCTGGCCGTGGCCGTCGCTTTCGGCAAGAAGCAGGGTACCGCCGTCATCAACGAGTTCGACGACAAGTCGCTGGCCAAGGCCGTGCAGCGCGCCGAGGAACTGGCGAAGCTGGCGCCGGAGAATCCGGAATTCATGCCAACGCCGGACAAGCAAGCGTTCAAGGCGTCCAGCACCTTCAGCAAGTCGACCGACGCGATCAATCCGGAGTACCGCGCCCAGGTGGCCGCTTACAGCATCGAGGCCTGCAAGAAGAAGGGCCTGGTGGCTGCGGGCTTCTTCACCGACCAGTCGTCCTTCGAGACGGTGGCCAATTCGCGCGGTGTATTCGGCCACCAGTCGCAGACCGGCATCGACTTCACCTGCACCGTGCGCACCGAAGACGGGCGCGGTTCGGGCTGGGTGCGCCGCGATGCGAACGACGTGAACAAGTTCGATCCGCGCGCGGCGGCGGAAGTGGCGATGGAAAAGGCGATCCGTTCGGCGGAGGCCAAGGCGCTGGAGCCGGGCCGCTACACGGTGATCCTGGAGCCTGCCGCGACGTCGGACCTGCTGGCATACATGTTCAACAGCTTCGATGCGCGTTCGGCCGATGAAGGCCGCAGTTTCCTGGCCAAGAAGGGCGGCGGCAACCGCATGGGCGAAAAGCTGTTCGATGAACAGGTGAATGTATGGGCTGACCCGTGGGACAAGGATATCCCCGTGCTGCCGTGGGATAACCAGACCTTGCTGGCGCGCGAGCGCATGGACATCATCAAGAACGGCAAGATCGCTTCCATGAACTATTCGCCGTTCTGGGGCAAGAAGCAGGGCCAGCGCGCGGTGGGGCAGCCGGGCAATATCATCATGTCGGGGGGCTCCAAGCCGACCGAGGAGCTGATTGCTTCGACCAAGAAGGGCATCCTGGTGACGCGCACCTGGTATATCCGGATGGTCGATCCGCAGACCGTGCTGCTGACCGGGCTGACCCGCGATGGCACGTTCTATATCGAGAACGGCAAGATCAAGCATCCGGTGAAGAATTTCCGCTTCAATGAGAGCCCGGTGTCGATGCTGAACAATATCGAGGAGCTGGGACGGCCGGAAGTGCTGGCGGGGGATGAGTCGCAGTTCCAGCTCTTGATTCCTGCCATGAAGGTGCGGGACTTTAACTTTACCTCTTTGTCTGACGCTGTCTGAAAACCGGTACTTCAGTGTCTGACCCGCGGGGTCAGACACTGGTCCGCGACCGCTGCGTCATAAAGTGTCAGACCCTGCGGGTCTGACACTGCTTTACCGGTTTTAAAAATGGAGCACCACATTGGAACGTAGATCCTTCCTGAAAGTCGCCGCCGCAACCGGCGGCACCATGCTGGTCCCCGTCTTCGGCAACGCCATTGCCGCCGAAGACCTGCAAAGCCCGATGGCCCGCAAGTTCAAGAAAGAGCTGGCCGACGCCGCCCTGAACGCCGCCACCAAGGCCGGCGCCAGCTACTGCGACGTGCGCATCGGCCGCTACCTGAACCAGTTCATCACCACCCGCGACACGCGCGTGGAAAACATCGTCAACACCGAATCGACCGGTGTCGGCGTGCGCGTGATCGCCAACGGCGCCTACGGTTTCGCCGCCACCAACGCCCTGACCGTGGATGCCGTGGCCGACGCCGCGCGCCAGGCGGTGGCGATCGCCCGCGCCAACGCCCGCCTGCAGACCGCCCCGGTGCAACTGGCACCGGTCAAAGGCGTGGGCGAAGTCGCCTGGCAGACCCCCTTCAAGAAAGACTGGCGCGTGGTGCCGGTCAAGGAAAAGGCCGACATGCTGCTGGCCGCCAACAAGGCGGGCCTGGAAGCCGGCGCTTCCTTCATGAGCTCCAGCCTGTTCCAGGTCAACCAGCAGAAATACTTCGCCTCCACCGACGGTTCCTACATCGACCAGGATGTGCACCGCCTGTGGTCCCCGTTCACCGCCACCGCCGTGGACAAGGCGACCGGGAAGTTCCGCACCCGCGACGGCCTGTCTTCGCCAGCCGGCATGGGCTATGAATTCTTCGACGCCAGGCCGGAGCACAAGGTGCGCGCGGCCGGCGGCGTGACCCAGTTGTACAACGGCGGCTACGACATCATCGAGGACGCCAGGGCCGCCGGGCGGCAGGCGCGCGAAAAGCTTTCCGCAAAGTCGGTCGAGCCGGGCAAGTACGACCTGGTCCTGAGCCCAGAACACCTGTTCCTGACCATCCACGAAAACGTCGGCCATGCGACGGAGCTGGACCGCGTGCTGGGCTATGAAGCCAACTACGCCGGCACGTCCTTCGCCACGCTGGACAAGTGGAAGGGCAGGAACTTCAAGTACGGTTCCGACATCGTGAACTTCGTCGCCGACAAGACCACCCCGGGTTCGCTCGGCAACGTGGGCTACGACGACGAAGGCGTGCCGTCCAAGAAGTGGGATCTGATCCGCAACGGCTTCCTGGTCAATTACCAGGCCACGCGCGACCAGGCGCACATCATCGGCGAGAAGGAATCGCACGGCTGCTCGTATGCCGATTCCTGGAGCAGCGTGCAATTCCAGCGCATGCCGAACGTGTCGCTGGAAGCCGGCAAGAAGCCGCTGTCGCCGGACGAACTGGTGAAGGATGTGAAGAAGGGCATTTACATCCTGGGTCGCGGCTCCTACTCGATCGACCAGCAGCGCTACAACTTCCAGTTCGGCGGCCAGCTGTTCTACGAAATCAAGGACGGCAAGGTCGGCCAGATGCTGAACGACGTGGCTTACCAGTCGAATACCCAGGAATTCTGGAATTCCTGCTCGGCGATCTGCGACCAGCGCGATTGGCGCATGGGCGGTTCGTTCTTCGACGGTAAGGGCCAGCCGAGCCAGGTCAGCGCCGTCTCGCACGGTTCCTCGACCACCCGCTTCAATGGCATCAATGTGATCAACACTGCCCGCAAGATTGACTAAGGACGCGACATGAAACTCCTGAGCAAAGACGAAGCAAAGAGCATCTGCGACAAAGTGATGGCCATGTCCAAGGCCGACGAATGCCGCATCAACCTGAGCGGCAGCCGCAAGGGCAATGTGCGTTATGCGAACAACAGCGTGTCGACCGCCGGCCAGATCGAGGACACCACCCTGGTGGTGAGCGTCGCTTTCGGCAAGAAGCAGGGCTCGGCCACCTGCAACCAGTTCGACGCCAAATCGCTGGAAGCGGCAGTGCGCCGCGCCGAGGAAATCGCCCGCCTGGCGCCGGAAAACCCTGAATTCATGCCGGCCGTCGGCAAGCAGGACTTCAAGCCGACCAATACCTTCAACCGCAATGCGGAAGCCTTCAATCCCGACTACCGCGCCGACGTGGC
>CBFGQI010000236.1:0-5271 GCA_965650885.1 uncultured Oxalobacteraceae bacterium
ACATTCACTTCCATGGTAGTGGCTCCATAAGGGTTATAGGAGCCGCCATCTTGGCCCGCCACGCCGCCGCCGGCCTGACCGTGCTTGCTGTTCGCCTGATCGAAATTGCTATGTTGGGCCGCCAGGAACGCGGCCGTGCGTTCCGGCGTGCTGGCGCGCCATTCGGTCGGGGTGCTGCCGAAGCGGGCCTTGAAGGCGCGCGCGAACGCTTCGCCGGACCCGAAACCGGTCGCCAGCGCCACTTCCAGCACCGCTCCGCCGGCAGCCAGCTTGGACGCGGCAACTTCGAGCCGGCGCCGGCGCACGTAATCGCCGATGGTTTCGCCCATCCAGGCCGCGAAGATGCGGTGGAAGTGGAAGCGCGAAAAATTGGCGATGTCGGCCAGCGCCGGCAAATCCAGCTGCGCGTCCAGGTGGCGGTCGATATGGTCGAGCACGCGGTTCATGCGGCGCTCGTACTCGATGCGGGAATCGTTCATGCGATCGGGTAAATGCGGTCCAGGCTGCCGGGGCCGAAGTATTTTTCATATTCCCTGGCGGCGTAGGAATCCATCATGCCGGAAATATAGTCGGCCACCAGGCGCTCGCGTGAATCCTTGAGCGAACGGATGGCCGGCGGCAGCAGGATGCCTCCTTTGTTGTAACTCTTGTCGGTCAGCACTTCGAACAGGCCGCGGATGATCTTCTCGCCGCGCTTTTCGTACAGCTGCACGTCCTTCTTGCGCAGGATGGCGCGCCACAGCAGGCTTTTCAGGCCGCGCGCCAGCAAGCCCTTGCTGCGGTATCCCAGTTCCGGGCCATGCCTGCCTTCCACCACGGCGATGTCGCGGCACAGTTCATGGACGATCTGCGACGTCAGTTCCTTGCGCAGCACGATCGAGTATTCCTCCGAGCTTTCCTGCATATCGCATTTGAGCGCTTCTTCGTGGGCGTGGTTGGCGATGCTGGCGAACTGCTCATAGGCGCAGGCAAAATCCTTGCTGATCCTGAACTCGTGGACGATTTCTCCCCAGGTGATGATGCCGAAGCTCAGCGCATCCTCGACGTCGTGCGCGGCATAGGCGATTTCGTCGGCCAGGTCCATGATCTGGGCATCGATGCTCTTGCGGAGGGCGATGCCGTGGCCGGCCAGCTGGCCCGACAGGAATTCGTAATCCTCGTCGTACAGGAATTTCTTCGGATTGTCGGCGCGGCGCTGGAAGTATTTCGTGATGCCGAGCAGCGAGCGCACCGTCAGGTTCAGGCCCGCATAGGCGTGATGCTTTTTTTCCAGCGTGCGCAGGGTGCGGAAGGCTTGCGCATTGCCCTCGAAGCCGCCGTCGCCGGCCACCAGTTCGTCCAGGATCTTTTCGCCGTAATGGCCGAACGGCGGGTTGCCGATATCGTGCGCCAGCGCGCAGGTTTCCGACACCACGCTGCGCTCCAGTCCCAGGTCGGCGGCGATGGAGCGGGCGATCTGCGCCACTTCCAGGCTGTGCGTCAGCCGGTTGCGGTTGAAACGGTTGGCATCCACGCCGAGCAGCTGCATCTTGCCCTGCAGGCGGCGGAAGGAGGCCGAATACAGCACGCGGGCATAATCGCGCATGCATTCCTCGCGGCCCTCGCTGCGGCCGTCGGCCTGGGCGTGGACGCGGTATTCGAGCGGCAGCACCAGCGCTTCCTGGGCGCGGGCAAATTCGATCGTGGTCTGGTCGTACATGTGTTTTCCCAATGGTCAGGAGGGGATTCTACGAGGCTTCCGCGTTCCGGTGTATATTGCAGCCCAAAATGTTTCACGGCTGGGTAAAAAATGTCTCCTGTTTCGCTTTTCTTCGCGGTGCTGGCCTATTTTGGCTTGCTGCTCGTCGTGGCCTGGGCCACCTCGCGCAACGCCAACAATGACAGCTACTTCATCGGCAACAAGAGCTCGAACTGGATGCTGGTGGCCTTCGGCATGGTCGGCACCACGCTGAGCGGCCTGACCTTCATCAGCGTGCCCGGCGCGGTGGGGCACGACGGTTTCGGCTACATGCAGATCATGATCGGCTACGCGCTGGGCTATGTCGCCGTGGCGCTGGTGCTGCTGCCGCTGTACTACCGCTTGAAGCTGACGTCGATCTACCATTACCTCGATGTGCGCCTGGGCCGGCGTTCCTACCAGAGCGGGGCGGCATTCTTCATCCTGTCGCGCACCCTGGGCGCCACCGCGCGGCTGTACCTGGTGGTCAACATCCTGCAGGCGACGATCCTGGACAGCCTGGGTGTGCCGTTCTGGCTCACCAACCTGATCATCCTGGCCATGATCCTGCTGTACACCTATGAGGGCGGGGTCAAGACCATCGTCTGGACCGATACCCTGCAGACCACCGGCATGCTGTTCGGCCTGGTCGCTTGCACGGTATTCCTGCTCAATGAAATGGACCTGGGCGTGCTGGAGGGGCTGGAAAGGATGCGCTCCAGCGGGCTGGCGCGCGTGTTCACCACCGATGTCGACAGCCCGGCCTATTACTGGAAGCAGGTGGTGGCCGGTGCTTTCATCGTCATCACCATGACGGGCATGGACCAGGAAATGATGCAGAAGAATATCTCGGTCAAGACCCTGGGCGACTCCCAGAAGAACATGCTGGCGCTGACCGCCATCCTGACCGGCGTGCTGACGCTGTTCCTGTTCCTGGGCGGCTTGCTTTATTTGTATGCGGAGCAGGTGGGCCTGGCGGCCAGCGGCGACAAGATCTTCCCGGCGGTGGTGATGGGGCACCTGCCGGCCTTGCTGCAACTGGTGTTCATCATTGCGCTGGTCAGCGCACTGTTCCCCAGCGCCGACGGCGCGATCACGGCGCTGACGTCTTCGTTCTGCATCGATATCCTGGGCCTGAAGCGGCGCGACGACCTGGGCGAGGGCGCGCAATTGCGCATCCGCCACCGCGTGCACCTGGGCTTTTGCGCCTTGTTCCTGCTGCTGGTGATGGTGTTCAAATGGGTCGGCAGCGCCAGCATGATCGGCATGATCCTGAAGCTGGCCGGCTATACCTATGGTCCGCTGCTTGGCCTGTTCGCTTTCGGACTGCTGAGCAAGCGGGCGGTCAACGACAAGCTGGCGCCATGGGTGGCGCTGGCCGGGCCGGTACTGTGCGCGCTGGTCGAGTTCAACCAGCAATGGCTGTTCGGCAGCTACCGCCTGGGCCTGGAACTGCTGGTCATCAATGGCTTGCTGGTCATGGCTGGGCTGTACCTGATTTCTTCCCCAGCCCGGGCGAATGTCGCTTATAGTGTGAAGTAGTTACATTTTTTGCACCAGGAGTAAAGATGTCCCGCTCTGTTTTTTCGTATGTCCGAGGTGGTTTCGCCTGGTTCTGGCGCGCGGTGGACCATAGCCGCCGCGCCGTGTTGAACCTGTTGTTCCTGCTGGTGGTGGTGGTTCTGCTGGCCGCGCTATTCGGCGGCGGCGTCAAACCGCTGGGCGATAAGACCATGCTGGTGCTGAACCTGGAAGGGCAATTGGTGGAGCAATCGCACGGCAGCAGCCGCGAAGCGCTGATGGCGGGCCTGTCGGGCGGCGAAGTGCGCAAGTCGGTGCAGCTGCGCGACGTGCTGAACGTGCTCGAAGCGGCCGCCAAGGATCCGCAGATCGGCGGCGCCGTGCTGGTGCTGGACGAGATGCAGGGCGGCGGCCAGGCCATGTTGCGCGAGATCGGCGCGGCGGTGGACCGTTTCAAGGCCAGCGGCAAGAAGGTGGTGGCCTGGGGCTCCAGCTACAACCAGCGCCAATACCAGATCGCCATGCATGCGGACGAGGTCTACCTGCACCCGATGGGGGCGGTGTTCCTGGAGGGTTTCGGCGCCTACCGCAGCTACTACCGCGACGCGCTGGACAAGATGGGCGTGACCGTGAACCTCATGAAGGTCGGCAGCTACAAGAGTGCTGCCGAGCCGTTCATCGCCAACGGCCCGTCGCCGGCAGCGGCGGAGGCCGATGCCTACCTGAATAACGACCTGTGGGCGCGCTATACCGCGCAGGTTCAGCAGTCGCGCAAGCTGCCCGAAGGCGCGCTGGTACAGTGGATCGACAAGCTGCCGGCGCTGGTGGAGGGCGCCAAGGGCAACCTGGCCAAGGTGGCGCTGGACGCCAAGCTGGTCGACGGCTTGAAGACCAAGGATGAATTGCGCGTGATGTTGACCAAGCGCGGCGTGCACGACCCGGCCGCCAAATCCTTCCGCCAGGTCGGCTACAACGATTACCTGGCGCGCGTCTATCCGAAACTGACGGGCGATGCGATCGGCGTCGTGATGGCGGTGGGCGAAATCAGCGACGGCGATGCGCCGGCCGGTCAGATCGGCGGCAATTCCACGGCGCGCCTGGTGCGCATGGCGCGCGAGGACAGTGCGATCAAGGCGGTGGTGCTGCGCGTCGATTCGCCCGGCGGCAGCGCCTTCGGCTCGGAGCTGATCCGGCGCGAGCTGGAACTGACCCGCGCGGCGGGCAAGCCGGTGATCGTTTCGATGGGCAATGTGGCCGCTTCCGGCGGCTACTGGATCTCGATGGCGGCCGATGAAGTGATCGCCGACCCGGCCACCATCACCGGCTCGATCGGCGTGTTCGCGCTGTTCCCGACGGTGGACAAGGTGATCGACAAACTGGGCATCCATACCGCCGGCCAGACCACCACCTGGCTGGGCGACGCGGGCAACCCGCTGCGCCCGATGGATCCGCGCTTCGGGCAACTGATCCAGGGCGCGATCGGCCACGTCTACGACGAGTTCACCACCAAGGCGGCCAAGGCGCGCAATACCACGCCGGCCAAGATCGATGCCGTTGGCCAGGGCCGGGTGTGGACCGGGGCGCAGGCCAAGGAGCGCGGCCTGGTCGATACGCTGGGGGGCTACAAGGAAGCGTTGGAGGCCGCCGCGCGCCGCGCCAAGCTGGCGGGCGAACCGCGCGTGGTCTATATCGAACGCGAAGTGTCGCGCTTCGACAAAGTGCTGGAATTTTTCGGCGCCTCGGGCGCCAAGGCGGCCATGGCCAAGGCGTACGGCGAGCAGGCGCGCGCCTCGCTGCTGCCGGCCGGCGTGCCGGCGGGCGTGGCGCGCGAGGTGGTGCAGGACCTGGGCTGGCTGAACGAAATGACCGCCCAACGCAAGCCCTTCATGGCGCTGACCCATTGCCTCTGCAGTTCGCCCGACTGATTTGGAGCAGCTCCGACAGCTTCCAAGCCGCCAGCCCGTCTGGCGGCTTTTCTTTTGGGTGCGCCCAGCATGGGCGTACTCCTGTGGGTGAAAGTCCCGCCGCAAGCT
>CBFGQI010000237.1:0-5236 GCA_965650885.1 uncultured Oxalobacteraceae bacterium
ATGGACCTGCTGCCGAAGAACGTGCCGGTGATCCTGGTGATCAACAAGTCCGACCGCGTGAAGGACAAGGCCGTGCTGATGCCGTTCGCGCAGCAGATCGCCGAGAAGTTCCAGTTCACCGCGATCGTGCCGGTGAGCGCCAAGCTGCGCTTCCAGCTGGACGGACTGCAGAACGAGATCAAGAAGTATTTGCCGGAAAACGAGCCGATTTTCGGCGAGGACGACATCACCGACCGCAGCGAGAAATTCCTGGCTTCCGAGATCGTGCGCGAAAAGCTGTTCCGCTTTGTCGGCGACGAGCTGCCTTACACCAGCACGGTGCTGATCGAGAAATTCGAGCAGGAAGGCAATTTGCGCCGCATTTTCGCTGCCATCCTAGTCGAGCGCGACAGCCACAAGTCCATGATCATCGGTAACAAGGGCGCCCGCCTGAAAGAAGTCAGCACCCAGGCCCGCCTCGACATGGAGAAACTGTTCGGCGGGCCGGTCTACCTCGAGATCTGGGTGAAAGTGAAATCCGGCTGGGCCGATAACGAAGCCGGCCTGCGCGCGTACGGCTACGAATAATGTCTGAGCTGGCAGCCGCTGCGCCCAACCAGCGCCGCCGCGCGCCGGGCCAGCAGCGTACGGTCGGCACGCGCGTCAGCGGGCAGCCTGCCTTCGTGCTGCATTCCTATCCCTACAAGGAAACCTCGCTCATCGTCGAACTGTTCACGCGCGACTTCGGGCGCGTGGCCCTGATCGCCAAGGGCGCCAAGCGCCCGCATTCCCAGCTGCGCGGCGTGCTGCAAACCTTTCAGCCGCTGACCGTCGGCTGGAGCGGCAAGAACGAATTGCGCACGCTGACCGATGCCGACTGGGTCGGCGGCATGCTGCCGCTGGAGAAAACCGCGCTGCTGTGCGGCTTCTACCTGAACGAACTGCTGGTCAAGCTGACCGCGCGCGACGACGCGCATGCGAAGCTGTTCGACCAGTATGTCTCCACCCTCAACCAGCTGGCCCACAACGAACCGGCGCCCATCGTGCTGCGCAAGTTCGAAATGGCGCTGCTCAAGGAGACCGGCGTGGCGGCCGATCTGGCCCGCTGCACGGCCACGCGCATGAAAGTGCTGCCCGATGTACATTACGTGGTGGACCCCGAGCGTGGCCCGCGTCCGGAACGCGACGACGACAGCACCCCGCGCGTCGCCGGCAAGACCCTGCTGGACATGGAGCGCGAGGACTACACCGACCCGGCAACGCAGGCGCAAAGCAAGCAGCTGATGCGTTACCTGCTGTCCTGGCACCTTGGCGGCGCGCCATTGAACACGCGCCAGATATTGATCGATTTGCTGCAACTTTAAGAAAAGAATATGAGCTTCCTGTCTCCATCCGGCACCGTCATCGACCTTGGCGTGAACATCGACCACGTCGCCACGCTGCGCAATGCGCGCGGCACCGCCTATCCCGACCCGATCCGCGCGGCGCTGCTGGCCGAACAGGCCGGCGCCGACTGCATTACCCTGCACCTGCGCGAAGACCGCCGTCATATCAAGGATGCCGACGTGATCGCGCTGGCGCCGCAACTGGTCACCCGAATGAACCTGGAAGCTGCCGTCACCCAGGAAATGATCGATTTCGCCTGCCGCATCAAGCCTGCCGACGTTTGCCTGGTGCCGGAAAAACGCACCGAGATCACCACCGAAGGCGGCCTGGACGTGGTGCGCTTCCACAAGGAAGTCGCGGCGGCCGTGAAGCAACTGCAAGGAGAGGGCATCCGCGTGTCCCTGTTCATCGACGCCGATGAGGAACAGATCAAGGCTGCCGCCGCGGTTGGTGCGCCGGTGATCGAACTGCACACCGGCGCCTATGCTGATGCCGAAGGCGACGCCCAGGCGCGCGAGCTGCAGCGCATCAAGGATGGCGTGCGCTGGGGCGTGCAGAATGGCCTGAAAGTCAATGCCGGCCATGGCCTGCATTACACCAACGTGCAGGCGATTGCCGCCATCCCCGAGATCGCGGAATTGAACATTGGCCATGCCATCGTGGCGCATTCGATCTTTGCCGGTTGGGAGAACGCTGTGCGCGAAATGAAGGCCATCATGGTGTCGACCCGGCTGGGCGCCAAATGATCTACGGCATCGGGACCGACGTGTGCAAAGTGCCGCGCATTGCCGCCGCGCTGGAACGCAGCGGCGAGCGCTTCGCGCGCAAGATCCTCGGTCCCGACGAGTTCACGGTCTACCAGGAGCGCAGCGCCCGCAGCCCGCTGCGCGGCGTGCGCTATGCCGCCACCCGGTTCGCCGCCAAGGAGGCGTTCTCCAAGGCGCTGGGCCTGGGCCTGCGCCCGCCCATGTCCTGGCACGCGGCGCAGCTGCTGAATGACGATCTTGGCAAGCCTTATATGGCTTGCGGCGGCGCGCTGGGCGAATTCATGTTGCAGAACGGCCTGGTCGCCCATATCTCGGTGAGCGATGAAGAGGAATACGCGGTCGCCTATGCGATCGTCGAGCGAGCGAATGACTGAAATGAGCCAAGCAGCGCCGGATCCGCGCGAACAGGTGCTGGCCACCGTTGCCAAGCTGCCAAACCTGCCCGGCGTGTACCGCTACTTCGACGCGGAAGACAAGGTGCTCTACGTGGGCAAGGCGCGCGACTTGAAGAAGCGCGTCTCGAGCTACTTCCAGAAAAACCTGGCGAGCCCGCGCATTGCCCTGATGGTCGAGCGCATCGCGCGCCTGGAAACCACCGTCACCCGCAGCGAGGCCGAAGCCCTGATCCTGGAAAACAACCTGATCAAGGCCCTGCAGCCGCGCTACAACATCCTGTTCCGCGACGATAAGAGCTATCCCTACCTGAAAATCACGGGCGACGAGATCCCGCGCATGGTGTACTACCGCGGCGCGGTGGACCGCAAGCACCAGTATTTCGGCCCCTTCCCGTCGTCCTGGGCGGTGAAGGAGTCGATGCAGATCCTGCAAAAGGTGTTCATGCTGCGCACCTGCGAGGACAGCGTCTACATGAACCGCACGCGTCCCTGCCTGCTGCACCAGATCGGCCGCTGCAGCGGCCCTTGCGTGGGCCTGATCGCGGCCGAAGACTACCGCAATGACGTCAACAACGCGGCGCGCTTCCTGCGCGGGCGCCAGACGGAAGTGATGGAGGAGCTGGAGCAGAAGATGCTGGCCTACGCCACCGAGCTCAAATTCGAACAGGCGGCGGTGGTACGCAACCGCATCCAGTCGCTGTCGAAGGTGCTGCACCAGCAGTCGATGGAGACCACCGGCGACCAGGACGTCGATATCCTGGCCGTGGTGGTGCAGGGCGGGCGCGCCTGCGTCAACCTGGCCATGGTGCGCGGCGGCCGCCACCTGGGCGACCGCGCTTATTTCCCGACGCACGTGATGGACGCCGAAATCGTGGCCGAGCGCCCGATCGAACAGGAAGTGCTGGCGGCATTCCTGGTGCAGCATTACACCGAAAAATCCATCCCCGGCACGCTGATCCTGAATATCGAATTCGACCAGCCGGAGCTGATCCTGGCACTGCAGGAGCAGTGCGGGCACCGCATCCACCTGGTGTTCCAGCCGCAAGGCCAGCGCCGGCAATGGCAGGACCTGGCGCAGAAGGGCGCCGAGATTTCGCTGGCGCGGCTGCTGTCCGAACAGGGCTCGCAGCAGGCCAGGACACGCGCGCTGGCCGAAGTGCTGGGGCTGGAGAACGAAGACCTCGACACCTTGCGCGTGGAATGCTTCGACATTTCGCATACGGCGGGCGAGGCGACACAAGCCTCGTGCGTGGTGTTCCACCATCACCAGATGCAGAACGGCGAATACCGCCGCTACAACATCAATGACATCACGCCGGGCGATGACTATGCCGCGATGCGGCAGGTGCTGACGCGGCGCTACGAGAAGGTGGCCGGGGGCGATGGCGTGATGCCGGACGTGGTGCTGATCGACGGCGGCAAAGGCCAGGTCGAGATGGCGCGCCAGGTGTTTGTGGAACTGGGACTGGACATCTCCTTGATCGTCGGCGTGGCGAAAGGCGAGGGCAGGCGGGTCGGCCTGGAGACGCTGGTGTTCGTCGATGGCCGCGAGCCGCAGGAATTGGGCAAGGAGTCGGCGGCGCTGATGCTGGTGGCCATGATCCGCGACGAGGCCCACCGTTTCGCCATCACCGGCATGCGCGCCAAGCGGGCCAAGGCGCGGCAGACCTCGCGTCTCGAGGAGATCGAGGGCATCGGGGCCAAGCGCCGCCAGAAGCTGCTGGCGCGCTTCGGCGGCCTGAAGGGCGTGATGAATGCCAGCATCGAGGATTTGAGGTCGGTGGAAGGCATCTCCAACACCCTGGCAGAAGAAATCTACCGGCAGCTTCATTGAGGCATCGGAAACCGGCAAACCGGTGTCAGACCCTAGGGTCTGACACCGCCTCACCGGTTTACTGGGTTTCAAGCCAAACTGGCCTAACCCGCCCCGCCGTTATACACTAGCGGCGCGTCATTACAATTCTTATACACCGCATATGCCTTTCAACATCCCGATCCTGCTGACCTGGTTGCGCGTCGCGCTGATTCCCCTGGTCGTAGGCGTGTTCTATCTCCCGGTCACCTGGCTCACCCCCCACGAACGCAATGCCGCCGCCACCGCCATCTTCATCGTGGCCGCCGTGACGGACTGGTTCGACGGCTTCCTGGCCCGGCGCTGGAACCAGACATCGGCATTTGGCGCCTTCCTCGACCCCGTGGCCGACAAGCTGATGGTGGCCGGCGCGCTGCTGGTGCTGCTGCACCTGGATGGCGGCCGCTGCCACCCAATCGTCGCCTTCATCATCATTGGCCGCGAAATCACGATTTCGGCCCTGCGCGAATGGATGGCACAGATCGGCGCCTCCAAATCCGTCGCCGTCAGCTCGATCGGCAAGATCAAGACCGCCGCGCAAATGACGGCTATCCCCATGCTGCTGTACTACGACGTGCTGTGGGGCGCCATCGATACCCGCTTCTGGGGCGACATGCTGCTGTGGCTGGCCAGCGTGCTGACGGTCTGGTCGATGTTCTACTACCTGCGCAAGGCTTGGCCGCTGATCAAGGAACGTTCCGGCACATTGACGTAAAGAACAATATTGCCACTTGACAGCCCCGCTCCATCGTCTATAATGCTGGCCTGCTGTTGATGACAGCGCAGCGATGCGAAGCGGGAGTAGCTCAGTTGGTAGAGCGCAACCTTGCCAAGGTTGAGGTCGAGAGTTCGAGACT
>CBFGQI010000238.1:0-5210 GCA_965650885.1 uncultured Oxalobacteraceae bacterium
TACCTGATCCCGCTGGCATCGGACCCGCTCAACCTGGGCTGGGATTTGTTCGGCACGCGTTTTTACTTTATCCGCCTGGGCATCGTCGATGCGCGGATGGTGTGGTACGTCTCGCTGTTTGCCATCATCGCCGGGCACGTGGCGGCCGTCTGGCTGGGGCACCAGACCGCGCTGCGCCAGTTCGGGCCGCGCGCCACGCGCAGCCAGCTGCCGATGCTGGTGCTGATGGTGGCGTATACCTTGTTAAGCCTGTGGATCATCGCGCAGCCTATCGTCAACGGCTGAGCATCGGCTCCAGCGTTTGCCAGACCTGGCCGGCGCTGATGCCGTGCATGCAGTTCTGGTGCCCCAGCGGGCATTCGCGCTGGCGGCAAGGCGAGCATTCCAGGCGCAGCGAGATCGATGCCGCCAGGTCGGAAAACGGCGGTGCGTGATCGGGGTCGGTCGGGCCGTAAATGGCGATCACGGGGCGGTTCAGCGCGGAAGCGACATGCAGCAGGCCCGAATCGTTGCTCACCACCCCCGCCGCGCGCGCGATCAGGGCGACCGCGTCCGACAGGCTGGTCTTGCCGGCCAGGCTGACCAGGCCCGGCGGCGCAGCCGCTGCGGACGACGCGGCGGCCAGCACCTCGTTGCAGGTGTCGGCATCCTTGGGCGAGCCAAGCAAGGCCACCTGCGCATGCGGATCGCGCTCAAGGATATGGCGGGCCAGTTGGCCGAAATGCGCCGGCGGCCAACGCTTGGCACCGCCGAATTCGGCGCCCGGCGCGAACACGACCAGCGGGCGCGCCGGATCCAGGCCTGCCTTGGCGCAGGCGGCGTTCACCTGCGCGTCGCTGGCGGTCATGCGCGGCTTGGGCAAGCCGCGCCGCAGCGGCATGCCCGGCGCGTCGGCCAGGGCCGCGTAGAACGGCACCATGGGCCGCGGCGGCGTATCGTCGTAGTGCATCACGTTGATCAAGCCATAGCGGCTCTCGCCCTTGTAGCCGACGCGGCGCGGGATGCCGGCCAGCCAGGGGATCAGCGCATATTTCAGGGTATTCGGCAGGATATAGGCGTCGGCGTACCCGCGCTGGCGCAGCAGGCGCGCATAGCGCCAGCGCTCCTTCAGCTGCAGGGAGCCGTGGCGGAACGGGGTTTCCAGCACCTCGGCCACTTCCGCCATCTGGCGCCACACCGGCGACACGGCCGGCGGGGCCAGCACGTCGATCGGGCGATCCGGGTTGGCAGCCTTCAGCAGCTGCAACAAAGGCTGCGCCATGACGGCATCGCCGATCCAGTTGGGCGAGATGACCAGGGTCCTCATTGACGTACTTCCTGTTCCGCGTTAATGCACATGCCAACCAGCACGAACAGCATCAAGCCATAGAACATGCTGCTGCGTACCGACCAGAAAATCACTTCCGTCAGCCCGAAACTGAAATAGCCCAGCACCAGCAGCATCCCGGCCAGCGCAGGCGCCAGCGGCGGGTCGCCGGCGGCGCTATGCCGTTTCAGCATGCGCAGGAAAAAGACAAAGGGCACCAGCATCGCCAGCAGGTAGGCCAGCAAGCCGCCCAGGCCACCGACCACCTGGGCCTGCAGGGCATCGTTATGGAAATGGTCGAATTCGGTGGTGAATGCGCCCACCTTGCCTTGCGCGACCAGTTGCGCACGTTCGCGGTCCACCGCTTCCGGGCTGGTCGGCGTGAAAGGGTGCTGCCCGGCCAGGATCAGGCCCGACTTCCACAACTCGAGCCGCACGCCCAGGCTGGTGTAGGAGAACTCGCCGCTATAGTACTCGCGCAAGTCCTTGACGCCTTGCGCCACGCGCTCCTGCACGCCGGTCTGCGGTACGGCATAGGCGGCCGACATGGCCAGCAAAGCCGTCAGCGCCACCCGGCGCGCGAACTTGCCGGGCAAGGCTTGGCCGTATTTGAGCAGCAGCAGTACCGCCAGCACGATGGCGACCCATCCGCCGCGTGTGCCGGTGGCCACGGTGCCGACCAGTCCGGCGACAGCGCCAAGGATCGGCCAGATGCGCTGGCCGCGCTTGAAATCGAGCACCCCCGCCAGCGACATCATCCCCATGCACAGCACGATATCGCCGAACGTGATCGGATTGATATCGCCGCCCGGACGGTCCACGCCCAGCATCCAGCGCTGATATACTGCCAGGCTGGCGCCGGCGACCGCGCCGGCCGTCAGTCCGTACCACAAGGCTTTACGGCTGGGGCGCAAGACCAGCACCACCAGCATTGCCGACGCGGCGAGCAGGAGGCGCGACGGTTTTTCCCAGTAACGCAGGTTGAATTCGCCGTTCAGCAGGATCACCAATCCGGCGAACAGGCAGCCATACACGAAAGTGGCCAGCACGCCGCGCACTTTGGCATAATGCTGGCGCAGGGCCAGGCCGGCGTCGCGGTAGCACCAGCAGGCCAGGAGCAGGAAACCGAAGCTGCACGCGCCCACGCCGTTCTTGGTGATCAGCGTCAGGAAAGGCAGCAGGAAGACGAGGCTGTGGGCGAGGACCGTTTTTACGTCGGCATTTCTTATTGAATTCTTATTATCCATGAAGCAAGCATCGACCATCTCGGTCATTATCACCACTTACAATCGTCCGGACGCCCTGACGGCCGTGGTGGAGGCCTGTTTTGCGCAGGACGATAAGGGCTTCGAAATCATTATCGCCGATGACGGATCCACCAACAACACGCGGGAAGCGGTGGCCGCCCTGCAGGCGCGCGCGCCAGTGCCCCTGAAGCACGTCTGGCAGGAGGATATCGGATTTCGCGCCGCCCGCGCGCGCAACCTGGGCACCCTGGCGGCCAAGGGCGATTATGTCATATTCCTCGATGGCGACTGCGTGCCGCAGGCGGACTTCATTTCGAGGCACCGCGACCTGTCCAAGCGCGGTTTCCTGGTTTCCGGCAGCCGCGTGCTGCTTAGCGAGCGCTTTACGCGCCGCCTGCTGGAGCAGCATATCGACATCCAACGCCTGGGCGTGATGGACAAACTGAAGCTGCGCCTGGGCGGCGACAGCAACAAATTCCTGCAAACCGTGCTGCACTGGCCCGATATGGGCCGTGAGAGCAGGCGCTTTTCCTGGCGCCGCATCAAGAGCTGCAACCTGGCCGTGTGGCGCAGCGACCTGGACCTGGTGAACGGCTTCGACGAAAGCTTCACCGGCTGGGGCCATGAGGATTCCGACCTGGTGGTACGCCTGTTCAATGCCGGCGTGCTGCGCAAGGATGGCGCTTTTGCCACCGAGGTTTACCACCTGTGGCACCGCGAAGCCTTGCGCGACCAGGAAAACAGCAACCGCGCCGCTGTCTTGCAGCGGGCGGCCGACAAAACCACGCAAGCCGCCATCGGCTTGCGCGAACTGGCTTCCGGCTATGGCAAAGCGCACGCTTAAGGCCCCGCGCCGCATCCTGGTCACGCGCACCGACAATATCGGCGACGTGGTGCTGACCTTGCCGATTGCCGGCTACCTGAAGCAGCGCTACCCCGGCGTGCACATCACCTTCCTGGTGCGCAGCTATGCCGCGCACACGGTCGGACAGTGCCGCCACGTCGATGCGGTGCAGGCGGTCGAGGAAGTGCCGGACCTGGCGCAATACTTCCACGCACAAGGCTTCGACACCGTGCTGCTGGCCTATCCGGTGCGCCGCATTGCCATGGCCGCGCGGCGCGCCGGCATTGCGCGCCGCATCGGCACCAGCCACCGCGTCTACCACTGGCTGGCCTGCAATGAGCTGGTGCACTTCAGCCGGGTCAAGTCGCCGCTGCATGAAGCCCAGTTGAATTTCGAGCTGCTGCGGCCCCTGGGCCTGGAGCGGATCCCCGCGCTGGAAGAGGTCTGGCCGCTGTACGGCCTGGAAGCCCCCGCCAGCCCCAAGGTCGACGCGCTGCTGGACGAACACGGCTACCACCTGGTCTTGCACACCAAGTCCAACGGCAATGGCCGCGAATGGCCGCTGGCGCACTTTACGGAATTGGCGCGCCTGCTGCCGGCGCATGCCGACCTGAAGATCTGGCTGACCGGCAGCGCCGCCGAAGGCGAACTGCTGGCGCAGCAGGCGCCGGCCTTGCTGGCCCTGCCCCATGTGCACAATGTCTGCGGCCAGCTCGACTTGCGCGAACTGCTGGCCCTGATCGGCCGCGCCGACGGCCTGGTGGCCAGCGGCACCGGGCCGCTGCACCTGGCGGCGGCGCTGGGCTGCAACACGCTGGGCCTGTTCCCGCCCATCAAACCGATCGATATCGCGCGCTGGGGCGCGCTGGGCGCCAATGCGGAAAACCTGAGCGGGGCGCAGGCGTGCGGCCAATGCCAGGACAAGGCCGCCTGCCGCTGCATGGAAGCGATCACGCCGCAGCAAGTGCACCAGGTGATCCTGGGCTGGCAAGGATTGCGCCAGAGCGCAGCTTAGCGGGCGGTCAGTCGCGCAACGCCACCCGCACCAGGTCGGCCACATTGTCCACGCCCAGCTTGGCCATCAGGCGTGCCTTGTGCACTTCCACGGTGCGCACGCTGATATTGAGCTGGGGCGCGATTTCGCGGTTGTGGCGCCCCATCACCACCAACTCGAACACTTCCCGCTCGCGCGGGGTCAGTTCGGCCAGCAACTGGTCGCGCTGGGTGCGGCGGTCCAGGTCCTGGCGCTGCCGCAGCTGCATCGAGAACGCTTCATCGATGGCGGCGATCAGCTTGTCGTCGTCGAACGGCTTTTCCAGGAAGTCGACGGCGCGCGCCTTGAAGGCTTCGCGCGCCGAACTGACGTCGCCATGGCCGGTCACGATAATCACCGGCAGCAGGCACCCCATTTCATTGAGCTTGCGTTGCAGCGTCAGCCCATCCATGCCGGACATGCGGATATCGGCCACCAGGCAGCCCGACCACGTCGGCTGCCAGGCTTGCAGGAAGGCTTCGGCGCTGGCGAATACGGCGGTGCGGTAGCCGCGCACGCCCAGCAGCAGGCCGAGGGCGTCGCGCAGCGAAGGATCGTCGTCGACGATGAAAACGGTAAGGTTTGACAAGGCTATTCTCCAGAGTCCAGCGCCGGCAGTATAAATCGAAAGATGCCGTGGGCGGCAACTTCGGCCCATAAACTGCCGCCGTGCGCCTCGACGATGGCGCGGCTCAGCACCAGCCCCAGGCCCATGCCGCTGGCTTTGGTCGAGACGAAGGGTTCGAACAGGCGCGCCGCCACCTGCTGCGACAAGCCCTC
>CBFGQI010000239.1:0-5207 GCA_965650885.1 uncultured Oxalobacteraceae bacterium
TCCAGGTATTCGGCGTCGTCCTGGATGCGGAAAGCGTAAGGTGTGCGCAACACACCGCAGTTCACCATCACGAAGGCTTCGGTCGCGGCCTTCAGCACGCGGTACGAGTCGGAATCGTTGAAAGGCAAGGTGCGCCGCTTCTCCAGCGCGTGGAAGGCATGCTCCTTCTCATTGAAGCGCCCGCGCTCGAATTCCGGCACCTCACCGCCGGCGTTATTGCAGAACAGGTGGTCGATGAACAGCTTGTAGGTGTTGAACGATAGTGCCTCGGCACTGTTCCTGATCAGCGTCCAATGGGCAATGACGGGACGCCATTCCGCTTCCGTGCGCGAAGCATGGGTGGTGATATTGCCGCCCACCTGCAAAGGGCTGCCCTCGTCCACAATCACAGCTTCGGAAGCCCGGTAATGGGCCGCATCGTTCGGGTCCGGCGTCACGCCATCGGCCTCCAGCGCCGCCATATAGACGTTGACGGCTGCCTCGGCGGTTCCGGTCGCATTCAGCCGCATGCTCGACTTGACGCCGTGCGGCACCTGGCTTTGCAAGGGTGGCTCGGGCACGTAATACGTGCCTGGCATCGGGTTCGCCCTGCCTGGCACGCCGTGCGACACGGTGACCCACAGCGTGTCGCCCACCAGGCCGTGGGGACGGTCCTGGTTGTCGCCGTTGGCAAAGAACACCGGCTCCAGTACGAACGGGGGCTCGAGCCTGAATTCCGTCTCCACCCTGGTGTCCTTGGCCAGGATCTCGACGTAGTTGCAACGCTCGAAGTCTTCGTTGAAAGGCGTTACGTTGTTGTACACCACAACGTAGCTGCCCACCTCCAGGCCGTCGAATCGCGCATGGCCATTCGGCCCGGTATGGCTGCGGCGCACCACAGGCCAGCCGGACACCAGCTTGCGCACCTCCGGCGCAGCGGCGCCGGCTGCCCTGAGCTGGTGCAGCTGCTTGAGCTCCGCATCGGAGGGATGGGCCAGCAACACGTGGGCATGCACCACCGGGACCCAGCGGTTGCCCGATATCCTGGCCCGCACATTGACGTCGATCTTCCCGCTGGAGACAGCGGCTGCCGCACTCGGTTTAGTCATGATGGAACTCTCCTCAAATGTCAGTCAAGGTATTGCGAAGCGCCCAGTGCGTCAGCAGGCGCGCCAGCAGGATGCTTTCGTGTTCCGGGCTCAGGATGCCGTCCGCGCGCGCCTGGCCAATCACGGCGAACACCAGCACCGGCGCCGCCTGGTACATGCGCTCGGGCTTGCGCTGCCACAGCCGGAACAGCAAGGCCAGGTAGGCCGGCTGGCGCCGCTCCACCTGCAAGGCCTCGGGCAGCGATGCGCCGCGCAGCAGGGCCGGCCGATGGCTCGCCAGCAGACCGGCCAGGGCTGGCATGGAGTCGCGCAGTGCCTGCAGCAGCCGGCGCTCGGCCTCCGGCAAGCCTTGCAAGGGGTAGAAAGACTCCCATAGCCGCGCCATGCGCTGCCACTGCGGGTGCGGAAAGAGCCTCTCCCCCATCGTGCAGCTGAGCAGGACGCGGATCCATGGCACCGGGTGCGGGTCGTCGATATTGATGCGGAAGACGAAGATGCGCGGCAGGCTGACCACACCGATCAGCCCATGGGTGGCTGCCACACCGACCCTGGCCAGCGACCAGAAGTCGGCCACGATCTCGGAGATCCAGCGCTCCCACAGTTTCCAGAGCTGGGCCGGCCCCGTGGCGCCCGATTGCAGCGATTGCAGCACCGGGCGCAGAGAATTCACCAGGTCCAGCAGCGCCGCGCCCTGGTGGCCGACTTCATGGAACAGCGAAGAGGCGATGCTGGCGCCGACCATCCGTTCGCGCGGCACGCGGATGATGGCAACCGGGTTGTCGCCGCCACCCGGCAAACGTGTGCGCGCACGCCGGATCGCCGCCCCCGGTCCACGGTCCAGGTAGCACACCACCGGCGGCGCCGCATAGTAGCCGCCGCGCAGTGCCAATGCGTCGGACGAAGCCACGTCCAGCCCAGCCAGCCAGACGCCATTGCGGTGCTCGCTACGCTGGGTGATCACGTCGTTGAACATGTCGAACTGGATCAGCGCTGCGTTGAACTTCATGCGCAGGAAAGTGAAACGGCGTTGCGCCTGGGCCGGCGTGGCCTTCCGCCCGGCAGGGCTGCGCAGCCAGCGCAGGAAGCCACGGACCATGGCACGCAGCTCGCGCCGCCCGGACACCAGTTGCCGTTCGATGCCGCGCTGGGCGCGCGGCAGCAGCGACGCCGCCGGCACCATGGGCTCGATCAGGGCAAACGGCAGCACACGGGCCAGGCGCGTCAGCAGGGAACGCGCCTCCTGTGCCAGCATCCAGGCGGCGTATGGGCTCATTGGGCTCAGGCTCCGTAGATCACGATCTTGCGGCCCTGGCGCACCCAGCGTCCCGAATGGCCACCAGTGGGCCGTGCGGCGCCGGCCTGCTGGCCGCCCTGCCCGAACTGCTGGCCAGCCTTGGCCAGCAATCCCGGGGCGTGCTGGCGTACCGCAGCCGTGGCGGCCTGCATGGCCACCTGGCGCGGATCGCCACCTCGTGCCTGGGCGGCGCGGTTAACCGTGTCGGCCGCCAACTTGACAAAGGTGCGTGCGCCATCGAATTCGCGGTCCTCGCCGGACAGTTCGCCTTCCGCCTCCAGGCCCAGCGCACTGCCCGCCGCCGACGCCAGGCCGCTGCCGATCTTGGCGCCCAGCGGCCCGCCGAAGTAACCGCCGATCGCGCCACCGGCCAGCGGCAACGCCTTCTTGGCGACGCCTTTCAGGGCGCCGCCGATGGCCTTGCCGACCGGCGAGCGGATCACGTTGCCGGCAAACGATGCCGCCTTTTTCAGGAAAGTGCCCAGGAACTGTTCCAGTTCCGCTTCGTTGGTGACGGACAGCAGTTCGCTGGCCAGCTCCATTTCCTCGGCTTCGGTCAGCATGCCTTGCTGGCCCATTTCGCCGCCCCATTCGGATTCGCCAAACTCATACTCTCCCTCGTAGGACGATTCGTTGCCGAACTCCAGGGTGGTACGGTCGATGTCGTGCATGATTTGCCCCCTATGATGTGATGCTGCGGATGGTGGGACGGAGTGCCGTCCCATGATGGATACAATGGCGGGCAGCAGGCCCGGTGCAACTTGTCTGGCGGCCAGGTTCAGCGCGGCGCGGCGCAACTGGCGCGGATCTCCCCGAGCGGCCTGGCGCGCCCGGCGCGCCGCCAGGCCGGCAAAACGCATGAACTGGCGCGCGGTTTCGAATTCGCGGTCTTCCGCGCTCAAGCCTTCGAGCTCGAGCCCCAGCATGCGGCCGGCTCGGGGACCAGCGGACAGCACGTGTTCGGCCAGTTCGGGCAGCACCCCGTCAAGACCCGGTGCCACGTGGCGGAACCAAGCCGGCAAGCGGCCCTCGCGGCGCGCTGCCAAGAGTTCGGCGGCCTGCGGAAGGCTATCGTCGCGCCATGCCGCCGTGGGTGCCGCCGGCGCCAGTTCCAGTTCCGGCCGATAGTTGAGCAAACGATCCATGCTTTCTCCCTTGCGCAAACCATGCAAGGCTTAACGCAAGGCGCGTGCCAGCGCCTGCCCAAGAGGCGGCGCCGGCGGCGGCGAAAGCGGTTTCGCGGGAAGGGGAAAAAGGAGGAGCGGGGGCGAAGCCGCCTTCGCCCGATGAAGATCAGGCGGCGACTGCCACCGTCAGGGTCGCAACATAGCCGTCCGTGGCATTGCCGCTCATGGTGACGAGCTGCAAGGAGTAGCCATCGCTGAAGATATTGTCGGTGGCGAAGCTGATGCGCGACAGGTTGCTGACGGAGGTGCTGTAGCCCGAGGTGGCATAGACTTCGTTCAGCGTCGCCAGCGGGAAGGTGAACTGCGAAGTCTTGATGCGGTTGGAGGCGCTGGTGCTTTGCGCCAGGCTGCGATAGACCTCGAAGTGCACGTGCGGCATGCGACCGTCGTAGCAGCCGGGGAAGATGGTGGTGAAACTCAGGTTGCCGTCGGCATCGGCAGCCTGCACGCCGCGCAGGTAATTCTGGTCCGTCACGCCGCTCGAGTAAAGCGAGTAGCGGCCCTCACGGTCGCAGTGCCACAGGTAGACGGCGAAATCGCCGGCCGCGCCACAGGTGTTGTTGGCGTTGACGATTTTCAGCTTGATCGTCAACGGTACGCCCGCCGCCGTGCCGCTTGCGCCGTTGAAGCTGCTGCGGATGTCGCTGCGCACCACGCCGCTCTGCGTCAGCACGTTGACAATGCCGCTGGCATTGCTGTTCGTGCCGTCGCCCGGATAGGGGCCGCCGGTCTCTTCGGGGATTACCGAACACGTGCCGGACGTGGTGCCGGTACTTGTCCCTGTGCCGGTGCTGGTTCCCGTGCCGGTGCTGGTGCCGCTCCCACTGCTGCTGCCGGTGCCGGTGCCGCTGCTGTCGGCAGTGGTGCTGTCCGAACCGCCGCCGCAACCAATCAGCGGCAGTGCGGCGGCGCCGGCGAGCAGCCAGCGCAGCGAGCGGCGGCGGCTGCTTTCCATGTTCATCATTGCTTCAAGATCCGCTGCCAGGCCGTGGTCATGCGCGTCCATTCAATTCCCCTTGTTATGCCGTAGTGTTGATCAGGTTGCCGCTGCTGCCCGATTGCGGCAGTTTGTCCGCCAGCGTCTGCAGGAAGCTGGCCAGCTTGGATTGTGCGTCGCTGCTGTCGGTACCGAGCGCTTCGAGTAGGGATGAGAAAGACGTCTCTAGCGACGAGGCTTCACTGTCCTCCGACGAGTCGCCTTGCAGCGACGAGATCAGGCTTTGCAGGTCTTCAGCCAGTCGGCCGGGACCTCCTGCGCCAGGCGGGCCGCCCAGGCCTCCTGGTCCGCCAGCCCCGCCCGGACCACCGGGGCCGGATGCCCCTTCAGCCCTTGCGCCGCTGGCCGCGCCCTGCTCGTGCAGGGAAGCCATCAACTCCTGCAGGAAGCTGCCGAGCGCCGACGCGGCGTTTTCCTTGTCGCTTGCAGCGACGTCGCTCACGCCCAGCGATTCCAACGCCTCCCCGATAGCGCTGACAAAGCCACTGGCTTCCGGCGGCGGCCCCGGTGGTGGTGGTGGCGGCGCCTGGCGGGTCTTGTCGGTCCCGGTCGGCGACACCTGGCCGGCGTAGCTGCTGCCGGCAATGGCATTAACGTTCATGGCTGCCTCCCCGCTGCTGACGCGCCTTGCGCTCGTCCAG
>CBFGQI010000240.1:0-5155 GCA_965650885.1 uncultured Oxalobacteraceae bacterium
AGCTTCCTGCCGCGCATCGGCTACAAGAAGGCCATGCTCACCGGGCTGGCCATCGTCACTGCCGCCTGCCTCGCGATGCCGCTGCTGCCATCGTTCGCCACGACCAAGCTGCTGTTCCTGTGCGTGGGCGTGTCCTTCGCGCTGGTCAAGGTATCGGTGTACTCCACGCTGGGCCTGGTGGCCGCCGACCGCCGCCAGCATGCGGGCATCATGAATACGCTGGAAGGCTTCTTCATGGTTGGCGTGCTGTGCGCCTACTGGGTATTCAGCTACTTCATCGATTCCAGCGATCCGCGCTCGCAAAGCTGGCTGAACGTGTATTGGGTGCTGGCCGGCCTGTGCGCGCTGACGTTCGGCCTGCTGGCCGCGACGCCTTTCGACGAGCACCTGGCCGCGCCGCCGGAAGCGCGCAGCCTGCCGCAGGAATTCGCCGCCATGCTGAAGCTGTTCTTCAAGCCCCTGGTGTGCGTGTTCGTGCTGACGGCATTCCTGTACGTCCTGATCGAGCAAAGCGTCGGCACCTGGCTGCCAACCTTCAACAACGAGATCTTGCATCTGCCTGCCGCCATGAGCGTGCAGGTCACCAGCATCTTCGCCGCCTGCCTGGCTGCCGGCCGCCTCTCGGCAGGGATCCTGATGCGGCGCATGCACTGGTATCCCGTGATGAACGGCTGCCTGCTCGGCATGGGGGCGGTGGTGCTGGTCGCGCTGCCGATGACGCAGGATCTCGCCCTGCCGCCGGACGTCAGCTGGGGCAACGCGCCGCTGGCGGCCTTCCTGTTCCCGCTGATCGGCCTATTCATGGCGCCAGTCTACCCCGGCATCAACTCGGTCATGCTCAGCTCCCTGCCCAAGCACCAGCATTCGGCCATGACCGGCCTGCTGGTGATCTTCTCCGCGCTGGGCGGCACCACCGGCTCGCTGATCACGGGCTATGTGTTCGGCGCCTTCAGCGGCCACTTCGCCTTCTACCTCACGCTGGTGCCGATCGCCATCGTGCTGGTCACGCTGTACTTCTTCAAGCGGGCGGTGGACGGCAGCGATAGCGGTCTGGATGCACCCGCTATAATTTCGCCATGAATCTGAAGAGCCTCGCCGACAAGCTCGGCATGTCCAAGACGACCGTCAGCCGCGCGCTGAACGGCTATCCTGAAGTCAGCGAGGTAACGCGCGAGCGGGTTTTGCTTGCCGCGCGCGAGTCCGGTTACGAAGCGAACCCGATGGCGCGCAGCCTGGCCGTCGGCCGCAGCAACGTGCTCGGCACGATCTATCCACTGCTACCGGCCGACCTGGGCGACCCCATGTTCCTGGAAGTGGTGGGCGGCATGTCCGAAGCGCTGGAGCGGAAGCGCATGAACTTCATCATCGCCCCGGTCTCCCCGGCGAATGAAATGCCGTCTTACGAGCAGATGGTGCGCGGCCGCCGCGTCGACGGCCTGGTGGTGAGCCGCACCCTGGTCCATGACGAGCGCATCGCCTACCTCGCGCGCGCCGGTTTCCCCTTCATCGCCCACGGCCGCACGCAAACCGATGCGCCATATGCCTGGTTCGATTACGACAATGAGGCCGGCATCCGCATGGCGCTGGAACGGCTGTTGTCGCTTGGGCACCAGCGCATCGCGATGATCAGCGCGCCGTTGTCGATGAACTTCGCCGCCCAGCGCCGCGCCAGTTTCCTTGCCACCCTGGCCGCCGCAGGGCTGGCCGCCGACCCGCACCACCTGATCGACGACTGCATCGACCGCCGCGCCGGCCACGCCGCCGTGCAGGCGCTGCTGGCCACTGCGCCACGCCCGACCGCTATCGTGGTCGACAACCACCTGGCAGGCGTCGGTGCGGTGCGTGCGCTGCTCGACGCCGGCGTGGCGATTGGCCGCGACATTTCGCTGATCGTATGGGGCAGCATGGCAGACACGCTGGCCGACATCGACGTCACCACCATCGACCAGCCGAACGCCCGCGCCGCCGGCGCCAAAATGGCCGACATGCTGCTCGCCCGCATCGACGGCAAACCCGCCGCCGGCCTGCAAGAACTCTGGCAACCCGACCTTACCGCCGGCGCCACCGTTGGTCGTCCAATTGCTCGCTAAGGGCCGAAGCGATCCATATACCGCTTCAATTCGTCGCAGAATTTTTCAGGGTCTTCATCCGCATCGCGCGCGTAATCATCAAGTAACCGTGACGTGACTCTTTCCAAATCGCTCCGAATCTTTGGGTTCATCGAATTCCCAGTATCTTCTTCGCTTGTTTTCAGCTCTTTTACCAAAGACGCGATGCATTGTTCCCTCCCACGAGGCATCTCAGTCGGCATCCTCTCCAACCATTCAGCAAATGTCCTCTTGATCAAGGGGCCTTTTTTGGGTGCATGTTGGACACAAATGGCCATGCCCCGCTCGAAAATTTCGTAAGCATTGCAGATGGCAAAGTAGTAATCTGGAGGAAGGAACTGCGCTGGCGATGAAGGTGAAACCAGGAACAGAGCGGCGCCGAAGACTGGCGGAACGAAAGCTCTCCGAACGCTAATTGAAATAGTCATGGCCTTCTCCTTTGGCAACGATGGAGATTCATTTTCCTGCGATTATCGGCACGCCATGATGACCTTAAGCAAAAGAAGAGTTCCCGGCCCATAGGAAACAGGCCAAACTGGCAGGTTCGCGATCGTGCCGTTCAGGATCAGGGAAGAATGGGGCGGCGGATATGATCCGGCAAAGCCAGAGAGGCGCCAGTCACATCCTTCATTCTTCCGCTTTCAACGGCAGGATAGCCTGGCGGTAAGGCTGCTTTTCGTTCTCCACGTGCCAGTTGGCCCACAAGCGGTTGCGCGCGCGGCCGTCTTCGGCGCGGTCGGGCTCCAGGCTCAGGTAGTTGCGCGCGCCGATGTAGCGGTGCGAGGTGCCCGGGAATTTGAACATCGACGTTGTGATGCCACCTTCCAGTTCTTCCACCTTGTCGCCTACGTGCTCGAGGTAGAACAGCGCCATGGCAGGCGGCGGCGGGTGCACGACGCCGGAAGAGGTGAGCTGGTGGATCGTGATCGGCTTGCCCTGGTAATGCTTCTCGCTGGATTCGATGGCGCCGATTGCACCGACGTGGACGTCGCCGGAGAGAATGGTCACGCGGCCGCCGGTGCGCTGCGACCACTCCTGCAGCCGGTGGATCAGGCGCAGGCGCTCCCACTGGTGGGTACGGCTCAGCCAATGATCCTTCAGGTCGTCTTCGAGCTCCTGCTGGCCGGGCAGGGCGCACAGCAGGATTTCCAGCGTGCTGAAGTCGGGGTGCACGACCGGGATGCTGGACATGATCAGCAGATGCTTGCAGTTGTCCTGGGCCTCCAGCCAGTTGTAGGCGGCCTGCCATGACTGGTCGCCCATGACCAGCTCCGGCGTGCGCTCGCTGCGCAGGTCCAGCACCAGCAAGCCGTAATTGCCGATGCGGACGGCCTTGCTGAAGCCGGGCTGCAGCGGCAGCCGCATCGGAACCTCATGTTCCGTGGCGGAGTGCTGCTGGAACAGCAGGAAGTAGTCGCGCGCTACCTCGTAGATCGCCTTGAAGACCGGCGATTGCTGGAACTTGTCCGGATAGGAGCCCCAGCCATCGATGATGTCATGGTCGTCCCACATCATCACCGTCGGGATGCTGGCGAACATGCGTGCCACGTGTGGGTAAGCCCAGACTTTCAGGTAATTCCCAAAGAAGAAATCGTCGATCTCGGTGCGCAGTGCTTTGCTGACCGGCTTGTTGGCGAGTTTCTTGTCGTTCGGCGCGGCGGCCCAATCGTTCAGGGACGTGGTGGTCCACATCGCGTCGCTGTAGACCTGGTCGCCGCCCATCAGCAGCAAGTGGTAGGCGCGCTGCACGTGGTTGTCGTGCATCTTGTTCCAGACCGGGTCTTGCGGGATGTCCTTCATCTTCTTGTAATCGGAGAAGCCGTTGCAGGACGTGTAGGCGCAGGTGGGGGCGGCGTCGCGTGCCGGGACGGTGAAAGTGAAGGCTTGTCCGTCGACGATGTACTGGACTTGCAGTTCGCGGGTGGGATGCTGTTCGATGGCGAACTGCCAGCTCTCGACGGCATGCTCGGCGCGCTTGTGCAAGCGGCTGCGCAAGCGGCGCGAGGTGGCGGCGATTGGGCGCACTTCGCCGGTGGCGCTGGGCATTACTGCCGCGGTGACGGCGGGTGCCGCTTCGCCTGTCCATACCACCAGGGCGCTGACGGACCACATGCCGTCGGCGCAGCCACAGAACTTCAGGATAGGTCCTAACACTACCGCCATTGCAATCCCCGCATCATTGACAAATATTTAAATGATAACTTATCGCTGGGGACGTGTTCCAGCTAACGGACGGTCTGCGGTGCGGGATTTAGCCTGTGAGCATTGATTAACGTCACAGGGAGGCCGTCATGGGGAAGTATTTCTTGGCTTGGCTGTTGGGGGTGCCGGGGATTGTGCTGCTGCTGGTGTGGCTGTTCTTTAACTGAAAACCGGTAAACCGGTGTCTGACCCTTGGGGTCAGACACCGCCGTACCGGTTTTACATGTTGCGGCGGTACTGACCGCCAACTTCGAACAGCGCCGTGGTGATCTGCCCCAGCGAACAAACGCGGGCCGCGTCCATCAACTTGGCGAACACGTTCTCGTTGTCGATAGCCGCTTTCTGCAACGCAGCCAGGGCTGCCGGCGCCTTGTCGGCATTGCGCGCGTGGAACTCGGCCAGGCGCGTCAACTGCGATTGTTTTTCATCGTCGGTCGAACGTGCCAGCTCGATCGTTGCCGGCGCTTCCGAACCTTTCGGGTTGCGGAAGGTGTTCACGCCGATGATCGGCAGCGAGCCGTCGTGCTTCTTGTGCTCGTACAGCAGCGACTCTTCCTGGATCTTGCCGCGCTGGTAGCCGGTTTCCATCGCGCCCAGCACGCCGCCGCGTTCCGCGATGCGCTCGAATTCCTGCAGCACGGCTTCCTCCACCAGGTCGGTCAGTTCTTCGATGATGAAGGCGCCCTGGTTCGGGTTCTCGTTCTTCGCCAGGCCCCATTCGCGGTTGATGATCAGCTGGATCGCCAGTGCGCGGCGGACGGATTCGTCGGTCGGCGTGGTGATCGCTTCATCGTAGGCGTTGGTGTGCAGCGAGTTGCAGTTGTCGTAGATCGCGATCAGCGCCT
>CBFGQI010000241.1:0-5079 GCA_965650885.1 uncultured Oxalobacteraceae bacterium
AGGCCCATCACGGTGCGCGGATCGTCTTGCGGGCGGCGCACCAGGGCGCGCGTCAAGCCCAGTGCCGACAGGCGCTTCAGTGCGGGCAATGTGAAATGGTGGGCGGATTCCGCGTCCATCGAGAACAGGATGGGGCGGGCGAGGGCGTACAGGAATTTATCGGACATGCTGGTCAGCTTTGGTGTATTTTGTAGCATTTTACACTGCACCACCTGGAGGACCTTTCGTGATCAAGCCCGGACTCGCCCTGCTGGCCAGCCTTTCCCTGCCCGCCGTCGCCGCTGCCGCCGCGGAAAACCCGCCGCTGGCTGCCGCCATCGCGCGCGACTACAAGGCGACATTGGAACCGCTGTTCAACCACCTGCACGCCAACCCCGAGCTGTCCTATATGGAAGTGCAGACGGCGGCGCGCATGGCGAAGGAATTGCGCGCGGCGGGCTTCGAAGTGACCGAAGGCGTGGGCAAGACCGGGCTGGTGGCCATCCTGCGCAACGGCAAAGGCCCGACCGTGATGGTGCGCGCCGACATGGATGCGCTGCCGGTGGAAGAGAAGTCCGACGCGCCGAACGCCTCGAAGGTCAAGGTCAAGGATTTGAGCGGCAATGTGGTGCCGGTAATGCACGCCTGCGGCCACGACGTGCATATGACCAGCCTGGTCGGCACCGCACACCAGATGGCCGCCCGCAAGGGCGATTGGAAAGGCACGCTGATGCTGGTCGGCCAGCCGGCCGAGGAGCGCACCGGCGGCGCGCTCGACATGATGGCTGACGGTATCTACAAGCGCTTCGGCAAGCCCGACTACGCCCTCTCGCTGCACGTGGGCGCCGACATCGAAGCGGGCAAGATCGATGTCAGCGAAGCGCCATTTTCCGGCGCCGACCTGATGGAAATCGTAGTGCACGGCGTGGGCACGCATGGCGCCAGCCCGCACATGGGCAAGGATCCGGTGGTGATCGCATCGCAGATCGTGCTGGGCCTGCAGAACGTGGTCACGCGCGACATCGCCCCGCGCGAAGCGGCGCTCATCACCGTCGGTTCCTTCCACGCCGGCAGCAAGGGCAATGTGATCGGCGACAGCGCCCGCCTGGAGTTGACGGTGCGCTCGGAAAGCGACGAAGCACGCGCCAAGCTGCTGGCAGGCATCAAGCGCGTGGCCGAAAACACGGCGCGCGCCGCCGGCATCCCGGAAGACAGGCTGCCTGAGATCCGCCACACCGACCGCCCGGTGCCGCCGACCCTGAACGACAAGGCCATGATGCAGCGCCTGCGTGCCGTTTGGTCGGCCAAGCTGGGCGAAGGCATCTTCGACAAGGGCTACCAGCGCGGCGGCATGGTCGGAGAAGACTATGCCCACTTCATTTACGGCCAGGGCATCCCGAGCGTCTACTTCATGGTGGGCGGCACGCCGGCCGCGCAAGTGGCCGCCGCTCGCGCCGGCAAAGCCACGCTGGCCTACAACCACAGCCCGCTGTTCCGCGTCGATGCGGAAAAGTCGATCCAGACCGGCGTACTCGCCACCACGACCGCCTTGCTGGACCTGATGAAAAAATAAGGAGAGCGCACCATGAAGCGAACCGCACTTGCACTGCTGTTGGGCCTTGCCGCGCCTGCATTTGCCGCGGAAACGGAACTTGCCGCCGCCATCGCGCGCGACTACAAGTCCTCGCTGGCGCCGCTGTTCGACCACTTGCACGCGAATCCCGAACTGTCCTTCATGGAAGTGCAGACGGCTGCGCGCCTGGCGAAAGAATTGCGCGCGGCCGGCTTTGAAGTGACCGAAGGCGTGGGCAAGACCGGCATCGTCGCCATCCTGCGCAATGGCAGTGGCCCGACCGTCATGCTGCGCGCCGACATGGATGCACTGCCGGTCGAGGAAAAGGCCGATGCGCCGAACGCGTCGAAGGTGAAGATGAAGGACTGGAGCGGCAATCTGGTGCCGGTAATGCATGCCTGCGGCCACGACGTCCACATGACCAGCCTGGTTGGCACCGCGCGCCAGATGGCGGCGCGGCGCGGCGACTGGAAGGGCACGCTGATGCTGGTCGGCCAGCCCGCCGAAGAGCGCACCGCCGGCGCCAAGGCGATGATGGCGGACCGGCTGTATGAGCGCTTCGGCAAGCCCGATTACGCCCTGGCGCTGCACGTGAGCGCGGAGCTCGAGGCAGGCAGGATCTATGTCGAGGACGCCCCGTATTCCGGTGCCGATGCGCTGGCGATCGTGGTGCACGGCGTCGGCACGCACGGCGCCAGCCCGCACATGGGCAAGGATCCGGTCGTGATTGCGTCGCAGATCGTGCTGGCGCTGCAAACCATCGTTACCCGCGACATCGCGCCGCGCGAGCCGGCCCTGATCACGGTCGGTTCATTCCACGCCGGCAGCAAAGGCAATGTGATCGGCGACAGTGCGCGCATCGAGTTGACGGTGCGTTCGGAGAGCGCGGAGACGCGCGCCAAGCTGCTGGCCGCCATCGAGCGCGTGGCAAAAAACACGGCGCGTGCGGCCGGCGTGGCCGAAGACAAGCTGCCGGAAGTGAGCACCATCGACGAACCCGCGCCACCAACGCTCAACGACAAGCAACTGGTGCAGCGCCTGCAATCGGTGTGGACGAGCCGCCTGGGCGCGGGCATTTTCGATAATGGCTCGCTGCGCGGCGGCATGGGCGCCGAGGATTACCCGGCTTTCACGGAAGGGCAAAACATCCGCAGCGTCTATTTCAGGCTCGGCGGCACCGATCCCGCCAGGATTGCCGCCCTGCGCGCCGGCAAGGGAACCGTCGCCTACAACCATAGCCCGCTGTTCCGCGTCGAATCGGACAAGGCGATCCAGACCGGCGTGCTGGCCACTACGGTTGCGCTGCTGGACCTGATGAAGAAGTGAGCGGGCCCCACACGCCTTTCATGCGCGCTTGCAGGGGCTGGAACTTGATCTTGTAGTTCATCTTCGGGCTATCCTCGATCCAGTAGCCCAGGTAGACGAATTCCAGTCCCAGCTCGTGCGCCTGCGCGATCTGCCACATCACGTTGTAGGTGCCGAAGGAAGCGCCCGGCACGTCCGGGTCGAAGAAGGTGTAGACCGAGGACAGCCCATCGGACAGCACGTCGATGATGGAGACCATGCGCAAGGTGCCATCCGGTTCGCGGAACTCGACCAGGCGCGTATTGACCCGGCTTTGCAGCAGGAATTGCGCATACTGGTCGCGCGAATCCTGGTCCATGCCGCCGCCGGCGTGGCGCGTACTCTGGTAGCGCAGATACAGCTCGTAATGCTCATCCGAAAAGGACAGGCTGGCCACGCCCGCCTGCAGCTGGCTATGGCGCTGCCAGGCGCGGCGCTGGCCGCGCGTCGGCGTGAAACCGCCCGCCACCACGCGTACCGGGATGCAAGCCTGGCATCCATCGCAATATGGACGATAAGTAAAGATGCCGCTGCGGCGGAAGCCATTCTTGACCAGCTCCGAATAGACATCGGCGTTGATCAGGTGCGATGGCGTTGCCACTTGCGAACGGGCCTGGCGTGCATCGAGGTAACTGCACGGGTAGGGCGCCGTTGTATAAAACTGCAACGTGGCGAAGGGAAGGTCGTTAAGCTGCGTCATGAGTCATATCATAGCGCGTCTGCGGCTTAAAACGGTGCGATAGGGCACCAATCGCGTATCTGTGGCATCACAATGCAGCGTTGCAGGTGGGCGATGAATTCCCTGCGCGGGATGGGGCGCGCGCCGAGCGACGCCAGGTGGCCAGTCTCTTGTTGGCAATCGATCAATTCGACACCATGCAGCCTCAGGAAATGCACCAGGTAGGCCAGCGCGACCTTGGAACCGTCGGTGACGCGCGCAAACATCGATTCGCCAAAGAACATGGTGCCGATCGAGACGCCATAAGCGCCGCCCACCAGCTCACCGTCCAGCCACAGTTCGGACGAGTGGGCGAAGCCCTGGCGGTGCAATCCGGTATAGCCGGCAATGATATCTTCCGAAATCCAGGTGCCGGGGCCGTCGCGCCGGGGCGCGGCACAGGCGCGCATCACTTGTTCGAAGGCGCTGTCGAACTTCACTTGCCAGCGCCCGTTGTCGCGCGCCACCTTTTTCAGGGTCTTTTTCAGGCTGTCGGAAATCTTGAAGTCCGCCGTGCGCAACACCATGCGCGGGTCGGTACTCCACCACAGGATGGGCTGGCCCTCGGAGAACCAGGGGAATATCCCGCGCTGGTAGGCGGCCAGCAAGCGCGACGGCGACAGGTCGGCGCCGGCGGCCAGCAAGCCCGGCGCGTCCGTGGTCAAGGCTTCGGACACGTCGGGAAAGGGCGAGTTGGCGTCGAGCCAGGGAATCATGTGGCGGAAGGCAGGCGCATCGGCCGGGTGATGTCTTGGGTGTGGAAACCGTAACTGCCGCCTTCGCGCACCTTGGCGCGGTCCGCGAAAAAGAATTCCAGCGTGGTGCGGATGGTGGGGAAAGCCAGCTCATCCCAGGGAATGTCCGCTTCCCGGAACATCTGGACGTCCAGGCTTTCCTCGCCCGGCGCAAAGTCGAGGTCGCGCAAGGTCGCCAGATAGAACATATGGACCTGGTGCACCTGCGGCACGTTGAGCAGGGTGAACAGGCTGCCGAGTTCGATGTTGGCGCCGGCTTCCTCTTCGGTTTCACGCTGGGCCGCCTCGGCCGTGGTTTCACTGTTTTCCATGAAACCGGCTGGCAGGGTCCAGAAACCGCGGCGTGGTTCGATGGCACGCTTGCACAGCAAGACTTGCAGCTCGCCGTCGCGTTCCCAGACCGGGATCGAGCCGATCACCATCTTGGGATTCTGATAATGGATTGCCGAACAGTTGACGCATACATAACGCGGCCGGTTGTCACCGGCCGGCACCATCAACTCGACTGGGTGGGCGCATTCTGAGCAAAATTTCATAAGGTCTACTTTACACCGAACGGCACGTTGCCGGAACGCGGCGACATATATTCGAGCTATCGTGAGAACAAGGGGGATAAATATTGCCTAAAGTGGCGCGTTGCCCTATAATGCTCGCATCAGACGCGGGGTGGAGCAGTCTGGCAGCTCGTCGGGCTCATAACCCGAAGGTCA
>CBFGQI010000242.1:0-4960 GCA_965650885.1 uncultured Oxalobacteraceae bacterium
GGCTGCAAACTGAATCCACGAATTGTGGATAATGCGGTATGGATAAACTCGATGCCCTGCGCGTCTTTTGCGCAGTTGTGGAAACAGGCGGTTTTTCGCGCGCGGCGGAAAAGCTGGGGATCTCGACGTCTTCGGTGACGGCACAGGTCAACGCACTGGAAGCGCATTTCCGCGTCAAGCTGATGAACCGCACCACGCGCAGCATGTCGCTGACTGGCGAGGGGCGCGAATGCTACGAGCATGCCCAACGCCTGCTGGCCGGCATGCAGGAGCTGGAATCAGCCCTGCACGATGCAGCCGAAGCGCCGCACGGCACCTTGCGCATCAATATGCCGGGACTGGTGTCACGGCTCTACGTGGCGCCGGCTTTACCGCGCTTTCTCGCACGCTACCCCGGCATCTCGCTGCAGGTTAGCGCCAACGACCGCCTGGTCGATATGGTCGAGGAAGGTTACGATATCCAGCTGCGGCTCGGTGATATCGGCGATGCACGCCTGGTGGCGCGGCCACTGATGCAGACGCGCTTTGTTTGCTGCGCGTCGCCGGATTTCGTCCGACGGCATGGCTCGCCCAAGATGCCGGATGAACTGGCGGAGTTCGATTGCCTGCACTTCATCCTCCCGCGCGCCGGCCGACCGCGCGCTTGGCAGTTTGCGGATGGCGTTTCCTTCACGCCGCCATCACGCGCCTCCTTCGACCATGTGGATTCGCTGGTGGAAGCATGCAAGGCCGGCGCAGGCATCGGCCAGTTCCTGTCGCTGTCGGTACAGGCGGAATTGCGCAATGGCGAGCTGGTACCCTTGCTTGCCGCGTACCAGGCGCCCGGCCCCACGCTGACCGCCCTGTACCAGCAGCGGCATCAGCGGGCAGCCAAGGTGCAGGCGTTCGTCGACTTCCTCGCGGAAGTCTTCGCTTAGGCGGCCTTCTCGCTATCCAGGTGCGAGAGCTGGTAGTCGTTATAGCGGCCGCCCGCTGCGGCGCCTTGCGGCACGATCAGTTCCAAGGCTTCCAGGTCCGATTGCAGCAGCATCACATCGTTTGCGCCCAGCGCTTCCTGCAGGCGCGTGCGGGTACGCGCCCCGACCAGCGGCACGATGTCTGTGCCCTGGGCCTGCACCCACGCAATTGCCAGCTGCGCCACGCTGATGCCCTTGGCCTGCGCCACCGCGCGGATGCGCTCCACCAATTCCAGGTTGTGCTTCAGGTTCTCGCCCTGGAATCGCGGGCTGTGCTGGCCGCGGTAATCCTTCTCGCCCTCGCGCTGCGCGGTCCAGTGGCCGCTGATCAGGCCACGTGACAGCACGCCGTACGCGGTGATGCCGACGCCCAGCTCGCGCGCCGTCTGCAGCAAGCCATTCTCGATGCTGCGCGAGATCATCGAATACTCGATCTGCACGTCCACGATCGGATGCACGGCGTGGGCGCGGCGCAGCGTTTCCGCGTTCACTTCCGACAGGCCGATATGCCGCACGTGGCCTTTGCGCACCAGGTCCGCGATGGCGCCCACGGTGTCCTCGATCGGCGTCGCGGGATCCAGGCGCGATGGGCGGTAGATGTCGATATAGTCGGTGTCCAGGCGGCGCAGCGAATAGGCGGCAAAGTTGGCGACCGATTGCGGACGCGAATCGTAGCCGATAAAGCCACCATCCGGATCGCGCAGGGCGCCGAACTTCACGCTGATCTGCACCTTCTCGCGGTCGCGGCCCAGCAGCGCTTCGCTGAGCAGCATTTCATTGTGGCCCATGCCGTAGAAGTCGCCGGTATCGAGCAGGGTGACGCCGGCGTCGAGCGCCGCGTGGATGGTGGCGATGCTTTCGGCGCGGTCGGCGGGGCCGTACAAGTCGGACATGCCCATCAGGCCCAGGCCAAGCTGGGAGGTTTGCGGGCCGGTGCTGCCAAGTTTGCGGGTTTCCATGTTCAGTTCTCCAGGTGAGGTGTCGATGGAAACCATTGTGCTATTATCGGATCCAACAATAAATGCGGCATTTGCTACATCTTTATTCGATAATCACTAATAATGGACCAGCTGAGAGCCATGCAGGTCTTCCTGGCGGTGGCCGACAGCAAGAGCTTCACCCAGGCCGCCGAACAGCTGGATCTGCCCCGTCCCACCGTTACCAATGCCGTGCAAGGCATCGAGCAGCAGCTCGGTGTGCGACTGCTCCAGCGCACGACGCGCAAGGTCAGCCTCACCGTTGAAGGACAGCTGTATGTGGAGCGCTGCCGCGCCCTGCTCAATGACCTGGAAGACATCAACGCCCTGTTCCTGTCCAGCGGCCGCAAGCCGTCCGGCACCATCCGGGTCGACCTGCCGGAACGCATTGCGCGCCTGAGTGTGATCCCCGCCCTGCCCGACTTTTTCCAGCGCTACCCGGACATCAAGATCCGCGTCGGCGCCAACGACCGCATGGCCGACCTGGTGGGCGAAGGAATCGACTGCGCCGTGCGCGCGGGTGTGCTGCGCGACTCCACTTTGATTGCGCGGCCTTTGGGCGCGATGGAGCAAGTGAACGTCGCCACGCCGGGCTACCTCGCGGCGCACGGCACGCCGCAAACCCTGGACGATTTGCGCGGGCACTGGGCCGTGAATTATTTCTCCAGCCAGACCGGGCGCGACCTGCCGTGGGAGTATGTGGTGGATGGCGAGGTACGCACGCTCGCGCTGCGCAGCCGCGTCTCCGTTGGGAGCTCGGAAGCCTACCTTGGCGCCTGCCTGGCCGGCATCGGCCTGGCGCAAATCCCGCGCCCCGGCATCGAGCCGCTATTGGCCAGTGGCCAGCTGGTTGAAGTGTTGCCGCAATGGCGTCCGGCACCGCTGCCGGTCTCCATCATCTACTCCCACAACCGCCACCTGTCCCCACGGGTGCGCGTGTTCGTTGACTGGCTGGCGGAAATCCTCAGGCTCAAATGATTTGATCCGCCGCAAGCGCGCCGCTGGCACCGTCGACTACCCTTGAACTCTCATATTTGTCTGGGAGGTCACCATGTCATACCGATATGCGGAAGCCGCCAAACTGGCTGGCGAGAAATGGGTCGGATCGCACGAATGCGTTGCCCCGTGATCGAATGAATATCTTGATCCTTCTTGCTTCATACGTCCTCACTTGCCCTTCTGTCCTTGAAGTAAAGCAAGAGGTAATCCCGGGACCAGGGTGGGTCGTGCACGAACCGCAAGTCCCACACAAGTATTACTTTGCCCAGTTCAGTGACGGAGCGCCAGAGCGCGAAGTAACCTTGATGCACGACAAGGAGTCACGATCTGGAAAAGACAAAGTCCTGCATTACCAATTCTTACCTTCACAAGAACCATGGTTGATTTGCTCTTACACCGGCACTAGCGCAGTGTTGGCGCGCAGGCTTCCTAAAGAGGTGCGGTCATGCAGGCTCACAATGGATCACGCTCACAATGACGAGACTGTGAGCGAGATCCGCTGCAACTGATTTATTTGGCGCCGGCGCGCAGGGTGTCGGCCAGCGGCAAGTTGGCGGGCAGCTTGGCCAGCAGTTTCTGCGCCTGCGTCAGGTTGCGCTGCTGGAAGGCGTCAGGCGTATTGGCGAAGTCCTGGGCCAGCGCGGCAGCCGCAGCTTCGATGCGCGCGCTATCGCCCGGCGTGGTGTCGAGCAGCGCCGTCAGGTAGGTGGTGCCCCATTGGATGCGGGTGGCCGGGCCAACCGAGGAACGCCACGCTTTTTCGTACCAATCCAGCATTCCTGGCAGATCGCCGCGCCGCTTGGCGGCGGAAGCCAAGCTTAATTTGAAGTAGTACGGCGCGTGCGATTCCACCAGCGTCGATTGCAGCAGCGCTTCCGCCTCGGCATGCAGGCCCGCGTCGTTCAGCGCGCTCACCGCGGTGTTGACCAGGGTGTGTCGGCCATATTTGTCGTCGACCAATGACAATGCCTGGTCGACGCGGAGGCGAACCAGTTGCGGCAAGCCCTGCTCCGCATAGCCCATGCGCGCCATGCGCATCTGCAGGCGCACTGCGGCCAGGCGGTCGGGCGCAGACAGCCACATATCGTCCGCCCACGCCTGCGCAGCGGTGGCCATGGCCGTCGCCAGTTCGGCGTGACGGGCTGGCGCGGCGCGCACCAGCTGGTGGCCGTTATTGCTGAAGATATCGATATTGGCACGCGCCAGGCGCGCATCGCCCAGCACGGACAGCAGGAAATCAGGCGAGCTGGCATCGGCCACGCGTCCCGCCTGCGCCACCAGTGCGTGCAGGCGCAGGCGCGCGGCAGCATCCTCCACCTGGCGCGCGGCAGCCGGTGCTTCGCCGGTGACGGCGGCGCCGGCCAGCGTTGCCAGGGTGGTCAACGTCACCCCCAGGTCGCGGCCTTGCAGCAGGACGCCTTCATCGGTATCCCAGGAATAATTCGACAGCAGCGTCCATTCGGACGGCGACAGCGGACGCGAGCCCTCCAGCGCTGCAGCCATTGATTCGCCGGCGGTGTGGCCGGCAAAGCGTGCAGCCATCAAGGCTTCGCCGAACAATTCGCCATCGAGTTCGCACGGCAAGCGGGTGATCTCGCGGCCGTCAGGGCGGTACATCACCATGGTCGGATAGCTGCGCAGTTTCAGTCGCGCCGCCATCGCTTGCGCGTTCGGGCTATCGCCATCGAGCTGGATCGCCACCATGCTTTGCAGCTTGCCGGGCAAGTCTTCGCGGCCGAAGATTTCATACTTCACACGGTTGCACGGCGGGCACCACACGGCGCCCCAGTACAGGAACAGTGGACGGCCCGCAGCGCGGGCTGCTTCCAGCGCGGCGTCGAAGCCGCCTTCGAACCACTCGATAGCGTTAGCCATGTATCAAGCCTCGCGTGCCAGGGCCAGGAATTCGGTGCGCATCGCCAGGTTGGGCTGCAGTTCGCCCAGCATGGCGGAGGTCACGGTCTCTTCACCCGGCGTGCGGATGCCGCGCGATTCCATGCACAGGTGGCGGCACTTGACCACCACGCC
>CBFGQI010000243.1:0-4949 GCA_965650885.1 uncultured Oxalobacteraceae bacterium
CGAAATGTCCGGTTGCCAGAGCTGACCCCGACTTTAATAATGGGAGTAAATGTCTTCGCGCCGTTCTCAGCGGCGGCGCGGTGGGCGCGGCGCGGGGCTGCCGCGTTTCTCGATGTGGCGGAACACGATGCGGCCCTTGCTCAGGTCGTAGGGCGAGAGTTCCAGGGTAACCTTATCGCCGGCCAGGATGCGGATGAAGTTCTTCTTCATGCGGCCGGCGGTGTAGGCCACCAGCTTGTGGCCGTTGTCCAGGTCGACGCGGAAGCGTTGGTCGGGCAGGATTTCGGTGACCATGCCGTTCATTTCGATTAATTCTTCTTTTGCCATGTGCTTTCCTTGATGCGATTGGGGGCGAGGGGCGAAAAAAAAGCCCGCTGTCTTGCGGGCTTCGTTTCAATGTAATGCCAATGTTTCAATCGCTGCTCCAGCCCGTGCTATCTGCGCGGTGCGGAGCGGTCAGCCCATGCTATCTGCGTGGTGCCAGCCTGTGACCAATGTTTGGTGCTACAAGGTGAAGTTCTCGAGTACTTCACCGCAGAACGCAGTGTAACACAGTTTTTTGTGCGGCGCACAAAAAAATTCTCAACGAGGTTCCCAAGGAGTCATGGGCATCAGATACCCTCTTTCGTTGGCATGATGACGATCTGCTGCATGTTCACGTGCTTGGGCATCGAGACAATGAAGCCGACGGTTTCAGCGATGTCTTCCGCTTTGAGGAAGTCGATCGACTTGGACGCGTTTTCCAGCCAGTCGATCGCGCCCTGGAAGGTGAAGTGGCTTTGCAGTTCGGTCTCGGTGATGCCAGGCTCGATCACCGACACGCGGATGTTCTTTGGGCCCAGTTCCACACGCAGGTGGCGCGTCAGGTGGCTGACGAATGCTTTGGTAGCCGAATACACCGCGAAGTAGCCAAACACGTACTGACCAGCGATAGACGAGGTGTTGATCAGGTCGACGACCTTACCTTGCGCTGCCGCTTCCTCCATTTGCGGAATGAAGGCCTGGATAACGCGCATTGCGCCGGTAACGTTCAGGTCGATCTGGGATTCCCATTCGCGCTGGGGTTGGGCACCAATCGCACCTGGCAGCATCAACCCAGCGTTGTTAAATACCAGGTCGGCATTGCCCAGTTGCTTGCGCACCGTTGCTGCAGCGGCCTCGACAGACGTTTGGTCGGTGACGTCGGTGGTGACGGCGATGGCCTCGCCGCCCAGTTGCTGAATTTCGGCGGCAACCGCATCCAGCGCATCTTTACGGCGGGCCAGCAGTGCGACTTTCGCGCCGCGTGAGGCCAACAACAGTGCGGTAGCGCGGCCCATGCCGCTCGATGCACCAGTAACAACCGCGACGCGGCCAGCCAGATCTTTAGCGATGGTGTTCATGTTGTAACTCCTTCAGTGGTTGATGATGTGTCGGTTGACATGGGCCACTTTAGGGAAAGCCAGACCCACCCGGTAGTTACGAACCGGCGATATCAAAGACAACTGAAAGTTGCTAATTGGCGCGAAGTTGCTAAGCTAATAGCCATGGACGAACTTCGAGCAATCTCAACCTTTATTCGGGCAGCTGAGCTGGGCAGCTTTAACAAGGCAGCAACGGCCCAGGGCACCACGCCGCAAGCCGTGAGCAAGAATGTCCGGCAGCTGGAGCATTACCTGGGCGTACGTCTGTTTCACCGGACAACGCGGCAAAATTCGCTGACTGAAGATGGGCAGTTGTTGCTCGATTCGGTGCGCGCCAGCATGGAAGGCTTTGCCGGCGCGTTAAATCGCGTGAAGAATTCGGCCAAGGGCGACGAGGGCTTGATACGCATCAGTGCCGGCGGAGCAGTAGGACGAAAAGTCCTGATGCCACTGGTGGCGGAGTTCAGCAGCCTTCATCCTGGCGTGACCTTCGACCTGGTGCTTGAGGACCGCAATACCGATAACGTCGGCGAACGCATTGACCTGGGCTTCAAGGCGGGCAATGCGCCTACTTCGCAGGTAGTGTCCCGCTGGTTGTTTCCGATTCAGCTGGTTGTGTGCGCAACGCAGGCGTATTTGGAGAGGAACGGTGTCCCCCAAAGCATCGATGACCTGGCATCGCACAGGTGTATCGGCTATCGCCAGCCCGGGACCGGACGGCCCGTTCCATGGGAATTCCAGATTGATGGGGAAGTCTCGTACAGGTCGATGGATTTCATCGTCTGCTGCAGTGACCCGGAGGCCGAGATGCACGCTGTGCTAAGCGGTATCGGCGTCGGTCAAATCGACAGCATCAACGCTACCGCGGAATTCCGGGCAGGCACACTTGTGCCGCTGCTGATAAGCAGCACAAGCGAGCGCATGGGACTCTATCTGTATTACGCACAACGTACGGACATGCCGAGCCGAGTCCGTCGCTTCATCGACTTTGCAGCAGAACGGCTACATGGCGGCGAAAGTTTCCATATACCGATCAAAGAACTTGCCGCAATGGCGAGGAAATGATTAAGCGCCCGCCTGCCCGTTCCTCAATGCGCCGGCACAGCTGTACTGCGCGACGGCGTGCCGGCGAAGTGGGCTTCGATTTCTTCCAGCGTCTTGCCTTTGGTCTCGGGCAGCAGGAAGGCGGCGGCGAGGAAGTACACCACGGTGCAGCCGGCCCAGAAGAAGAACATGGCGGCATAGCCGTGCTGGCCAACGGTTGGCAGGAACACGGCGGCAATCGTGGTGGAGACGAACTGGTTGACCAGCAGCGCGATGCTCATGCCATTGGAGCGGATGCGGGTCGGCATCAGCTCTGACAGGGCGAGCCAGACGCACACGCCGGGGCCGACGGCGAAGCTGGCAACGAACAGGCAGATGGCCAGCGTCACCTGCCAGCCGTGCGCCACCGATGGCAGGGCTCCGATCCGCGCTTGTTCGATGCGCAGCGGGGCGTCGCGGCCTTGCGCCGGATCGGCGAAGGGATTCAGGTGCAGCTTGCGGAAGAAGGCGCCGATCACGCTGTCCGGCTGCACGGTGTCAGCGCGCGACAGCACCATGGGCGGCAGGGCGGGGTCGTCGCTGCGGCGGGTCTGCACATTGGTGAAGGGGCCGTAGGAGTAGGACACGGTCAGCAGCTGCGGCGCGGCATCCGGGCCGGCGCCAGCCGGGGCACCCAGCACCTGCAGGGTTTGCGCGTCGAGGCGCAGGGTCAGGGTGTCGCCCTGCGCCTGCGCGGCGACGATGGCGCGCACGTCGCGCTGTTCGCTTTCGGCGCTGCGGAACAGCAGGCCGGCCGCCAGCAGGGCGATCACGATGCCGCCGCTGCCCAGCATCAGCAGGAATTTGCGGCCCTTGCGGTCGACCAGCAGCACGGCCACTACCGTCATGATGGCGTTCAGCAGCTTGAGGCCGACATCGGCCATGTTGGCGGTGGCGCCGGGAAGGCCGGCCTGGTTCAGGATGTTCACTACGTAAGCCAGCACCGAGTTGATGCCGGTCGCCTGGGTGCAGGCGAGCACCAGGCAGGCCAGCAGGAAGGGCAGCACGTAGCGGCGGCTCAGGAGGCGGTCCTCGCCGGCGTAGCCGGCGCCGACGCCGCTGCTGCCGCCGCCGACGACGCCCAGGCTTCCCGCGCCAAGGCGCGCGCTGCCATCGCGTCCGGCGACGACGCCGCGCGCGGCAGCGATGTCGCCTGCGGTGGGCTCGGCTGCGGAGGCGTCAGCACGGGCGGACGCGGCGCGCGTGCCGCCTCCGGAGGCGGCCAGCATGTCGCGCAATTCAGTTTCCGCTTCGTCGGCGGGACGGGTGCGCAGCAGGGCGGCACGGGCCTGTTCAGGGCGCCCGCGCTGCACCAGCCAGCGCGGCGATTCGGCCAGCAGCACGCTGCCGAAAGTGAATACCAGCCCAGGGGCCAGGCACATCCAGAAAATGCTGCGCCAGGCGTGGTCCTTGGCGTCGAACACGGCGGCGGCGCGCGCAGCTTCCGGCAAGGCTTGCGCGGCTTGCGTAGCGCTGTCGACGCTCTGCGCCTGCACCAGGCCGATGACGGCGGCGGCCACCAGGCCGATGGTCAGCAGCAGCTGGAACAGGGCCGCACCGCGCCCGCGCTTGTCGGCGCGCAGGCATTCGGCCAGATACAGCGGCACCACCACGCCAATCAGTCCGCCGCTGACGCCCTGCAGCAGGCGGCCAAGCAGCAGCGGCAGGTAGCCGTCGGACAGCGCGATCAGGGGAATGCTAAAGGTGAACAGGGCGCCGGACAGCACCATCGCCCAGCGCCGGCCGATGGCGTCAGCGATGGCGCCGGCGAACAAGGAGGACAGCACGGAGCCCAGCAGCACGGCGGCCACGATGAAGCTCAGTTGCTGCGCGCTCAGCTTCCACGCGACGGAAGCGGTGGACTCAAGGTAAGGCAGGGCGCCGGCAATGATGCCGACATCGATCCCATAAAGCAGGCCGCCCATCCCGGCGATAAAGAGCAAATAGCGCATGGATAAAGCCTGCATTGGGTCTCCTTGGTTTTTTATGTGAGTGGTATGGCCTCGCCTTCGACGAAGACGGCCACGGGGTGGTAAGACTGGTCCAGCACCACGATATCGGCCCAGGCGCCAGGCGCCAGGCGGCCGCGCTGCGTTTCGCCCAGGTAGTCGGCGGGGAACAGCGACAGGCGGTGCGACGCCTCGGCCACTTCCATGCCCAGGCTGACGAAGTTGCGCAGCGCCTGGTCCATGGTCAGCACGGAGCCGGCCAGCGAACCGGTGGCAAGGCGCACGCAACCCATGCACTTGATCACGCGTTGCGTGCCCAGCGCGTACTCGCCGTCCGGCATGCCGGTGGCGGAGGTGGCGTCGGTTACGCCATACAGGCGCGGGATGGCGCGCAGCGCCGCGCGGATGGCGCCCGGATGCACGTGCAGCAGGTCGGGGATGATCTCGGCGTATTCGGCATGCGCCATGGCCACGTCCACCATGCCCGGCTCCTTGTGGCTCATGCCGCTCATGC
>CBFGQI010000244.1:0-4931 GCA_965650885.1 uncultured Oxalobacteraceae bacterium
CCCTTGCGGATGCGGTCCAGCAGCGTTTCCAGCACGTGCGTGACTTCGCTCATGTCGGTCACGCCAAAGGTCGACGCCCCGCCCTTCACCGAATGGGCGGTACGGAAAATCGCGTTCAAGTCTTCTTCGCTGGGCGACTCCACGTCCACTCCCAGCAGCAGGCGCTCCATTTCAGCCAGCAGTTCTTCCGCCTCGTCGAAGAAGACCTGGTAGAACTGGCTAATATCGATGGTCATGCCATACCCCTTAATTAGCCAATGACCTTCTTCACTACCTCAATCAAGCGTTGCGGGTCGAAAGGCTTGACCAGCCAGCCATTCGCGCCGGCGGCGCGGCCCTTGGCCTTCATCTCGTCGGACGACTCGGTGGTCAGCATCAGGATAGGCACCTTGGCGTAGGCCGGCTGTTCGCGCAGCAGCTTGATCAGCTGCAGGCCATCCATGCGCGGCATGTTCTGGTCGGTCAGCACCAGGTCCACGGTTTGCAGCTTGGCCTTTTCCAGGCCGTCCTGTCCGTCGACCGCTTCCACCACCTGGTAGCCTGCCGCCTTCAGGCTGAAAGCCACCATCTGGCGCAGCGAGGAGGAATCGTCGACTGCAAGAATTGTTTTAGCCATCTTCTTATCTCACTATGTGTATGTGTTTGTCGTCTATCTTCAGAACAGTTCGATGTCGCCGCTTTCCAGGTGCTTCTGGCTGACCGCCTTGCGCAGCACGCTGCGCAATTCCAGGCTCTGGATCGCCAGCGCCATGCTGACCTTGCTCAGCAGGTCCACGATTTCGTCGCTGCCCGATTCGGGCACCACTTCGGCGCCGTGGGCCCCCAGCGTGCCGAGGAATTCGCGCAAGCCGGTGACGCGCTTCAGGGTGCGGTCGATCAGTTGGCTGGTCATGTCCTGGAATTGCATGCTGGTGATGGCCGCATTGACATAGCCGCTCACCTGCTCGTTCATTTCCTGCAGGCGCGCCTTGTCCTCCGGCGACGGCTGGCCGCCCTGCAGCAGCAGTTCGATGGTCGCTTGCTGCGCATTGACCGCCTCGTGGATGGCCATGAAGTTGCGGGTCAGCTTGTCGATCGCCTCTTCCAGCAGGAGGTTGGTCTGCAGCAGGTCGGTCTCGACTTCCGTCAGGTGGCGCCGGCCATGGTCCGAGACGCCGGACAGCAGCCGTTTCACGTGGGAGCCAAGGATTTTCTTTCTGGTCATAACGGTCTCGATTATTTCTTCGCTGCCGGGGCCGGGGCCGGGGGCGCTGCTGCGGCGGCGGCGGCCTGCGTTGCTTCAGTCTCCAGGCCGACTTGCATCTTGCCGCCATCCCGCAACACGTTTTCCTCGGTCTTCTTGTTCATCACGATAATGCTGATACGGCGATTGATCGGATTGAACGGATCCTCGCGGTCGAGGTGGGTGGCACTGGCCAGGCCCACCACGCGCAGGATTTTATTGTCGGCCAGTCCGCCCTGCAGCAGCGCGCGGCGCGACGCGTTGGCACGGTCGGCCGACAGTTCCCAGTTACTGTACCCCGTTTCAGTGAAATACGGCGTGGAGTCGGTGTGCCCGGACAGGCCGATCTTATTCGGCACGTCGTTCAGGGCCGGGGCAATCGCTTCCAGGATTTCGCGCGCATACGGTTGCAGGTCAGCCTTGCCCACCAAAAACATGGGGCGGTTTTGCTGGTCGACGATCTGGATGCGCAAGCCTTCGCTGGTAAAGTCCAGCAACAATTGCTCCTTGAACTTTTTCAGCTCGGCGCTGGTATCGATGGTCATTTCGATCCGTGCGCGCAGTGCCTGCAGCCGGTTGCGCTCTTCCGCCTCCAGCATTTTCTTGGCCGCATCCAGGTTATAGGTCTTGGACGTGGTCGGGTCGTCCGCCATCTTCACCTGGCCGGTGCGGCGCGACAGGTCGGAACCGCCGCCCTGGATCACCGACGAACTGTCGCCGCTGCCCGAACCGCCCTGCATGGCCACTTTCAGCGGCGTCTTGAAGTATTCGGAAATGCCGTTCAAGTCGCCCTTGGTGGTCGAACCGAGCAGCCACATCAGCAGGAAGAATGCCATCATCGCCGTCACGAAGTCGGCATACGCGATCTTCCAGGCGCCGCCGTGGTGACCGCCGCCGCCTTTCTTGATCTTCTTGACGATGATGGGCCGCAGGCCTTCTTCAGCCATGGCAGGTCCTCGCTTCCATTACTTCGACTTCGATTTCTTGATATGTTCTTCCAGCTCGGCGAAGCTTGGGCGCTCGGTCGAATACAGCACCTTGCGGCCGAATTCCACCGCCAGCGCGGGCGCGTAGCCGTTCAGGCTGGCCAGCAGGGTCACTTTCACGCACTGGAACATCTTGGTCGATTCGTCCAGCTTCTGCTCCAGCAGGCTGGCCAGCGGGCCGACGAAACCGTAGGCCAGCAAGATACCCAGGAAGGTACCGACCAGCGCTTTCGCGATCAGGATACCCAGTTCGGAAGGCGGGATACCCACCGATTCCATGGTGTGCACCACGCCCATCACCGCCGCCACGATACCGAAAGCCGGCAAGCCGTCGCCCAGCTTGGCGATGCAATGGGCCGGCACATGGCCTTCCTGGTGGTGGGTCTCGATTTCGTTATCCATCAGGTTCTCGATCTGGAAGGCATCCATATTGCCCGACACCATAAGACGCAGGTAGTCGGTCATGAATTCCACGATGTGATGGTCCTCCAGCACCGCCGGATACTTGCTGAACAGCGGGCTCTCTTCCGGCTTGTCGATATCGCCTTCGATCGACATCAAACCTTCCTTGCGCACTTTGGACAGGACGTCGAACAAGAGCGACATCAGCTCCATGTACAAGTCCTTGGTGTAGCGCGAGCCTTTGAACAAGCCCGGGATGGCGCCCAGCGTGGCCTTGACCGCCTTGCCGTTATTACCGACGAAGAAAGCGCCCGCCGCCGCACCGCCGATCATCAGCAGTTCGAGGGGCTGGAACAAGGAGGCAAGGTGGCCGCCACTCAGTGCGAAACCGCCGAAAACCGACGCGCAAACAATGATGTAACCGACGATGACTAACAAGCGCGCAAACTCCCCGAGAGCTAGTTAAAAGCAATAATATTCCACAGTGGAACTACAATAGCGTGAAGACGCCTCTGCGGCAAGGAAAACAGCCTCTAAAACGCTCTTATATAGAGGAGCGGACCGCTCTCTGTGGTATGGATGGTCTTGACGCCGGACGTTGCTGGAATCTCAAATTCGTAACTAGCAAGCAAACTTCCGGGCCGCATTTCACGCTGGGCTTTGCGCCACAAGGCCGGCATGGCCGCCGGCGACAGGTAGGCAAACACCAGGTCGTATTCTGCAAAATTCAGCCGTTCGTAGTCGCCGCGCAGGAAACGGGCGCGGCTGCCGCTCAGGCTGGCACGCAGGCGCGACACCAGCCAGGGCAGCGGCGCCAGCTCGATGCCCGCCACGTCCGACTCCGGCCTGGCCGCCGCCAGGTGCAGCGTGAAGCCGCCCAGCCCGCTGCCGATATCGATCATGCGCAGCGCCCCGCCCTGCGGCAGTTCGGCCAGCACGGCACGCCACACGGCGGGATTGGAAGGATAGTAAGGGACCTGGGTCCGGTAAGTGGACCAGTACCAGCCCAGCAGGATGAGGAAAGCCACCCCGGCCAGCCACGGCGGCAAGTGCAGTGCCAGGCCGGCCAGCAGCGCAAGCGGGAAGAATAACTGGATTGGCAACCACCAGCGCGCCAGGCCCAGCTTCCAGCTGAGGGCGGCGGCCAGCAAGCCTTGCAGCAGCGCCGCCTGCAGCAGCGTCAAGCCGGCGCCGACGGCATCGGCCGCCACCGCCAGCGCCGCGCAAGGCAGCAGCGCTCCCGCCTGGACCAGCAGCGCCTGAATAGCCGGAACTCTAAAATTCATCGCCGCAGTATAACGAAAGGGCGTCTGACCCTAGGGGTCTGACACCGGTTTACCGGTTCAGGCCCGCAGCATCGCGGCCACAAACCCGCAAACCGGTCGGATGGCCGCCCCGTCAGACCCAAGGGCCTGACACCAAGATCAAGCAGCCACAGCCTCAGCAGCATCCTTAGCCTTGCGCGTCTTCCCCGCCCGCGAAGGCATATGGCACAAGCCGCACTTGTAATCGCGGTTCAAGTCCATGGCATCGACCACGTACTTACCCTTGCAGCAAGTACACGCCTTCAGCTGCAGCATGCCGCTGCCCGCGAACTTGACCAGGGTCCAGGCGCGGGTCAGCGACAGCAGCGCCTCCTCGCCAGGAGCCGGCGGCATCTGTTCCAGGTACAGCTGGTAAGCCTTCATCACCGCACGGATGCCGGTCGCGCCCGCGTGCTCGACCAGGAAATTATGGATATTCATGAACAGCGACGAGTGGATATTCGGCTGCCAGGTCAGGAACCAGTCGGTCGAGAAAGGCAGCATGCCCTTCGGCGGCGACACGCCCTTGAGTTCCTTGTACAGCTTGAGCAAGCGCTCGCGCGACAGCGACACCTCGGTTTCCAGCAATTGCAGGCGGGCGCCCAGGTTGATCAGCTCGATGGCCAACTGGATCTCCTGCGCCTCGGTCACCACACTCTTCTTGCTCATGGCGCGCTCCTTAAGCGATTTCTTCGACAGCCTGGCCGGCCATCAGGATGGCGGCGTGGGACTGGGCCAGGGAACGGTCCTTATTGTAGTTGGTCAACATGCCGAGGATGGCGCTGTCGTCGAAGCGGAAGCGGGCCAGCATCATGTTGCCGCCTGCCAGTTTCAGGATCTGGGCATTGCTCATGCCTTCGATCAGGTCGGCGATGTCGGCCGAAATGCCCAGGCGAAAGATTGCCGTGACCTTGTCGGCGCGGATCATTTGCTGAGCGAGCATCAGGTAGCTCAGGTTCGCGTCGCGGATTTCAGCCATCATGTCGTTTGCGGTCATGTCCATCTCCTGTCGGTATC
>CBFGQI010000245.1:0-4866 GCA_965650885.1 uncultured Oxalobacteraceae bacterium
TGCTCGGCAATGCAGCCTATGCGGACGACAAGCACCACCCGCCGGAAGCTGCGAAAGCCCAAGCTGCGGCACCCGACAAGCAATTCACTGCGGCCTACAGCCAGATGAAGCAAATGACGGCGCAGATGGAAAAGATCAAGGCAACCAAGGACCCCAAGGAGCGCCAGCGCCTGATGCAGGAGCATATGGACAGCATGCATGCGGGGTTGCAGGCGTTGCGCCCGACAGGCGGCGGCATGATGCAGATGATGGGCTGCCAGATGATGAAGGATAAGCCGGGTGGCAGCGCACCGGCATGCCCCATGATGGACGGCGCCGGCGCCAGGAAAGCACCGGGCGAACGCATGGACATGATGGAAAAGCGGATGGACATGATGCAGATGATGCTGGAGCAGATGGCCGAGCGCGAGAGCCAGAAGCCGCTGCCCAAGCAGGAGTGATTTGCGCCAGCCAGGGAGGACACGGTGCGACCTGTCGCGGCACTGCTGTTGCTTGCCTCGTTCAGCCTGAATGCCCAGGCTGACGAGGACGGGGCCGCGATCATCGAACGCGTCGAAGCGCTGTTGTGGGGCAAGACCCTGCAGGGCGAGGTGGAGATGCAGATCACCACGCCGCGCTGGCAGCGCACCTTGCGGCTGCGCATGTGGATGCAGCGGCCGACCCACAGCTTTATCCGCGTGGTGTCGCCCGCCAAGGAAGCCGGCATCGGTTCCCTGCGCATCCGCAGCGAGATGTGGAATTACCTGCCAAGCGTGGAGCGGGTCATCAAAGTGCCGCCTTCGATGATGCTGCAACCCTGGATGGGCTCCGACTTCACCAACGACGACCTGGTCAAGGAAAGCAGCGCCGTCAACGACTATACCCACCGCATCGTGGGCAGCGAGACCGTCGGCGGCGCGCCGGCCTACCGCATCGAATCGCTGCCGCGGCCCGAAGCGGCCGTGGTGTGGGGCAAGGTGGTGTACCTGGTGCGCCAGGCCGACGCCATCCCGATCAGCCAGTCGTTCTACAATGAGCGCGGGGAGCTGGTGCGCACCATGCAGTTTTCCGACGTGCGCGCGCTGGGCGGGCGCGTGCTGCCCACGCGCTGGGAAATGCGCCAGCAGGGCAAGCCGGGCAACAGCACCGTCATCACGCTGCGCGCCGCACGCTACGATGCGCCGATCGACCCCGAAACGTTCAGCGAACGCAACCTGAAAAAGGTCGAACAATGACTGCCATCGTGCGGGTGCAGGGCCTGGGCAAGGTGTACCGCCAGGGCGCGCTGGCCGTGCACGCGCTGCGCCATGTGGACCTGGAGGTGGAGCAGGGCGACTTCGTGGCCCTGGTCGGTCCTTCCGGCTCGGGCAAGACCACGCTGCTGAACCTGATCGGTGGACTGGACCGCCCGACCGAAGGCAGCATCTGGCTCGGCGACCAGGAGATCACCGGCCTGGGAAAGGGCGCCCTGTCGCGCCTGCGCCTGCACCAGATCGGCTTCGTGTTCCAGGAATACAACCTGATTCCCGTGCTGTCGGCATTGGAAAACGTGGAATACGTGATGCTGTTGCAGGGTGTGCCGGAACAGGAACGCCGGCGCCGTTCGATGGCCCTGCTGAAGGAACTGGGCCTGGAAGGGCTGGAACAGCGCCGTCCGCGCGAGCTGTCAGGCGGGCAGCAGCAGCGCGTGGCCGTGGCCCGTGCCATGGCGGCCGAGCCGCTGATCGTGCTGCCCGATGAACCCACCGCCAATCTCGATTCGGCGGCAGGCGGGGCACTGCTCGACCTGATGCGCAAACTGAATGCGGAAAAAGGCACCACGTTCATCTTTTCGACCCATGACCCGATGGTGATGCAGCGCGCCAGGCGCATCGTGCGCATGCAGGACGGGCAGATCGTCGAACAGGTGCGGCAATGATCCTCGTCAAGCTCGCCTGGCGCAACGTGTTCCGCAACCCGCGGCGCTCCGGCCTGACGATCGCCGCCATCGCAGTCGGGCTGGCGGCGCTGTTTTTCCTGTGGTCCTTCATCGAGGGCGTGAACGACCAGATGATCGAGAATTCGACGCGCTATGTGTCGTCCCACGTCCAGCTGCACCGCCGCGGCTACCATGACAACCAGACCCTGGACCTGCTGATGGAGGACACGCGCGTGCTGGCGGCGGCGCTGGCCGGCCAACCCGGCATCGTGGCAAGCTCGCAGCGGCTGGAAGCCATGGCGCTGGCCAGCCTTGGCGACAAGTCGCGCGCCGTGATGGTGATCGGGGTCGATCCGGCGCGGGAGATGGCGGTGACCACCCTGCACCGCACGCTGCGCCAGGGCCGCTACCTGTCGGCGCCGGACGCGCGGGAAATCGTGATTGGCGACAAGGCGGCCGCCGTGCTGGGCGCCAAGCTTGGCGACGAGGTGGTGCTGTTGACGCAGGCGAGCGACGGATCGGTCGGCGCCGGCCGCTTCCGCGTGCAAGGCATCTTCGACGCACGCATGGACATGCTGGACGGTTCCCTGGTCCTGATGCCGCTGGCGGCGGCGCAGGACTGGCTGGCGGCGGGGCAGGGCGTGACGGCGCTGGCGTTGCGCCTGCAGGACCGGCTGCAGGCGCAGGAGCTGGCGGCGCGGATGGCGGCCAGGCTGGGGCAGGGCTACGAGGCGCTGCCCTGGCAGCAGATGCTGCCAACGGTGCTGCAATCGACCAGGTTCCACGACGTGATGGCGTATATCCTGCTGCTGGTGCTGTTCGTGGTGGTGGCTGTCGGCGTCGCCAACACGGTCCTGATGGGGGTGATGGAGCGGCTGCGCGAATTCGGCGTCATGATGGCGCTCGGTACCGGCGGCGGGCAGGTCATGGGGCTGGTGTTTGCCGAAGCGTGCATGCTGGGCCTGCTCGGGCTGGCGGCCGGCGCCGCCGGCGGCCTGGGGCTGACGCTGTACTGGGGACAGGCCGGCATCGACCTTGGGCAATATGCCAAGGCCATGGAAACCATGCAGGGCCTGACCGGGGTAGTCTATCCCAAGGCGCGCGGCGGGCGCCTGCTGCTGCTCTCGGCCATCGTATTCAGCACCGCGCTGGTGGCGGCACTGTATCCGGCCTGGCGCGCGTCGCGCCTGGATCCGGTGCAGGCCATCAAGGGCGGTGCGCCGCTGCGCGGCGGCCATGCGGGACGGCGTCCCTGGTTGCCGCTGCCGATGTTCCTGAAGATTGCGGCACGCGGCATGGCGCGCAATCCGCGCCGCGCCATCCTGACCGCGTCGGCCTCGGGCTTTGGCCTGGCGGCTTTCGTATTCCTGCTCAGTTTTGTGCAGGGCTATCTGTCGCAGCTGGTGGACAATTCGACCGGCTTCATCACTGGCGACGTGCAGCTGCTGCACCCACGCTTCCGCGACGAGATGGCGCCTGCCTACTCGCTGCCGGCGGACAGCGCCGTGCTGGCACAGGCGCGCAGCCACAGCGCGGTGGCCGCGGCGGCGCCGCGGGTGCAGGCCCAGGCGCTGCTGAGCAGCCCATCGAAGTCCCGCATCGTGACCCTGGTCGGCATCGAGCCCGCGCTGGAGGGACGGGTGACCGTGCTCGACCGCGCGGCGCGCCAGGGGCGCTGGCTCGCGCCGGGGCGGCAGCAAGACATCGCCGTGGGCCGCAAGCTGGCGCAGGAACTCGGGCTGCGCCTGGGTGACAAGGTGGTGCTCATGGCGCAGGCGCTGGATGGCACGCTGGCATCGGGCGCCTACCGGGTGGCGGCGGTGTTCGCCACCGGCAGTCCGGCCTTCGACGACGGTTTTGCCTTTGTCAACCTGGCCAGCGCGCAGTCGCTGCTGGGGCTTGGCGGCCGGGTGTCGGGCCTGGCCTTGCGCTTGCGCGACCGCGGGCTGGCGGCGCAGGTGGCGGGCGCGCTCAGCGCGCAGGTGCCGCAACGTGATATCGTCGTGCTGACCTGGCAGGAGTTGCTGCCGGAAGTGGCGCAGATGATCGGCTATGTGCGCATGAACCTGCGCCTGATCGTGGGCATCGTCTTCAGCGTGGTGGCGATTGGCGTCATGAACACCTTGCTGATGTCGGTACTGGAGCGCACGCGGGAATTCGGCATCATGCTGGCGCTGGGCACACCACCGGGAGGGATCGTGCGTATCGTACTGTACGAAGCTGTCGTCTTGTCGCTGTGCGGGCTGGCCGCCGGCTTCCTGGCCGGCGCCGCCATCGTCACCTATTTTGCGCGCGCCGGCATCGACATGTCGCGCTATGCCAGGGATATCACGTCGATCCCCGGCCTGACCGGCATCATCTATCCCGAGCTGGCGTTGGGCAGCGTGCTGTTGCCGGCGGCGGTGCTGCTGGCACTGAGCCTGGTCGCCACCCTGTACCCCGCCTGGAAGGCAGCCGGCCTGCAGCCGGTGGAGGCCATCCGCCATGCCTAGGGTCCGCGCGGCGCTGGCCTGCCTGGTGCTGCCGGCCAGCGTGCTGGCGCAGGACGAAGGCTCGCTGGCCTTGGGCGGCTACCTGAAGAACCAGTTGCTGCGCTCGCGCACGGCAGTGGGACCGCAGCGCGACTTCGTGCTCGATGTGAGCCGCGCGCGCCTGAAACTGCAGGGCGAGCTGGCGCCGGCGTTGGGTGTGGACCTGCAGTACGACCATGAAGTGCTGCTGGGCGATTACCTGCACACGCCCCAGTTTGCGCTGCAAAAGCAGGCCGGTAGCGGCCAGTTCTGGCGCCTTGAGCAAAGCTATCTGGACCGGCGCGACATTTACGCCCGCCATCGCCTGTACCGCGCCAGCATCGTGCTGCGCCACGGCGGCACCGACATCAAGCTCGGCCGCCAGCGCATTGCCTGGGGCACCGGACGCTTCTGGAGTCCGCTCGACGTGCTCAACCCGATCGCGGCGACCCAGCTTGA
>CBFGQI010000246.1:0-4808 GCA_965650885.1 uncultured Oxalobacteraceae bacterium
ACCTGCGCACCGAAACCGGCGTGCACCGCCTGGTGCGCAAGTCGCCGTTCGACTCGGCCGGCGGCCGCCACACTTCCTTCGTGTCGCTGTTCGTCTATCCGGAAGTGGACGACTCGATCGAAATCGAGATCAACCCTGCCGACCTGCGCATCGACACTTACCGCGCTTCCGGCGCGGGCGGCCAGCACATCAACAAGACCGACTCCGCGGTGCGTATCACCCACGGCCCGTCGGGCATCGTGGTGCAGTGCCAGAACGACCGTTCCCAGCACCGCAACAAGGCCGAGGCAATGGACATGCTGAAGGCCAAGCTGTACGAACTGGAACTGCGCAAGCGCATGAGCGAACAGCAGTCGCTGGAAGACTCAAAGACCGACGTGGGCTGGGGCCACCAGATCCGTTCCTACGTGCTGGACCAGTCGCGCATCAAGGATCTGCGCACCGGCTTCGAAACCGGCAACACCAAAGGTGTGCTGGACGGCGACCTGGACGACTTCATCTCCGCCTCCCTGAAGCAAGGCGTGTAAGCCCGCATGGACATGCAGCAACGCGCCTTCATCTTCGACATGGACGGCACCATCGTCGACAACATGGGTTTCCACACCCGCTCGTGGCTGGAATTTTTCAGCCGCCGGGGCCATGCTGTCGACGAAGCGGCCTTTTTTGCCGCCACCGCCGGCCGCACCGGCCATGAAATCATCGGCAAGTACCTCGGCGAGGGCCTGGGCCATGACCACGTGACCGCCCTGATCGACGAGAAGGAAGTGCTGTACCGCGAACTCTATGCGCCGCACCTGCGCGCCGTGGAAGGCTTCGGCGCGCTTGTGAGCGCGGCCAGGGCCGCCGGCATCCGCCTCGCGGTCGGCACCGCCGCCCCGCCCTCCAACGTCGACTTCACGCTGGATGGCCTGGGCTTGCGCAGCCACTTCGACACCGTCGTCGGCGCAGCCGACATCGAACGCGGCAAACCGGAACCCGACGTGTTCCTGCTGGCCGCCGAACGCTGTGGCGCCGACCCGGCGCATTGCATCGTGTTCGAGGACGCGCCCTTGGGCGTGGAAGCGGCGCGCCGGGCCGGCATGCGCTGCATCGCCATGACAACCACTTTGCCTGCTGAAGCGTTCAGTGCATTCGACAATGTGATCCGCATTGCACGCGACTTCAGCGAAATCGATATCAATAAACTGACAACTCTATAAAACCATGACTACGGAAAACCACGCGCAAGAACAGGTACCAGGCCAGGACGACAACAAGATCATCGCCGAGCGCCGCGCCAAGCTGGCAGCCATCCGCGAAAAAGGCGTCGCCTTCCCTAACGACTTCCGTCCAGAGCACAAGGCGGCCGACCTGCACGCGCAGTATGGTGCCAAGACCCGCGAGGAACTGGAAGCCGAGCCTGTGACCGTGGTCATCGCCGGCCGCATGATGCTGAAGCGCGAAGCCGGCAAGAAGGCCGCTTTCGCCACCCTGCAGGATTCGTCCGGCCAGAAGTGCGATGGCCGCATCCAGATCTATGTCACCGTCGACGTGACCGGTGAAGACGCGATGGAAGCCTTCCGTGGCTACGACCTGGGCGACATCCTGGGCGTGACCGGGACCCTGTTCAAGACCAAGACCGATGAACTGACGGTCAAGGTGTCCGAACTGAAGCTGATCACCAAGTCCCTGCGCCCGCTGCCGGACAAGTTCCACGGCCTGGCCGACCAGGAAACCAAATACCGCCAGCGCTACGTCGACCTGATCACCAGCGAAGAAACCCGCCGCACCTTCAAGGCCCGTACCGCCGCGATCTCCTCGATCCGCCGCTTCATGGAAAAGAACGATTTCATGGAAGTGGAAACGCCGATGCTGCACCCCATCCCGGGCGGCGCCGCGGCCAAGCCTTTCATCACCCACCACAACGCGCTGGACATGCAGATGTACATGCGTATCGCGCCCGAGCTGTACCTGAAGCGCCTGGTGGTGGGCGGTTTCGACCGCGTGTTCGAGATCAACCGCAACTTCCGTAACGAAGGCGTGTCGGTCCGACACAACCCTGAATTCACGATGATGGAGTTCTACGCGGCCTACACCGACTACGAGTGGATCATGAACTTCACCGAGGAAGTGATCCGCCAGGCGGCCATCGACGCCAAGGGCACCGCCGTGCTGACCTACGGCGGCCGCGAACTGGACCTGTCGCAGCCATTCCAGCGCCTGACCATCGTCGGCGCCATCAACAAGTACGCGCCGCACTACACCGAAGCGCAGCTGAACGACATGGACTTCCTGAAGGCCGAGCTGCTGAAATTCGGCGTCAAGCCATTCGCCACGTCGGGCCTGGGCGCGCTGCAGCTGGCGCTGTTCGAGGAGACTGCCGAGGCGCAGCTGTGGGAGCCGACCTTCATCATCGATTATCCGGTCGAAGTATCGCCGCTGGCGCGCGCTTCCGATACCCGCGCAGGCATCACCGAGCGCTTCGAGCTGTTCATGGTGGGCCGCGAAATTGCCAACGGCTTCTCCGAGCTGAACGACTCCGAAGACCAGGCGGCGCGTTTCCTGTCGCAGGCCAAGGCCAAGGAAGCGGGTGACGATGAGGCGATGTATTACGACGCCGACTATATCCGCGCGCTGGAATACGGCATGCCACCGGCCGGCGGTTGCGGTATCGGCATCGACCGCCTGATGATGCTGCTGACCGATTCGCCGAATATCCGCGACGTGCTGCTCTTCCCGCACCTGCGCAAGGAAGACTAAGTCCCCGGCCGCGCTTGCTTGATGTTTTTGCAAGCGCGGCGCATCATATGGCTCATGAACTCGACGAATCCGCCAGAGTTTGAGCCATCGCTGGGCGAGCGCGTCACGCGCCTTGAAGTCCAGGTTGCGGCCATGCGTGCCGAACTTAAAGGCGCGATCGACGCTGCGGTTGCCGACTTGAAAGGCATGATCGCCGCCTTGTCGGCGCGCATCGATGCCCAGAACGCCCGGCTCGACGATCAGGCCCGCCGCCTCGATGAACAGGCCCGGCGCATGGATTCGCTCGAAGCGCATATGCGCAAGATGCACACCACCATCATCCTCACCGGCATAACCGTGGCGTTGAGCGTGATCTTTGGCGTCGGCGCCATCAATTCCTCGCTCATTTCCGGCATGACGGCAGCTTTTCAGGCTGGCGACGGCAGCGCCCGGTGGCGCACGTCCGTCGAACGCAACGTCGAAACCTTGCAAAAAGACTTCAGCACCATGCAGAAAGACGTCGGCACCCTGCAAAAAGACGTCGGCACTTTGCAAAAAGACGTCGGCGACCTCAAGCAGAAGTTTGCTGAAATGGAATCCCGCCAGCTACAGCAAGGCAATCAGCTGAACGAGATCAGGAAGCTGCTCGAACGCCGCACCGCGGCGCCCGAGCCAGCGAAGCGCTGAAGCGCCCCGCGCCCTTACTGGATGACCCGGTAGCAAGGCGTGTATGCCTTGCCCGCCAGCTTCATCCTGCTTTGCGCCACGAAGGACGCCAGCAACGCATCCATCGGGCCCATGATTTCCTTGTCGCCGTGGATTTCGAAGTGGCCGTACTTCTCGATGGTGCGGATGCCCTCTTCCTTCACATTCCCCGCCACCACGCCCGAAAACGCGCGCCGCAGGTTGGCCGCCAGCACGTGCACCGGCTGGTTCTTGTGCAGGCTCAGGTTGCGCATGTTCTCATGCGTCGGCGCAAACGGACGCTGGAACTCGTCGTCGATCTTCAACGCCCAGTTGAAGTAATAGGCATCCGACCGCGACTTGCGGAATTCGCGCACCTGCTTCATGCCTTCCTGCATTTCGCGCGCCACCAGGTCCGGATCGTCGACGATGATCTTGTAGCGCTTTTGCGCCTCGGTGCCGAGCGTCTGGCCGATGAACTCGTTGATTTGCACAAAATAGTCGCGCGAAGTCTCCGGGCCCGTGAAAATCAGCGGGAACGGCAGCTCCGCATTGTCCGGATGGAGCAGGATGCCCAGGATATACAGGATTTCCTCCGCCGTGCCCGCCCCGCCGGGGAACACGCAAATGCCGTGGCCCACGCGCACAAAGGCTTCCAGGCGCTTTTCGATGTCCGGCATGATCACCAGGTCGTTGACGATCGGATTCGGCGATTCGGCCGCAATGATGCCCGGCTCGGTGATGCCCAGGTAGCGGCCACCGGTAAAGCGCTGCTTGGCGTGGCCGATGGTGGCGCCCTTCATCGGCCCCTTCATCGCGCCCGGCCCGCAGCCGGTGCAGATATCGAGGCCGCGCAAGCCAAGCTGGTAGCCGACTTCCTTCGAATAATTGTATTCCGCGCGGTTGATCGAATGGCCGCCCCAGCACACCACCAGGTTCGGGTTGAGCTGAGGTTTCAGCACATTCGCATTGCGCAGGATGTGGAACACGGCGTCGGTGATGCCTTCGCTGCGCGCCAGGTCGAACTTTGGATTGCCCGTGACCTCATTGCTCACGAAGACGATGTCGCGCAGCACCGCAAACAGATGCTCGTGGATCCCTTTGATCATCTTGCCATCGACGAATGCGATGGCCGGCGCGCCCTTGATTTCCAGCTTGATACCGCGTTCACGCTGCAGGATGTTGATGTCAAATGACTTGAAACGATCCAGCAATTCCTTTCCATCGTCGATCGTGCTGCCGCAATTCAGCACCGCCAGGGCGCAGTTGCGGAAGATGTTATAAAGGCCGCCTTTGCCGGAATCCAGCAATTGCACCACCTCCGCTTTGGACAGGACTTCCAGCCTGCCCTCCGGAGCAATAAGGGTATCGACAACGTTGCTGTCCATGATACATAAATCCTTTTA
>CBFGQI010000247.1:0-4798 GCA_965650885.1 uncultured Oxalobacteraceae bacterium
GGCTTCGAGGTGTACGTGATCGCCGACGCCTGCGGCGACGTGTCGGCCGAAGCGCATGAGCGCGCCATGGACCGCATGGTGCAGGCTGGCGCACGTCCGATGACCTCGCTGCAATACCTGCTGGAACTGCAGCGCGACTGGGCGCGTACCAACACCTATGAAATGACCACCGGCATCGCCAAGAAATACGGCGGCGCCTACGGCCTGGGTATCATTTACGCGCAGACCATGTTCCACGCCAAGGAAGGCCAGTGAAGATCTATCTTCTCTCGCTGGGCGCCGGCCTGCTGGCCGGCATCCTGTACGGCGTGCTGAACGTGCGCTCGCCGGCGCCGCCCGTGGTGGCGCTGGTGGGGCTGCTCGGCATCCTGCTGGGAGAACAGGTGCCGCCGCTGGTGCGCCAGTGGCTGGAACCGAAGGACCGGCAGGTATCCTGGCTGCAGGGACAGGTCAAGCCGCATTGTTTCGGCGAACTGCCCTGCGCCAGCACCAAGGAGGACAAGCAATGACTGCTGCACCGGAGCTGATACTCCATAACGGCCGCTTCACCACGCTGGACAAGGGCCAGCCCGAGGCCGGGGCGGTCGCCGTGAGCAGCGGCCGCTTTTCCCACGTCGGCCAAGCGCGCGACATCCTGCCCCTGGCGGGTCCGCAAACCCGCGTGATCGACCTGCAGGGCCGGCGCGTGCTGCCCGGCCTGATCGACAACCACCTGCACCTGATCCGCGGTGGCCTGAACTTCAACATGGAACTGCGCTGGGATGGCGTGCGGTCGCTGGCCGACGCCATGGCCATGCTGCGCGCCCAGGTGGCGGTCACGCCGGCGCCGCAATGGGTGCGCGTGGTGGGCGGCTTTACCGAACACCAGTTCGTAGAGAAACGCCTGCCGACCATCGAGGAGCTGAACGCGGCGGCGCCCGACACGCCGGTATTCATCCTGCACCTGTACGACCGCGCCCTGCTGAACGGCGCGGCGCTGCGGGCCGTCGGCTACGACCGCGACACACCGGAACCGCCGGGCGGGCAGATCCTGCGCGATGGCGCGGGCAATCCCACCGGGCTGCTGCTGGCCAAGCCCAACGCGACCATCCTGTACGCGACCCTGGCCAAGGGGCCGAAACTGCCGCCGGAATACCAGCTCAACTCCACCCGCCACTTCATGCGCGAACTGAACCGCCTGGGCGTGACGGGTGCGCTGGACGCGGGCGGCGGCAACCAGAATTATCCCGAGGATTACCAGGTGATCCAGCAACTGGCCGACGCCGGCCAGCTGACGGTGCGCCTGGCCTACAACCTGTTCACCCAAAAGCCGAAACAGGAGAAGGAGGATTTCCTCAACTGGGCGGCGCACAGCAAGTACCAGCAAGGGGACGACTACTTCCGCCACAATGGCGCGGGCGAGATGCTGACCTTCTCGGCCGCCGACTTCGAGGACTTCCGCCAGCCGCGCCCCGACATGCCGGCCAATATGGAGGACGACCTGGAGGGCGTGGTACGGGTGCTGGTGCAGAACCGCTGGCCGTGGCGCATGCACGCCACCTACGACGAGACCATTTCGCGCGCGCTGGACGTGTTCGAGAAGGTCAACCGCGACATGCCGCTGGACGGGCTGCACTGGTTCTTCGACCATGCGGAAACCATTTCGCCGCAATCGATCGACCGCATCGCGGCGCTGGGCGGCGGGGTGGCGGTACAGCACCGCATGGCGTACCAGGGCGAATACTTCGTCGAGCGCTACGGCGCGGCGGCGGCCGAGGCGACGCCGCCGGTGAAGTATCTGCTGGAATCCGGCGTCAAGGTGTCGGCCGGCACCGATGCCACCCGCGTGGCGTCGTACAACCCCTGGGTTTCGCTGTCCTGGCTGACCACCGGGCGCACGGTGGGCGGCACGCGGCTCTACCCGCAGCGCAACCTGCTGGACCGCGAAGCGGCGCTGCGCATGTGGACCGAGAACGTGACCTGGTTCTCCAACGAGGAGGGCAAGAAGGGCCGCATCGCCGTGGGCCAGCTGGCCGACCTGATGGTGCCGGACCGCGACTTCCTGCGCTGCCCGGAGGACGAGATCGCTGACACCACCTCGCTGCTCACCGTGGTGGGCGGGAAAGTGGTGTATGGCGCCGGCCCGTTCGGCCAGTACGACCCGCCCACGCCGCCCGCCATGCCCGACTGGTCGCCGGTGCGGCGCTATGGCGGCTACGGTGCGTGGGGCGCGATGCCGGGCGCGCTCGCCAGCGCCGGCCAGGGCGCGCCGGCGGGACATGCCAGGACGGCGGCGCTGGCGGCAGCGGCGGCTTGCGGCTGCGCCAGCCAGTGCGGCATGCACGGCCACCGGCATGCGACGGCATGGACGCGCTCGCTGCCCATCGCGGACCTGAAGTCGTTCTGGGGCGCGCTGGGCTGCTCCTGCTGGGCGGTGTGACATGGCGCCGCTCATCCCGGGCGGCGCGCGCCTGCACACCGGACGCCCCGGCGCCGGCATGCGCGCCCTGCACTGGCTGGCCCTGGCCCTGCTGTGCGCCGCCTACCTGCAGGGCGGCTTGAACAAGCTGCTCGATTTCGGCGGCGCGGTCGGCGAAATGCGGCACTTCGGGCTGCAGCCGGCGGCGCCGCTGGCGGCGGCCGTCATCGCCGGCGAACTGGGGGCGGCGGCCATGGTGCTGACGGGCCGCCTGCGCTGGCTGGGCGCGGCCTGGCTGGCCCTGTTCACGGTGGCGGCCAGCTTCATCGCCAACCGCTATTGGGAGCTGGCGGGGCCGGAACGCTTCATGGCCGCCAACAGTTTTTACGAGCACCTGGGCCTGGCCGGCGGCTTCCTGCTGGTGGCCTGGCATGACCTGGCAAACAAGGGAGGCTTATGGCACGCGGAACAACCCTGAGTTTTTTGGCCGGCTACGTCGATACCCTCGGCTTCATCGTCCTGCACGGGCTGTTCACCGCCCACGTGACGGGCAACTTCGTGCTGCTGGGACGCGAAGTGGTGGCGCCGGGCAATGACGTGCTGTTGAAGCTGCTGGCCTTCCCCGCCTTCGTGGCCGGGGTGGTGGCGGTGCGCGCCCTGGTGCGCCGGCGCCAGCGCGCCGGCGACGATGCCTTGCGCTCGGCCCACCTGCTGCAGGCGGCGCTGATGCTGGCCGCGGCGGCCGGCGCGCGCTGGGACATGGCGGCCGGCCTGCTGTGCGCCGCCGCCATGGGCGCCCAGAACGGCTACGGCAAGCTGCTGCTGGCCAAGCTGCCGGCCAGCACCGTCATGACCGGCAACGTCACGCAGCTGGTGATCGATGCGCTGGACCGCGCGGGAGGGGCCCAGCGGCCCGCCCTGGCGGCGCTGGGCGGCGGCGTGCTGGCCTTCGCCCTCGGTTGCGTGGGCGGTGCGCTGGCCTCCGGCTGGGGCATGGGGTTCGGGCTGCTGCCGGCGGTGGCATTGCTGGCCGTGCTGGCCGCACTGCCGCAGCCCGCCCCGGCCGCGGCGCCTGGCGCGGCCGGGGCGCCCGGATCAAAGTCCGATAATGCCGCGCTTTAAGGCGATGGTGACCGCATGCGTGCGGTCATTGGCGCCCAGCTTGGCCAGGATGCTGCGCATATGGGCCTTCACCGTTTCCTCGGAAATGGCCAGCTGGGCGGCAATGCGCTTGTTGGCATTGCCGGCCGCCGCGCATTGCAGCACCTCGATCTCCCGCTCGCTGAGCTGCGAAGCGCCAAGGTGGCTGGCCAGCTGCTGCGCGATCTCCGGCGAGATATAGCGCTGCCCCGCGACCACGGCGCGGATCATGTCCACCAGCTCCTTGCGCACGCTGCTCTTGAGCAGGAAGCCGCAGGCGCCCGCTTCCATCGCGCGCCGCACCTGGGCGTCGCCGCCGAAGGTGGTCAGCATGGCGATGCGCGCCGCCGGGAACTGGGCGCGGATGGCGGCCAGCGCCTCCAGCCCGCCCATGCCCGGCATCGCCAGGTCCATGATAGCCAGGTCGGGACGGAAGGCCTGCCAGGCGGCCACCGCTTCGTGGCCGTTTCCCGCTTCGGCCACCACCCGCATATCCCCCTGGCCGGCGATGGCGTCCGCCAGGCCGGCCCGCAGCAGGGGATGGTCGTCCACCAGCAGCACCTTGATCGGCGCGGCCGGCGGCGGGAAATCCAGGGTACTCAACTCTTTACTCCAGTAAGGCTTGATCGATAGCCAAATTTTACCAAGGGTGACACTGGTTTGGTTTGCGCGTAACATCGTTCCCTGCACAACGGAGAACGGACACCATGGCAGCCCCCGACCAGATCACGCATTGGCGCGAATCCATCTTTGCCCGCCTGGTGCAGGTGGTGCTGGTCATGGGCATCGCCACCGCGCTGCCGAGCATCGTGCAGTCGGCACGCGAAGGGCTGTGGGCCGTGGTCGTGATCGACGTGGTGGCACTGGCCTGGCTAGCCGCCCTGTGGCGCCTGCAAGGCGTGGTCTCCTACCCCGCGCGCGCCCTGCAATTCCTGCTGATCGCCTTCGCGGTGGGCGTCTCGCTGATGCTGCAGGTTGGGCCGGTGGCGCACACCTACCTGCTGGCCGTGCCCTGCCTGGCGGCGCTGCTGATGGGGCTCAAGCCGGCCATCTGGCTGCTGCTGGCGGGCGCCCTGGCCATCGTGCTGACCGGCTTCGCGCCGCCGCCCAGCCCGGCGGCCATGGGCTTGTCCGACGATGCCGTCGTGCGTGCCGTCATCGTGGCCCTGAATTACCTGTTCATCGCCGGCGTGCTGACCATGAGTTGCGGCGTGCTGCTGCGCCACCTGGCGCGCTCGCTGGCCGAAGGCGAGCAGCTGG
>CBFGQI010000248.1:0-4657 GCA_965650885.1 uncultured Oxalobacteraceae bacterium
AGGACATCCAGACCGGCGAATACGCCAAGAGCTTCATCCTCGAGAACAAGGCCGGCGCACCGACCCTGATCTCCCGCCGGCGCCTGACCGCCGAGCACCAGATCGAAGAAGTCGGCGCCAAGCTGCGCGCGATGATGCCTTGGATCGCGAAGAACAAGCTGGTCGACCAGTCCAAGAACTGATTTGTCCCTAGAAGCAAACTTCAACGGCCCCTCGGGGCCGTTTTTTTGTTTGCGACGCCAAAACCGGTAAACCTGTGTCAGACCCGCAGGGTCTGACACTGTCTGCGGCGCGTGCGTCTCAGTATCAGACCCTGCGGGTCTGATACTGGTTTGCCGGTTTACTTCAAGGCCTCCGTGAGGACCCGGCCTTCGGCGCCCGCCGGCGGGCGCACGTTCAGCAGGTGGGCGAGGGTGGGGGCGATGTCGACCACTTCGGCGTACTGGCCGTATTGGCCGGGCTTGACCCACGGCTTGCCCATCATGATCAGCGGCACGTTGGTGTCGTACGCATATGGTGCGCCGTGGGTGGTGCCTTTGCCATTGGCAAAGCCGTAGATCCAGTGCGGCTTCAACACCACCATCAGGTCGCCGGAGATCTGGCGGTTCCAGGCCCGGCGCATCAGGGTGGCGATGCGCGTGCCGCCCACCGCGCCGCTTTCCATCTGCGTGCGGGTGAACACATCGGCCACGCCATTCTGCGACAGGATGAAGCGCGCCGCCGCGTTCTCGACATCCTCCCGCTTCAAGCCCTTGGCTTCAATCTGCGCGTAATCCAGGTGCAGGTTCGGCACCGAGTAAGCCATCAGACCTTTGGCCAGCCCGAACTTGGCCGACAGGTGGGCGTTCAAGTCTTCCACCAGCTTCTTGCTGTCCACGCGCTGGGCGCCGGTCTTCTGCACGCCGCTGGAGAATTCCGGCGTGTTGGGGAAGCCATGGTCGGCGGTCAGCACCACCAGCACGTTTTCCATGCCGATGCGCTTGTCGATGTAGGAGAAGAAGTTGGCCAGCATACGGTCCAGGCGCAGCAGGTGGTCGTGCGAAATCCTGCTCTCCGGGCCGTGGCCATGGTTGGCCAGGTCATGCGCCGAAAAGCTGACGCCCAGCAGGTCCGGCACACCGGCCGGGTTCTTGCCCAGGTTCTCGCCATCGATGGCCGCCTGGGCAAAATCCATGGTCAGCTCGTCCAGGAACGGCGACTCCTTCAGCTTCTTGTAGTAGGCCGCATCGGTCTTGCCCGAATCGCTCGCCAGCTGGATATTCGGCGCGTCGCCGTAATCGCCGGCATACGCCGAATCAGCCAGCATCGGCTTCCACTTCACGCCGTAGTAGCGTTCCTGCGGTTTGCCCGCCTGGTATTTCTGCACCCATTGCGGATGCTCTTTCATGTAGAAAGTCGAGGATGCGAAATTGCCGCTTTCTTCCATATACATGTAGGCGGTGCCGGTCTTGCCGCCCAGGAGGATCGCGCCGCGGTCCTTGCCCGATACGGTGATCACCTTGGACTTCTGGCCGGTCGCATAGCGCAACTGGTCGCCCAGGGTGTCGACGCGCAGGTTGGCAGGGGAGGTGCCGTCATGCGGATCGGTCTTCTCGTTGCCGAGGTAGGTGTGTGCCGTGTCTTCGGTGCAGTACATGCTGCCGCCGGTCGCGCCGTTGACCCAGCTGTTGCCGATGATGCCGTGCTGGTAGGGATATGCCCCGCTCAGGATGGCCGCATGGCCGACGGCCGTCACGGTGATGCCGTGCGCCTGGTGCGCATTGCTGAACCAGGCGCCTTGTTCCAGCAAACGCCGGAAGCCGCCCTGGCCGAACTGATGGGCATAGCGCGTCACCTGCTCCTGCGGCAGGCCGTCGACGGCCATCACGAGGACGAGCTTTGGTTGTGCGGTTGGTTTGACCGGCGCTGCGGAAGCGCCGACGGCGGCCATCAGGGCCAGGACGGGAATCAGGTGCTTTGCCATTTTCCTTCTTCAATGGTGGGTGGACGACACGTGATGATGCCATATGTTACAAAGGCTCACCAAGTTAGGGCAGCCCACGCGGCAATTTGCGCTAAAGTGCGCATACCGTCAGTTAAGGAGAATAACAATGACCGTCCTGAAGACCGTAGCGGCAGCCGCGCTCATTGTTGGCGCCCAGGCCGCCAACGCCCAATCCATCCCGACCGCCGGCGCCACCGTCATCGTGCCTGCCTATGGTGAAGTCACCGCGCCGAACGACCAGGCGGTGGCCATGCTGGCTATCGAAGAGCAGGACAAGGACAAGGCGGCGGCCGCGTCCCGCGTCAACACCAAGATCCGGCAGGGTCTCGACATCCTGAAGAAGGAAGACCCGCACGCCAAGCTGAAAACGCAGGGTTACTATACCTATCCGGTCTATCCGGAAGACCGTCCGATGCCGCCGGGCGTGGCGGCCAAGCCGCGCCAGCCCACTGCATGGCGCGTCGGCCAGTACGTGCAGATGACCACCACCAACATCGCGGCGCTGCCGAAGACCGTGGCGGCGGCGCAGAAGGTGCTGACCCTGAATGGCCTGACGTTTGGTCTGAGCCCGGCAGCCACCCGCAAGCTCGACGACGCCCGCATCGCTGCCACGTACAAGAACCTGAACGAGCGCATCGCTTCCATCGCCTCTGCCATGGGCCGCCCGGTGACCGACGCCGTGCTCGATACCATCGATTACGAGGGTTCCGGCAACTATGGCGGTGGCCCGGCGGGCGCGCCGGCGCAGGCCTCGATGCGCATGATGGCCAAGGCCGAGATGGACCAGTCTGTGGCTGAGCCAAGCTTCGAGCCCGGGGAAACCACGCTGGAAATGCGCGTCGTTGGCAAGGTGAAATTCAAGTAAGCCAAACTTGCCACTCCTGTACTACCTGTCCTCTATAATAGGGGCCACGCTAGTACAAGAATGGAACAACATGGCCAAATTCCCTCGACGTCGTCCGAAAAACGCCGCCGGTAAACAATCCCTGTTCAACCGCTTCGCCCGCCGCAAGGGCGAGGCTGGCGAGCGGCCGCGTTCACGCGGCATTTACCTGCTGCCGAACGCTTTTACCACGGGGGCATTGTTCTGCGGCTTCTTCGCCATCGTCATGGCGATGAACCAGCGCTTCGAACACGCCGCCTGGGCCATTTTCGTGGCCATGCTGCTGGACGGCCTGGATGGCCGCGTGGCGCGCCTGACCAATACCCAGAGCGAGTTCGGTGCGCAATACGATTCGCTGTCGGACATGGTGTCGTTCGGCGCCGCGCCGGCGCTGGTGATCTATGAATTCGCACTGCGCGGCCTGGGTAAGCTGGGCTGGATCGCGGCCTTCGTCTATTGCGCCGGCGCGGCGCTGCGCCTGGCGCGCTTCAACACCAATATCGAAGTGGTGGACAAGCGCTACTTCCAGGGCTTGCCGTCGCCCGCGGCAGCTTCGCTGATCGCCGGTTTCGTGATGCTGCTGGTCGACCTGGAAGTGCCGGGCGTGTTCTACCCATGGCAGGCATGGGTGCTGGCGGTGTTCGCCGGCTTGAGCATGGTGTCGAACGTGCCGTTCTACAGCTTCAAGGACATCAACTTCCGCAAATCGGTGCCTTTCCTGGCGGTGTTCCTGATCGCCATGTTCTTCGCGCTGATTTCGATTGACCCGCCGAAGGTGCTGTTCGTGCTGTTCGTGGCCTATGGCTTGTCCGGCTATGTGATCTACCTGGCCCGTCTGGCCAAAGGCAATCCGGTGAAGCTGGTCGAAAAAACATCCACGCCTGAAGACAAGGCTTAGTGCCGCAAGTCCGCAAAGCCGGCAAACCGGGGTCTGACCCTGCGGGTCAGACCCCGTCCTACCGGTTTTAAAAAGGAGTCAAGCCCATGAGCAACCGCCTCATCATCTTCGACACCACCCTGCGCGACGGCGAGCAATCGCCCGGCGCCTCCATGACCCGCGAAGAAAAAGTGCGCATCGCCCGGCAGCTGGAAAAACTGCGCGTCGACGTCATCGAGGCCGGCTTCGCCGCCGCCTCGCAAGGCGACTTCGAATCGATCCGTGCCATTGCCAGTGCTGTGCGCGAACCGGTGATCTGTTCCCTGGCCCGTGCCAACGACCGCGACCTGGCGCGCGCCGCCGAAGCGTTGGAGCCGGCGGCACGCAGGCGCATCCACACCTTCATCGCCACCTCGCCGCTGCACATGCAGATGAAGTTGCGCATGGGGCCCGAGCAGGTATTGGAGCAGGCCAAACTTGCTATCCGCTTTGCCCGCAATTTCACCGACGATATCGAATTCAGCCCGGAAGACGGCAGCCGTTCGGAAGAGGATTTCCTGTGCCGGGTCCTGGAAAACGTGATCGCCGAAGGCGCCACCACCATCAACTTCCCCGACACGGTCGGCTATGCCGTGCCGGAGCTGTACGGCGAAACCATCCGCCGCCTGCGCGAACGCATCCCCAACTCCGACAAGGCGATCTGGTCCGTGCATTGCCATAACGACCTTGGCCTGGCCGTGGCGAACTCGCTGGCCGGCGTGATGGTCGGCGGCGCGCGGCAGGTCGAATGCACCATCAACGGCCTGGGTGAACGCGCCGGCAACACCGCGCTGGAAGAAATCGTGATGGCGCTGCGCACGCGCGGCGGCTACTTCAACCTCGAGTGCGGCATCGATACGACGCAGATCGTGCC
>CBFGQI010000249.1:0-4549 GCA_965650885.1 uncultured Oxalobacteraceae bacterium
GCGCGCAATTATAGCAGAGGGTTTTTCCTTTTGCCAAGGCAGGCAGCGGAATGCGCTAGAATGTTGTCATGACTGCACCAATCCTAGACCCCGGACAGCTGGCCTTCATGCGCGGCGGCGTATCGATCAGCGTGGCCAGTTGCGACCGCAACGGCTTGCCGCAGACCGTGCGCGCCATCGGTTGCCGCGTCTCCGACGACGGCCGCCGGGTCACGGTGTTCGTGCCGGAAGCGAAATCGCAGGCGGTGCAGCGCGACCTGTTTGCCAGCGGTGCCATCGCGGTGGCCTTCACCCAGCCCTCGACCCACCGCACCATGCAGCTGAAAAGCCGCGATGCGCGGGTCACGGCGCTGGCGCCGGAGGATGCGCAAGTGGTGGCCGCCTACCGCGATGCCTTCGTGGCGGAAGTGGGGGCGCTCGGCTTCCCGGAAGCGATGGTGCGCACGCTGCTCAGTTGTCCGCCCGAAGAATTGGTGGCCTTGAGTTTCTGCCCCAGCGAGGCATATAGCCAGACACCGGGCCCCAATGCCGGCAAGCGGCTGGAGGCGGGCGAATGAGCGCCATCATGCTCGACACCATCCGCGAATGCTTCGAGGGCGTCATCCCGGCGGTGCTTGGTACCGCGGACCTGGACGGCATGCCGAACGTGTCCTACCTGTCGCAAGTGCAGTACATGGACCGCGAACACGTGGCGCTGTCCTACCAGTTCTTCAACAAGACGCGCGCCAACCTGCTGGCCAACCCGCACGCGCGCCTGACCGTGGTGAACCCCTACACTGGCGCCCAGTATTCGCTGGGGCTGCGCTACCTGCGCACGGAAACGTCCGGCCAACTGTTCGAGAGCATGAAGGCCAAGCTGGCCGGCCTGGCCTCGCACGTCGGCATGGCGGACGTGTTCAAGCTGCTGGGATCGGACGTGTTCCGCGTGACGGAAGTGCTATGCGTCGACCGCGACGTGGCGCCGCCGCCGCCGCCGCCGCGCAACACCCTGGCCGCGCTGCGCCTGTGTTCCGAACGCTTGCTGGCTTGCCGCGACCTGGCGCAACTGTTCGACGAAACCATGGCCTGCCTGGACGAGAAGATGGGCATCAGCCACGCCATGCTGCTGCTGCACGACCCGCAGGCCGGATGCCTGTACACGGTGGCCAGCCATGGCTATGCCCAATCGGGCGTCGGTTCCGAAATCCCCTTGGGCCATGGGGTGATCGGCGTCGCGGCGCGCGAAGGCACGCCGATCCGCATCAGCCATATGAGCGCGGAATACAGCTACAGCCGCGCGATCCGGCAGCAGACCGAAGGCACCGAGCTGGCGCAGGCGCTGCAGACCGAAATCCCATACCCGGGCCTGGCCGAATCGCGCAGCCAGCTGGCCGTGCCGATCCAGGGCTGCGAACGCCTGATCGGGGTGCTGTACGTGGAAAGCCCGCAGGACTTGCGCTTCAGCTACGACGATGAAGATGCCCTGGTGACGCTGTGCGGGCAGCTGGCGATGGCCATGCACATCATGCAGAACGCGCCTGTGCCGGAGCCTGAACCCGAGCTGGAGGCGGCGCCCGATGTGGAAGGCACGCCGCTGGCGGTGCGCCACTTCGCCGATAACGACTCCATCTTCTTCGGCAACGACTACATGATCAAGGGTGTGGCGGGCGCCGTGCTGTGGGCGCTGCTGCAGGACTTTGTGGCGCACGGCAAGACGGCGTTCAGCAACCGGGAATTGCGGCTGGACCAGCGCGTGCGGCTGCCCGATGTCAGCGACAACCTGGAAGCGCGCCTGGTCCTGCTGGCGCGGCGCCTGTGCGAACGCGAAGCGCCGGTGCGCATCGAAAAAACGGGGCGCGGGCATTTCCGTCTCTGCGTCCGGCGCCCCCTGCAATTGGCCGAAGCCTGATCACGCGGCCATCGCTTGCGGTGCGGCCAGCGCTGCTTCCAGCTTGCCCATATCGCGCTCGCTGACCAGGCTGCGCGTCAGCGCAAGGATGCCTTCGAAGACCGGCGGCGGCATCCCGGCCCGCATCCCCAACAGCATACCGGCGCGCTCGGCCGGGTTCAGCGCGGGGATCATCCAGCGCATCGTCAGCTGCATCTCTTCCGGCGCAATCGCGGCCAGGATGCGCTCGTGGATGGCGTGCAGCTCTTCATCCGTATAGCAGGACCACAGCACGGCATTGTGTTCGGTTTCCTCCAGGTTCATGTGCACCAGGTTTTCGCCAACGAAGACCGACAGTTGCAGCTGCAACTGGTCCAGCTGCTGGAAACGCGCGCCGCCGATGGCGGTGGCGCAGTGGTCGCACAGGGCCAGCAGCTTGTCGATCGCCCAGTCGTGATGGTCATGGTCGCCTTCGGCCACCTGGGCGGAACCGGGGCGGCGCGCATTCATCGCCGGGTGCACGAAGTCGCGCTCGTGTTCGAGGTGCTTGCGCATCACGCCCAGCAGCTGGCGCACTTGCGCCAGGGCGCCCTGCACGTCTTCGTTATCGGCGGCATCGGTGCGCGCCAGGCGGCATTGGGTATCGCACATGAAGCTGCGCAGTGCCTTGTGGATGCCGGAGTACATATTGATTCGTGGTTTGCTCATTTCTGTTTTCCTTTGTTCGGTGGCCGCCGCAATCAAAGTCGGCCTGCAGGAAATAGTAGTCATTAAGACATCGCCACGTTCTTAAAAACTCCCTCAGCAAACCTTAAAAAAATCTTAAGGGGCGCGCTGGCGCGCTTTCAGTGTCGCGCCGTTGGCGTCGAACAGCAGGACGTGCTCGCCCAGACGTGGCCGGCCATCCTGCCCCGGCGCCAGGGGGGCCGGGGGTGTGGACTGGTAGAGCCACACTTCGCGTGCACTGTCGAATCGCAGCTTCAACTGGGGCGGGCCAAAGGCGGCCAGTGCCGCAGTGCGGTCGCGCGGGGCGGCGCCGCTGGCAGGGGGCGGATCGTCCATGTATTCGAAGCTCAGCAAGGTATCGTCGGGCCAGGAACGGTCCCAGATCGGGGCGAAGTAGCTGCGGTCGAGCAAGACCTGGCAATCGCAGAAAGGCAATTCCGCCGCTGGCGGGTTGCCGGCATACAGGGCATGGAAGGGCAAGGTGGCGCGCCGCGTGCCGGCCTGCAGGGTAATGGAAAAGATCGGCTTTTCCGCAAAGTACATGTAGTTGCCGTTCGGGTCGCTGCACACCTTGTCGGCGCTGCGCAGGAATTCATCGAGCCAGGCAAACAGGTGGGCATTGTTGGACACCAGCCCGGCCTCCATACCCACCAGGCATTCGAGCCGCAGGTCGCCCAGGCGGCGCATGCCTTCCGGGACGCCGGGGCTGCGCACCTCGGCGCGCCAGGTCATGGACAAGGTCTTGCGGTTGGCCAGCACCGCGGCATCCTCGCGCCATAATTGCTCGTGGTAATCGAGAGTGAAACTGTTGTCGGTGCCGACCGGCAGCACCATGCTGCTGGTATCGCCCACGATTTTCAGCTTGATGCCGCGCATATCGGTGCCAGGCTGGCGCGGCAGCAGGCGGAAGCGCAAGGCGGCCTGCGGCGCCAGCGCGCGTTCGCGCTCGAAGCGTTGCATTCCTTGCAGCATTCTGCGGTAGGATTTGTCCACTGGCGAACGGGTACTGGGGACTTCCACGGTGGGTAGCGCCATGGCCAGCGCCAGGACCGGGGCCAGGGATAGCAGCAAAGCCGTTTTCCACATAATTGCAGATTGTGGCATTCTCCTGTACACAATGCACATTGAATGCGCCATCTGTGCGCATACTACAAATGATCAACGATCCTGCAGTGCCAGAGAGTCTCTCAACCGATGATGAATTGCTGGTATCCCGCGTGAAGGATTACGCGATTTTCATGCTCGATCCGGCCGGCCGCATCACAGGCTGGAACGCGGGGGGCGAGCATTTCAACGGCTACGGCGAGCGGGACGTGACGGGTATCCATTTCGCGCTTTTCCATACACCGGAGGACCGGCGGGCCCATGCGCCGGAGCTGGCGCTTGCCACCGCCCTGCGTGAAGGGCGCTACGAAAACGATGGCTGGCGCCTGCGCAAGGATGGTTCCCGCTTCTGGGCCAGCGTGGCGATCGATCCGATCTATGCGCCGGACGGGAAACATATCGGCTTTGTCCACGCCACGCGCGACACCACCGAGCGCAAGAGCGTCACGGATGCACTGCAGGAAAGCGAGCAGCGCTTCCGGCTGCTGGTGCAGGGCGTGATCGATTATGCGATCTACATGCTCTCGCCCGAGGGCTTGATCACCAACTGGAACCTGGGTGGTGAGCGCATCAAGGGCTACACGCTGGAAGAAGTGGTTGGCACGCATTACCGCCGCTTCTTCACGGAGGAAGACAAGGCGGCGGGCGTGCCGGAGCGTGCACTGGCGGCCGCCGCGCGCGAAGGGCGCTATGAAAGCGAAGGCTGGCGGGTGCGCAAGGATGGCACGCGCTTCTGGGCACACGCCGTGATCGACGCACTGTACGACGACCATGGCAAGCTGCTCGGCTTTGCCAAGGTCACGCGCGACAACACGGAACAGCGCATGGCGCAGGAATCGCTGGAACAGGCGC
>CBFGQI010000250.1:0-4493 GCA_965650885.1 uncultured Oxalobacteraceae bacterium
GCGCTGGTGAACGTGCAGCAAACCATCGGCCGCGGCTCGGCCGGTACCGACATCAATGCCATCCCGCTGTCGGCCATCCACCATATCGAAGTGCTGCGCGACGGCGCGGCCGCCCAGTACGGTTCGGACGCGATCGCCGGCGTGATCAATATCGTGCTGAAGTCGAACGTGAACGAGACCACCCTCAGCGGCCAGGTCGGCACCACCAAGGAAGGCGACGGCGACATGGTCTCGGCCAGCGTCAACCATGGCTGGGCCCTGGGCGAGAATGGCGGCTTCATCAACCTGTCGGCCGAAGCCCGCAAGCGCGACGAAACCAACCGCGCCGGCCCCGACTCGCTGCGCGTCAACCCGCCGCGCGTGACCCAGCGCATCGGCGACAGCGATGCCAAGGATGCTTACCTGTGGTGGAACGCGGCCCTGCCGATCGACAAGTCCAGCGAGTTCTATGCTTTCGGCGGCTTCTCCAAGCGCAAGGGCGATTCGTCCGGCTTCTTCCGCTCCAAGGGCGATGGCCGCAATGTGCCGGCCGTGTATCCGGAAGGCTTCCTGCCGAATATCCGCACCACCGTGCGCGACGGCTCCTATGCCTTCGGCTACCGCCGCGACCTGCCGAACGACTGGAAAGCCGATATCAGCATCAACCATGGCATGAGCGAGCTCGATTTCAACGAGAAGCAGACCATCAACGTGTCCTACTGGTATGAGCCGAAACCGGGTGGCGGCATCTATGCCGAGTCGCCGTTCGAGGCCGACACCGGCAAGCTGAAATTCAACCAGACCACCTTCAACGCCGACATCAAGGGCCCGGTCAAGTTCGGCGACAAGGAAGTGTTCCTGGCCACCGGCTTCGAATACCGCCAGGACAATTACGAGATCGTCGCCGGCGATCCGGTGTCCTACCAGTATGGCCGTACCAACAACCCGGCCGTCGTGATCAAGAACCAGAATGGCGGCGTGGCCGCATCGGGCACCCAGGGCTTCCCTGGCTACACCCCGGCTACCGCGGTGGACGAGGGCCGCCACAATATCGCCCTGTTCCTGGACGCCGAATACCGTCCGGTGCAGGACTTGCTGCTGGCCGGCGCCGTGCGCTATGAGAAGTATTCCGACTTCGGCAACACCACCACCGGCAAGCTGAGCGCGCGCTGGGACCCGACCAAACAGTTCGGCCTGCGCGGCAGCGTCTCGACCGGCTTCCGTGCGCCGGGCGTGCAGCAAAAGTTCTACAGCTCGGTTTCGACCAACCTGAACCAGGCCGGCGAACTGACCGAGACCCTGACCGCGCGTGAAGGCAGTGCCGTCACCACCGCCCTCGGCATCAAGCCGCTGAAGGAAGAAACTTCACGCAATGCCTCGATCGGCATGGTGCTGCGTCCGGCCAAGAATATGTCGCTGACGGCCGACCTGTACCAGATCAAGATCAAGGACCGCATCGTGTTCTCGAGCGAAATTTCGCCGGAAGCCGGCGGCGGCCCGATCGCCAACGTGCTCAATCCGCTGAAGGTAGGCCAGGCGCAGTTCTTCACCAACGCGGTCGACACCAAGACCCGCGGCCTGGACATCGTGGCCGACCATACCACGAAGTTCGACGCTTCCACCCTGGTGCTGTCCGGCCAGCTGGGCTTCAACAAGACTGAAGTGACCAAGCGCCATTCGCCGTCCAGCCTGCTGAGCGGCGAACAGCTGTTCAACCAGGCCCAGGTGACCCTGATCGAACGCGGCCAGCCGCGCAAGCACCATGTGGTGGCGGCCGATTACACGGCCGGCAAGTGGAACGTGAATGCCCGCGCCAACTACTATGGCGAAGTGCAGGGTGAAGGCTTCAGCCCGCTGCAAACCTGGGCTGCCAAATGGATTGTCGATTCGAGCATCCGTTACAGCTTTGCCAAAAAGACCAGCGTGTCTTTCGGCGTCAACAACCTGTTCGACACCTACCCGTCGGAATGGACCAATGGCGGCGACTTCCCGAAACTGGGCTTCAAGTACTGCTGGGAAACTTGCCCATTCGGCGTGAATGGCCGCTCGATGTACGTCAAGTTCGACACCGTGTTCTAAGTTGCAAGCGTTGCAAGAAAGCGCCCTTCGGGGCGCTTTTTTCTTTTAAACTCGATTTTGTTCATAAGCAAATAAGGACTTCGTTGTTGGGATTTCAAGCTGCCCCGGATACCCTAGCGGATCTTGGATGGGGGATGCATGGATCTACCGCTGATATTTTCTGGCTTCGTCGTCGGCTTGCTGGTCGGGTTGACCGGCGTGGGCGGTGGCTCGCTCATGACACCCCTCTTGACGCTGATGTTCGGCGTCTCCCCCTCGGTGGCCGTGGGCACCGACCTTGCCTTTGCGTCCATCACCAAGACTGCCGGCACGGCCACCCACCGCTTGCGTGGCACGGTGCGCTGGGACGTGGTGCGCCTGCTGTGCTACGGCGCCTTGCCGGCCGCCGTGGCCGCGACCCTGGGCCTGAAGTATTTCGGCGCCTTGGACCAGCAGATCGGCCAGTTGATCCGCTACTGCATCGCCGGTTCCGTCATGCTTACCGTGGTGGCGATCCTGTTCCGCGGCAAAATGCTGGCCTGGATGCTGGCCCACCCTGACCGGCAATTGCAGGGCAGGGCGCTGGCTGCCGCCACCATCGCGGCGGGCGCGGTGCTGGGGGCCCTGGTCACGATTTCCTCCATCGGCGCGGGCGCGGTGGGCGCGACCCTGCTGGTGCTGATGTATCCCCGCCTGACCCCCGCCGAAGTGGCCGGTACCGACATCGCCTACGCCGTGCCGCTGACGGCCATCTCCGCCGCCGGCCACTGGTGGCTGGGCTCGATCGACTGGATGCTGCTGCTGACCTTGCTGATCGGCTCGGTGCCCGGCATCACGATCGGCTCCTGGTTCGCCCATTCCCTGCCGGAACGCCTGTTGCGCGGGGTGCTGGCCACGGTGCTGGTCAGCGTGGCCGCCAAGCTGGTGGCCTGAACCCCGGGCAGTACATCTAAGCAAATGACAAAAGGTTAGTTTGGTTTATAACGCATGAATGCGAACATGCGCTCCTATTAGTCGAAAATGTAATAAGGGAGCAAGCATGTCTGCAGTAGCTGCGTCAGCGACCGCCTCGCCAGCCGCCCCGGCGGAAAGGCCCAAGGCCAGGAAAGCGCCATACCGCGTGATGCCGGGCTTTAACCTGTCGCTCGGGTTCACCATCCTGTACCTGACCCTGATCGTCCTGATCCCCCTGTCGGCGATCTTCCTGAAGACCTTCACCATGAGCTGGGAAGCCTTCTGGGCCGCCGTCACCTCCGAGCGCGTGGTCGCCTCCTACCGACTGACTTTCGGCGCGTCCTTCATCGGCGCCTTGTTCAACGTCTTCTTCGGCGGCATCGTGGCCTGGGTGCTGGTGCGCTACCAGTTTCCCGGCAAGCGCATCGTCGACGCCCTGGTCGACCTGCCGTTCGCGCTGCCGACCGCCGTCGCCGGCATTACCCTGACGGCCCTGTATTCGTCCAACGGCTGGTTCGGCCAGTTCATCGAGGGTGTGCTGGGCATCAAGGTGGCATTCACGCCGCTGGGCGTGGTGGTGGCGCTGACCTTCATCGGCCTGCCGTTCGTGGTGCGGACCGTGCAGCCGGTGCTGGAGGATGCCGAGCGCGAACTGGAGGAAGCGGCCGCCAGCCTGGGCGCCTCGGCCTTCCAGACCTTCCGCCGCGTGGTGTTCCCGACCATCCTGCCTTCGCTGCTGACCGGTTTCGCGCTGGCCTTCGCGCGCGCCACCGGCGAATTCGGTTCCGTGATCTTCATCGCCGGCAATATGCCGCTGGTGTCCGAAATCACGCCGCTGTTCATCATCACCAAACTGGAACAGTACGACTACACGGGCGCCACCGCCATCGCCGTGGTCATGCTGGTCGCTTCCTTCATCATGCTGCTGACGATCAATCTGCTGCAAGCCTGGGCGCGCGGGAGGAATGGCAAATGAGCGCTTCCGTGACCACGATCCGACGCGGCGAACTGCCGCAACGCCATGATGTGCTCGAGCCGCGCTGGGTGCGCTATGCCCTGATGGCGGTGGCCCTGACTTTCCTCACCCTGTTCCTGTTCGTGCCGCTGGTGGCCGTGTTCACCGAGGCGTTGAAGAAGGGCTGGGACGTTTACGCGTCCGCCATCGTGGAAGAGGACGCGATTTCCGCCATCAAGCTCACGCTGCTGACGGCCGCCATCGCCGTGCCGCTCAACCTGGTATTTGGCGTCGCCGCTTCCTGGGCCATCACCAAGTTCGAGTTCCGGGGCAAGAGCCTGCTGCTGACGCTGATCGACCTGCCGTTCTCGGTATCGCCGGTGATTTCGGGCCTGATCTATGTGCTGCTGTTCGGCGCCCAGGGCTGGTTCGGTCCATGGCTGGCGGAGCACGACATCAAGATCCTGTTCGCGGTGCCGGGCATCGTGATCGCCACCATCTTCATCACCTTCCCCTTCGTGGCGCGCGAACTGATCCCGCTGATGCA
>CBFGQI010000251.1:0-4446 GCA_965650885.1 uncultured Oxalobacteraceae bacterium
GGAAGTCCGGCACCAGCAGCTGGTCGTATTTGCCGTACTGGTAAGGGATGCCGAAATAGTCGTCGAACCAGGCCAGGCCTTGCCTGGTGTATTCGAACCAGATCGCCGGATCGACCTGGTCGGCCACCGACTGGCGGGCGAACAGGCGCATCGGGTACTTGGCGGACTTGGCGTCTTCCCACACCTTGTACGGGCCGGCGTGCAGCGAGAAGTTGTAGGGGCTGAGGATCTTGGAGGCCGGGAAGGTCCAGCGCCGGGCGTTCGGCGCGCCTGCCGCTTGCTCGACTTTCGATTCGCGCGCGGTGGACACCACGGTCCAGTCGGCAGGCGCGGTGACGCTGACCTGGTAGGTTGCCTTCAGGTCGGGCTGGTCGAACAGGGCGAACATCTGGTGCGCCGCGGCCGGCTCGAAATGCGAGTACGTGTAGACCCGGCCGTCGACCGGATCGACCATGCGATGCAAGCCCTCGCCATTGGTGCTGTGCTGGCGCTCGAATTCCACCGTCACGCTGTTGCGGCCGGCCAGCAGGTCGGCGGCGGCCAGGGTGATGAACCAGTTGTTGTACTGGGGCGCGGCCACCTCCTTGCCGTTGACCACCAGGCGCTTGATGGTCGCCTTGTCCAGGTCGAGCGTCAGCGGCTGGGCATTGTCCTTCAGGTCGAAGGCCACGGTGGTGGTATTGCTGAAGCTTTCCTTGCCGGTCAGCGTGAAGTCCAGGACGTAAGCGACGTTCGACACGCGCGCGGAACGGGCGGCGGCATCGGTCTGGCTCAAGTAAGGGTTCTCGGCGCGCGCCGGGTGGGCGCCGCTGTCGGCTGCGATGCCGCTGGTGGCGACAAGTGCACTGACTGCCAGGGTAATGGCGTGAGGGACTAGCGATTTCATGGTTATCCTTATACGTGTCTCGCCCCGGACCGGCCCCGGTCGGGTGGCGCAGGGATGATACCATTGTGGAATGGACATCAAACTCGAAACCCCCAACCAGCCCGACGTCGTGGCCCTGATCGACCTGCTGGACGCTTACCAGCTGTCGCTGTACCCACCGGAGAGCGTGTATGCGCTCGACATGAATTCCCTGCTGCAGCCGAACGTGCTGTTTGCCGTGGCACGCAATGTGGATGGCGCGGCGGTGGGCTGCGGCGCCATCGTCGTGACGCCGCAATACGGCGAGGTGAAGCGCATGTTCGTGCACCCGTCGGCGCGCGGGCAAGGCGTGGCGCAGCGCCTGCTGGGCAAGCTGGAAGCGGAAGCGCTGGCGCGCGGCTGCCGCCAGTTCATGCTGGAGACCGGGCCGTCGCAGCCGGAAGCGATTGGCCTGTACCAGCGCCTCGGTTACACCGTGCGCGGACCGTATGGCGATTACCGCGACGATCCGTTGAGCGTATTCATGGAGAAGGCGGCGCCGTGAGCACGCCGGCCGATGCGCTGCACGACCTGCGCGAGCGCACGCGCGCCTTCGCCGCCGCGCGCGACTGGCAGCAGTACCACACGCCCAAGAACCTGGCGATGGCGCTGTCGGTCGAAGTGGCGGAGCTGGCCGAGCATTTCCAATGGCTGCAAACCGGGCGCGCGGACGAACTGGCGGCGGGCCAGCATGAAGCCATCCGCCACGAGCTGGCCGACGTGCTGCTCTATCTGGTGCAGATCGCCGACAAGCTCGATGTCGACCTGCACGCCGCGGCGCTGGAGAAGATCCGGCTCAACGCCATCAAGTATCCGGCCCCGGAGGCGTAAGCGCCGCTGCGCCGCACTCCCCTATCCCGCGGGCCAGATGATTGCCTGGGCTACGATGACGGTTTCGCCGTTGAAGGTCACGGAAGGCGAGCCGTGGAGGACGTATCCAAGCTCCAGCATTTCGCTGACGCGCTGGCAGAACCTTGCGTCGTCAGGACCGGTCAGGACGCGGTAGATTGGCAGGTTGTCGGGTGGTCTGGTCATGGCTGGCTTTCAGCGGCCCAGGGCCTGGTTGATCTGCGCGTTGACGATCGCCCAGGCTTTCGAATCGGCGGATACTTCGTCGTAGTGGCTGCCGCCCGGCAGCACCAGCACGTCGGCCGGGTCGCCGGCGGCGCGGGCGCGGCGGGCGTAGTTTTCGCCGGTCACGGCGGGCGAGATGTCGTCATGCTCGCCATGGATCAGGATGGTGCGCACGCCGGCGGGCAGCAATTCAGCGGGCGAGGTATCGGCAAAGACGTCGGGGCGCTGCGCGCTCGGGGTGCCGGCAATCTCCGCGGTTTCGCGGTCGCAGGTGCGGCGGATCAGGGCCGCTTCATTGCGCAGGTCGGCCAGGCCGCCCAGGCTGATCACGGTCTTGACCGGCAGCGGTTGCGGTGCCCAGGCCGGGCTCCATTCCGGCAGCTTGTGGCGCGAGACAGCCCACTGCGCCAGGTGGCCGCCGGCCGAATGGCCGACCGCCACGATGCGCGACAAATCCAGCGCGCTGGCCTTGGCTTCATGCTTCAGCAAATCCACCGCGGTGGCGACGTCCTGGTACATGCCGGGATAGCCGCCCCCCTCCTCGTCGTAACGGCGATACTCCACGTTCCACACGGCGATGCCCTGCTGCGCCAGGGCGCCTGCCATATTGCGCATCTGCTCGATGCCGCCGAATTGCACCGTCCAGCAGCCACCGTGGATCAGCACCACGACCGGGTGCGGGCCGGGGCCGGCAGGCTTGAACAGTTCGACGAACTGGCTGGGCGCGCTGCCGTACATGATGCGCTTGTCCGGCGCCGGGCCTTTCAGCGCCAGGTAACCGGCGAGGTCGAGCGGCCGGGTCACGATAGCATCGGCCGGTGCGGCGGAAGCGCCCACGGCGGCAGCGCCCGCGGCAGCGCACAGTGAATGACGGATCAAATTGAGCATGCTCTCCTCGGCAATGTCGGGAACAGCCCGCAGCATAGCGCGCAGGCATCTATTCCAGCAACAAGTCTTCCCGCCGTCGGTAGCCTGCGCGGCGCTCGGCCCCATCCCAGGGCGACGGTTTTGCATGCAGCGCAAGCGTGGCAACGCCGGTTTGCGCAATTGGTTGCGCTGGCCAGTATGGATGCGGCTGGGTGGTCGGCTGCCGCACCGAGGCTAGAAATGTCTGGAATTGGTTGAGGTCAACCAATTTGACCGCGAAAGGCCGATTCCAGACATTTATAGACAAAAACCGACAAAAATAGTTCGATTTTTCCGACAATCTCCGCGAAGGGGCGAGCAGGAATATCTGGCCCCGCTCAGCGCCGGGCCGTTCCGCTGTCGAAGTGCAGCAAGTGCTCGACGTGCACCTTGATGCCGCTGGCCAGGCCCGCGAATTCCTTGCGCAGTTCGCGCGCCGATTCTTCGCCGATGCCTTCGACCGTAATACAGTGGTCGTAGAAACCGCCGCGCCGTGCGATGACCCATTTGTCGACCCGCACCTGGGCATTCTTCAGCGTCGACTCCAGGCGGCCGGCGATCGGCTCGTTGCTGCCCAGCGAGAGGTGGAAAGTATGCGTCATGCGGAACTGGCTGCCCCATACGCTGGCGTCATGAGGGCTGGGGAGGGATGCTTGGATGGTCATGGTTTTCTCCAGTGAGCTTGGCCCGATTCGGAGAGCTAACCATGTCTCGCCCGCTTCGTTGCCGTTAATAGGCCGCATCGCCGTGATGGCTTCCACCTTGCCCGGGAGAGGCAGGTTGGCGTCGGGTACACCGACTCTTGATGCTATAAAAACAATTCCGCTATACAGAACTTTTGTTCAATATAGCGGAATTTTCGCGGACAGGCAACAGGTTTAGCGTTTGCCTTTGCCCGGGGCGGGCTTCTTGGGCGGGGTGTGCTTGCCGGACATCGGCGGCATGGCATCGGCCAGCGACATTTTCAGCTGCCTGCCGCCGACCCAGACCTTGCGCAGGTGCTTGAAGATGTCGTCCGGCATGCCTTCGGGCATTTCGATGAAGGCGTGGTCGTCCAGGATCTCGATGCGGCCGATGTAGCGCGATTCGAGTCCGCTCTCGTTGGAAATCGCCCCTACCAGGTTGCCCGCGTTGACGCCGTCCTGGGAACCGACTTCCACCCGGTAGGCGCGCAGCGGCAAAGGCTTGGCGCCGCCGTCGGCCTTGTCCTTCTTCTTGCGCTTGGGCGCTTCCTCGAACATCGGCTCGTCGTCATCGTCGCGCTCGGACAATGGCGGCGCCGGACGTTCCGCACGCTCCGGCTTGGCGGCGCGCGGCGGCTTGGCGGCCGGCGCGGGCGGCGGAGCCTCGCCGTCGCGGTGCAGGCGCAGGGCCTGGCCGGCGACGCGCAGCGCCTGCAGCGCGTCGATATCGCCCGGCAGCAGGTCGGCCGGCATGTCGAGCAGCGAAAAGTCGTCGTAGATTTCGATGCGGCCGATGAATTTGGAGTCGATGCCGCCTTCGTTGGCGATGGCGCCCACGATATTGCCCGGCTTGACGCCGTGCTGGTAGCCCACTTCCAC
>CBFGQI010000252.1:0-4415 GCA_965650885.1 uncultured Oxalobacteraceae bacterium
ATGCGGCGGGACGGCACGGTGACGGTGCGCGTCGCCATCGGGAACGACGCGCCGGTGGGCGTGACGATCAGCGGCCAGGCCGTGGTCCTGTTCAGCGCCCCGCTGGCGTTGCCGGGCGCGCCGAGGGTTTAGAGGAAGCGGTCGAGGATACGTTTGCTATGCTTGTCCAGTTCGAACTGGTCGCGGATCAGGAAGTGAATGCCGTGGCTGTCCGATACGAGCAGCGAAACGCTGCCGATGCGGCGGATGTCTTCCTCACCGCGCAACACGAAACTGGTATCGCCCCGGTCGGTCGCGACGGTCCAGGTGGAAGGGCAGGCATAGCTGCCCACATCGATGATGCGGGTGATGACGGGCATGAATTCGCGTCCGGCCAGTTCCTCGCGCACGATGTCGGCCATGTCCGGCGACAGGTCGGAAATGCGGTCCAGCCAGGCCACTTCCTTGCCGTCCGCATTGACCAGCGACAGGCCTTCTTCCGGCGCCTGGATGGGGAAGGCGCGCACCGGCGCGACGCCTTCGTGCAGCACGCCGTTGGCGTCGATCAGGTTCAGTTTGCCGAAACTATCGCGGCTGAGGGAAAAATCAATTGTCATCTTCGCGGGTCTTTGCTTTGTCATCCAGGTCGGTATCGACGTTACGTGCCTGCGCCTGGTAGAGGCGGTAGTAATGGCCTTCCTGGGCCATCAGCTCCTCGTGCGGGCCTTCTTCCACCACGCGGCCACGGTCCATGACGACCAGGCGGTCGGCACGCTGCAGCGTGGACAGGCGGTGCGCGATGGCGATGGTGGTGCGGCCGGCGACCAGGTTGTCCAGCGCCTTCTGGATCTCTTTCTCGGTTTCGGAGTCGACCGAGGCGGTTGCCTCGTCCAGGATCAGGATGCGCGGGTCGATCAGCAGGGCGCGCGCAATGGAAATGCGCTGGCGCTCGCCGCCGGAGAGGCCCTGGCCGCGCTCGCCGACCATCGAGTCGTAGCCCTGCGGCAGGCGCAGGATGAAGTCGTGCGCGTGCGCCGCGCGGGCCGCTTTCATGATTTCTTCGCGCGTGGCGTCCGGCTTGCCGTAGGCGATATTCTCGGCGATGGTGCCGAAGAACAGGAAAGGTTCCTGCAGCACCAGGCCGATGTTGCGGCGGTAGTCGGACACGGCGAAATTGCGGATATCCTGGCCATCGAGCAGGATCGCGCCTTCTGCCACGTCGTAGAAGCGGCAGATCAGGTTGACCAGGGTCGATTTGCCGGAGCCGGAGTGGCCCACCAGGCCGATCATCTGCCCCGCCTTGATTTCCAGGTTCACGCCGCGGTTGACCGCGCGGTTCCCGTAGCGGAAGCCGACTTCGCGCAGCGTGATGTCGCCGCGGATCTTGTCGACCTTGACCGGCTGCGCAGGGTCCGGCACGCTCGACACGTGGTCCAGGATGTCGAAGATGCGTTTGGCCGCCGAGGCGGACTTTTGCGTCACCGACACGATGCGGCTCATGGAATCGAGGCGGCCGTAGAAGCGCGTGGCATAGGTCACGAAGGCGCTCAGCACACCGACCGTGACGCTATGCTTGGAGATCAGCCAGATGCCGAACACGTAGATCACCAGGATGCCCAGTTCGGTCAGGAAGGAAACGGTCGGCGAGAACAGCGACCACACCTTGTTCAGCTTGTCGTTCACCGCCAGGTTGTGCTTGTTGGCGGTGCGGAAGCGCTGCGCCTCGCGCGTTTCCTGCGCAAAGGCTTTCACCACGCGGATGCCGGGAATGGTATCGGCCAGCACGTTGGTCACTTCGCCCCACACGCGGTCGATCTTTTCGAAGCCGGTGCGCAGGCGGTCGCGCACCAGGTGGATCATCCAGGCGATGAAAGGCAGCGGCAGCAGGGTGGTGATGGCCAGCCACGGGTCGATCGTGAACAGGATCACGCCCGTCATGATGATCATCAGGCAGTCCGATGCGAAGTCCAGCAGGTGCAGCGAGAGGAAGACGCAGATGCGGTCCGACTCGGAGCCGATACGCGACATCAGGTCGCCGGTCCGTTTGCCGCCGAAGTATTCGAGCGACATGCGCAGCAGGTGTTCATAGGTGGTGGTGCGCAGGTCGGCGCCGATGCGCTCGGACACCAATGCCAGCACATAGGTCTTGCCCCAGCCGAAAATCCAGGCCAGGATCGCCGCGCCGACCAGGGCGCTCATATACATCCAGACCAGCGAAGTATCGACCGGCTTGCCGTTCTGGTAAGGAATCAGCACATTGTCGGTGAGCGGCATGATCACGTACGGCGGGATCAGGTGCGCACCGGTGGAGAGCAGCATCAGCACGAAGCCGAGCAGCAGCTGCCACTGGTAAGGCTTGGTAAAGCGCCACAGGCGGAACAGGGTCCAGGTGGACGGCGGCGTGTGGACCACCTTGGTGCACACCGGGCATTCTTCCTGGTCCGCTTCGAGCGGGGCCTTGCAGGTCGGGCACGAGTTCTGTTCGACCGCTTGCAGTGGTTTCCCGTACACATGGGCCTCGTGCAGGCGCGTGAAGTTCTCCTGCAGGCGGATCGCCAGCAGGTTCTGGCCCAAAGTGAAGCGCCATGCCGCCAGGCGTTGCTTGTCGTCGACCAGTTCCAGGTGCCCGACACCGGCATGATCGTGCAGCTTTAGAGCCATGCCACCACGATACGTCCAATCGCGCCATACCGTTTCACCAGGCGCGCGTGCCATAATGCGGCGCTCCGTGAGGAGCACCAGGCCTTTGTTGAAGTGAAGCTTGGAGTCGAGGTCAACCTCCAGCGCGCCGAGGACGTTTTCTTCCGGGGCGAGCGCCGGGATCTCTGTGCGCCACCTGTCGGGAAGTTCTGTCAGGCTCAGCTCAGAGGAAAGTTGGTTTGTTATCATTATGGGTCGGACTCCGGCACTCTTTGCCAAGTGGCAAGAATTGCGAAACAGTGGGAAAATAGCAGGACGGGCGGAGTATACCGCAAGAGGTACAAGAGCTAAAACATGACAAAAAAGAAAGATATTGAGTTTCTCCGCGTAACACACTTGCGTGGACCGAACATCTGGACCTATCGCCCGGTGATCGAAGCCTGGCTGGATATCGGCGAGCTTGAAAACTACCCTTCGAACAAACTTCCCGGATTTTATGAACGCTTGATCGCCTTCCTGCCAGGGCTGGTCGAGCATCGCTGCGGCGTCGGTGAGCGCGGCGGCTTCCTCGAGCGCCTGCGCGACGGCACCTATGCCGGCCACGTGCTGGAGCACGTGGTACTGGAATTGCAAAACCTGGCCGGCATGCGCACCGGTTTCGGCAAGACGCGCCAGACCGCCGAAGGCAGCGGCATTTACAAGATGGCATTCCGTACTCGCCAGGAACAGGTTGGCCGCGCCGCGCTGGCTGCCGGCAAGGACTTGATGATGGCCGCCATCGAAGACAAGCCTTACGACCTGGCCGCCACCGTCGAAAAACTCACTTCGATGGTCGAATCGCTGTGCCTCGGCCCATCGACCGCCTCCATCGTGGACGCGGCGACCGACCGCAAGATCCCGCACATCCGCCTGACCGACGGCAACCTGGTGCAACTGGGCCACGGAGCGCGCCAGCGCCGCATCTGGACGGCGGAAACCGACAACACTTCCGCCATCGCCGAAGGCATCGCCTCGGACAAGGACATGACCAAGGACTTGCTGAAGTCCGTCGGCGTGCCGGTCCCCGAGGGCACCTTGGTGAAGAGCGCCGACGAAGCGTGGGAAGAAGCGCAGGACATCGGCTTGCCGGTGGCGGTCAAGCCTTATGACGGCAACCATGGCCGTGGCGTGTCGCTGAACCTGATGACCGAAGCGGACGTGCGCGCAGCCTACGATATCGCCGTCACCCGTGGCGGCAGCAAGAGCGTCATCGTCGAAAAATTCATCGTCGGCAACGAGCACCGCCTGCTGGTGGTGGGCCGCCAGATGGTGGCGGCGTCGATGGGCGAGTCGCTGTGGGTCGATGGCGACGGCAAGTCCACGGTGCAGGAGCTGGTCGATACGCAGATCAATACCGATCCGCGCCGCGGCACCACGGAAGAATTCCCGCTGAATATCGTCGAACCGAAAAAGTCGGAAGAAGTACAGCTGGACCTGAAACGCCAGGGCTTGACCCCGGACTCCGTGGTGGAGTCCGGCCGCAGGGTCCTGATCCAGGTCAATGGCAACGTCGCCAACGACGTGACCGACCTGGTGCACCCGGCCGTGGCCGAAATGGCGGCACTGGCGGCGCGCACCATCGGCCTCGATATCGCCGGCATCGACCTGGTCGCGGCGGATATTTCGAAACCGCTGGAAGAGCAGGGCGGGGCCATCATCGAAGTCAATGCCAGCCCGGGCTTGCTGGCGCACCTGAAGCCGGCCGGCGGCGGCGTCGCGCGCCCGGTCGGCCATGCGATTGCCGACCAGCTGTTCGC
>CBFGQI010000253.1:0-4407 GCA_965650885.1 uncultured Oxalobacteraceae bacterium
AAGTCCTGAACCCGAAAGCCTGGCTGGTTGCCATTTCCGGCGTTGCACTGTTCACCGCAGCGCAAAGCGGCGACCGATCCACTCTGCTGGTGTTTTGTGTGATATCCACGATTGTCTGCGCGATTGGCGTCGGCTTCTGGGCGGTCGCGGGCCGGCTCATCAAATCCTGGCTGGCGGCGCCCAACAGGCACCGCATGTTCAACCGCGTGCTCGGCAGTGCGCTGGGGCTCACCGTTGTAGCGATGGTATTCTAGACGCCATGAGTTCCCTGACTTCACACAAAATCTGCCGCGACACCGAAGCTCCCTGGTGGGAACTACGCATCAGCACCAATTCGGCTGACTGCTACCGCCCACATACCCACGATGAATACTCGATCGGCATCGTGGACGCTGGACAGGCGCTGTTCCGGCATGCCGGCGATGCGGTAAAGACCAGGGCTGGGACCGTTGTCCTGATCGGTCCCCAGGTAGTCCATTCATGCAACCCCGTGGAACTCGAACGCTGGTCATATCGCATGCTCTTTATCCGGGCAGACTGGCTGCATGCGGCCATGGCCAGCCATTGGGAACTCACCGAACCTGTACGGGGATTGGAGTTTCTGGCCCACTGTGTGAACGTGCCATCGGTGACCAAGGCGGCCGACCTCATTTGCACTGCATCCGCCGAAACGAGCCGTTACCTTCCGGTCGAACTGCCTCGCTTCCTGTCGGACTGGGCGCGCCCCGCGACGGAGAGCGCTCACCTGACATTGCCTGGCGTGCTGGCGCCGGCAGAAGCGCTCCTGCGCTCGGACGAAGGCATTGGCATGAGTGTCAACGCGCTCGCCGAGGCTTGCGGAATGACGCCAACCAAATTCATACGTGAATTCAACAAGAGCTACGGGATGACGCCCGGCGAATACCTGCAGGACAGGCGGGTGAATGGAGCGCGCCGCCTGATCGGAAAGGGCGTTCCCATCAGCGAGGCTGCACTCGAAATGGGCTTTGCCGACCAAGCCCATTTGCAGCGCGCCTTCAAGGCTCGCCACGCCATGACACCTGGCCGATACCGGACCGGCGTCCAAGGGTAAAAAAGTCGCAACGCAGCAACAGTGACATTGTGCGCATTTCCGCGCCGGCGGCAGGCATACAATTGATCGCCAAACAAATTCCCGGGAGCTCGCCATGCCAGTCCTGCGTTACGCGGCCTATCCCGCCGCCACCTTGTATGCGCCATCTGAATCGGCCGACGGCCAACCTTCCGAAGATCCAAAGCCGCTCAAGCAACTGTTATGGGGTGACGAGCTGACGGTGCTGCGCACCAGCGACGACCAGCAATATCTGGAAGTGATCGCGCGTAAGACGCACGGCTGGATCCGCGTCGACCAAACCCAGGAAGACCGCCTGCTGGAAGTGGTATTCGTCGACATAGGGCAGGGCGATGGCGCGCTGATGATCACTCCCGGGGACCAGCGATACATTATCGATGCAGGGCAGGGCGACAATATGGTCCGTTTCCTGCGCTGGCGCTTTGGCTTCGAGGAACTGACCACCTTCGATGCCGCGGTCCTCTCGCATTCTGACCTTGACCATTACGGCGGCTTCGAACACCTGTTCAAGGAAGAGAAGATCCATTTCAAGCAGATTTACACGAACGGCCTGATGGAGCGGGCGGCGGACAAGGCAAGCCACGCCATCGGCGTTCCTGTGAAGGCCGGCGACGAGAGCTACATCACCGAGCTCGTGACGACACTCAAGCAACTGAAGACATTCCTTGCCGATCCAGAAAACGCCAAAGGCAAGCGTTATCCCACCATGCTCGCGCAGGCGCTAAAGGACGGAAAGTTCGACGATCTGCAGATGCTCGACGTGACGGATGAATACATGCCGGGCCACGAGGAAGGCGAGGATGTCGTCATCAAGGTGCTGGGGCCGTACACGGAAATCATCGATGGCCATAAGGCGCTGCGCTGGTTTGGCGACGTTGGCAAGACGAAGAACGGCCACTCTGTGGCGCTGCACGTGACGTACAAGAATGTACGCATATTCATGGGAGGCGACCTCAATATCGAATCCAGTCGCCACTTGCTGGAATCCCACACGGGTCTGAGTGGCACCACTGCAAACGCGGAAGAGGAAAAGCACCTGGTTGAAGCCGCCAGGGCGATATTCGAAAGCGATGTCGCGAAAGCTTGCCACCATGGCAGTGCCGATACGTTGCTGCCCCTGATCAAATCGATCAATCCGGTTGCGACTGTGGTCTCGAGCGGTGACGACGAACCCCATGCGCATCCTCGTGCCGACGCCCTTGGCGCGATTGCACGCTATAGCCGCGGCGAGCGGCCGCTATTGCTCTGTACCGAACTGGCACGCTCGTCCAAAGAGTCCATCAAACATCCCAAGGCTCTTCGCGAACAACTGAAAGATCTGGCGGACGATATTGCCTTGGCGACGAGCGAGGAAGTCCGCGAACGGGCCCAGGAAAAATTCCAGTCCGCACTCCAAAAACTGGACCGCAGTGTGGCGGTCTATGGCGCAATCAACCTCCGGACGGATGGGGAAAAGGTCGTGCTGGCGTACAAGCTGGAACGATCAACACCGTCCAAGGGCTGGGATCTTTACAAGCTGGAGCCCGATGCCAAAGGGAAGTTGAGCTACAAGAGCAAGTTCGACGATTGAGTGGGCGCTGCCGTTTGATCTGGATCAAACCTTGTCTGCGTGGTGATGATTCGAGAGAGTCATCGCGTGAACTGGGCCCAGAATAGGGGACCGACAATGCCACGATATGGAGACCAACATGCCCCCTAATCCACTGGTGCAAGCGCCGCCGGCAGCGGCCCTTCCACGCAGGCCGGCAGCCGTAGCTCCGGCTGCCGCCATACGGACAGTTGTACAAGCAAAGCCTGCATCGATGACGCCCGTGCGAGGTTCCGCTAACGGCGCCGCGATTCAGGCCAGGACACTGGGAAATCCACCGGTCCCTTCCACCGCGCGGCAGGCTCACGTACCCCCAACGCGTGTACTGCAACGCGCCTCCACCCACGTGGACGGACATGGCGATTTCATCTCTTCACGCGGCGCCGAACTTGGCGACTATGGCTACCGCCAGCTGCGCATGCGGACTGTGTCGACCGCTTTGCGGAACGGGATGCATTATGCCGGTGGTGGCACACGCCGGGCCGTGAACATTTTCAACATCACGCTGCTGCACGGCTGGAATACAAGCAATACGAAAACAGCGCAGCGAATCAAGAGCCTGACCGAGTCTGGCATAGCGGCGGTCCAGAATACGGCGGTGGCGCCACTGACGGCCCACCAGATTGATACGATCATGCCTTCAACCGAAGAGATTCAGATCGTCGAACGTGCCAACGCACCCGGGACTTTTGTCACATTGCAGGGCGTCGGCCGGCTGGTCGCAATACGGAAATGGTTGCAGGATAACGGCGTGTTCGCCAACTTTTATGTGGAAGTCATGTGCTATCCGGCATCCGGGATGGGCGCCAACCAGTTGGTGGATATTTCAAATACCTATGATGCGCAAGAGTCGTTCTTGTCGCGCAACATCATAGGGCCAGCAATTTATGCCACCGGGACCATTGCGGCCATGGGTATGGCTGCCTTAGGTGCATGGGCGGCATACCGGCGCTGGCGCTGATGACGACTCGCGCCTCTCATCAGGGTCGATGCCAAAATATTTGCTTGTGATTTGCAAGAATGCGCGTACCTTGAAGATACGGCTCGCCGCCATATCGCAGCAGGCAAATCCCGGATGGCGAGCCCAGTGATACTGACTGAACAAGGTCAGCGTTTGTTGATGAACCCTTTACAGGAATTAGTCATGGATCCGCGCAAATTCCCAATAGCCGTCGCGCTTACCTTTGCGACCACAATCGCCATGGCAGCAACGGCCGAGGAGCCGGTGCCACGTGTGACAATCGGTTCCTACATTTTCAGCCAAAGCATCGGCGAGAACTACATGGGCTACACCGGCTTCGTGTCGACCAAAACCCGGGCTCAAGTGAAAACCGAACTGCGGGACGCCCGGCGCCGCGGACAGATTTACGATGGCGAAGCCTATCCAGGCCCTCTGAATGCCGTGAGCACGAAGTCCCGCATGCAGGTATTGACGGAGCTGAAAGACTATCGCGCAAAGCATCCTCAAGACATCTTTGATGGCGCGTTTCGGCCTTGATCACTCACTACATTCACGGCTCACGGGCGACTCTTAACTTCTGATATATTCGCTCAGTTTCCCCGGCGCTCATCAATGAACGCCGGGCTTAGGGGTACCGCTTCAAGTTTTACGCGCTCTTACTCAGGACACCACATCGAGCGCATAGCCCTCCAATTAGGCCAGCCTGCATTTGACATAATATAGATTATGCGAACTTGTGTGATGTTCGGCAATTCGTTCCGCGACGGC
>CBFGQI010000254.1:0-4341 GCA_965650885.1 uncultured Oxalobacteraceae bacterium
AGCGCTACGTTCGGGACGTAGAGGCCGGAGGTTCGAATCCTCTCACCCCGACCAAGAAAGCCCGTCGATTCCAGGGCTTGAAAGATATTGCAGGGGTCGAGTACTACAGCAACCTGTGTAGTACAACAGCCAGGTTCAAGGCTTGGGAATTCTTACATTCCGGCGCGCCGCGACCTGGCAATAGACCAATAAGAACAAGAATGACGTCTGCAAAGCGGTCCCCTGCTCCGCAACCATCGCGCATGGCCGCCAGTTCGTTCTGGCAGCCGATCAGCGCGAAGCCATCAAGTCCGCTTTTTCGTTTCAGGATGCAGCAGGCCGCGCCGCACCACCGCATGCGTAAGCGTCCGCGCCGTTGCACCGAGCTTGCCGAAAAGTCCTTTGACGACTGGACCGTGCCAGCACAGTTGCCGAACTCGCGCGCGATCGACGTGTTGCAGCCGCCTTTGCGTCAGCGACTGTAGCACATCCGTCTCGCGGCCAGTGAGGCTGATGCAGGTAATGCTGTCGGCATTGTCAACGGTGATTGATGTATCATGAAAACGATTTCATATCATAAAACCGATGGAGACCGAATTGAGCATTCCCACTTCCAGCATGAGTGTTAGCGCTATCAATTATGTTGCTGCCGCCCTGCTGCTGGCCCTCGGCGCCGACGCCAGCGCCGCCATCCGCGTCAACCAGGTCGGCTTTGCGCCGCAGTCCGAGAAACTGGCCGTGGTGACCGACGGCGCGGCCCGCAGCTTTGAAGTAGTGGCCGCCGACACGGGCAAAACCGTCTTCAGCGGCAAACTGGGCGCGCCGGCGCTGTGGAAACCATCGGCGGAAACGGTGCGCGTGGCCGATTTCTCCGCGCTGAAAACGCCCGGTGAATACCGCATCAAGATCGACGGCCAAACCCAGTCCGACCGCTTCGTCATTCGCGCGGATGTTTATCGCGCCCTCAATGCGGCAGCCATCAAATCCTACTACCTGAACCGCTCCGGCATCGCGCTGCTGCCGCAATACGCCGGCGCCTATGCGCGTCCAGCGGGACACCTGGACGACAAGGTGCTGGTGCATTCTTCCGCCGCGTCCCGACAGCGCGCCGAAGGCAGCGTGCTGTCCAGCCCCAAAGGCTGGTACGACGCCGGCGACTACAACAAGTACATCGTCAACTCCGGCATCTCGACCTACACCCTGCTGGCCGCGTTCGAGCACTTCCCGGAATACTTCCGCAAGCAGAACCTCAACATCCCTGAAACCGGCAACGGCCTGCCGGACATCCTCAACGAAGCGTTGTGGAATCTCGACTGGATGCTGACCATGCAAGACCCCAATGACGGCGGCGTCTATCACAAGCTGACCAACAAATCCTTCGACGGCATGGAGATGCCGGACCAGGTCAAGCCGACGCCGCGCTACGTGGTCCAGAAAAGCACCGCCGCCACGCTGGACTTCGCCGCCACCATGGCCACTGCCAGCCGCATCCTCAAAACTTATGAACAGCAGCGCCCCGGCCTGTCCGCGCGCATGATGGCGGCAGCGGAAGCCGCGTGGAATTGGGCGCAAGCCAATCCGGCCGTGGTGTTCAAAAATCCGTCCGACATCAAGACTGGCGAATACGGTGACGCCCATCTCGGCGACGAATTTTCATGGGCGGCTGCGGAACTCTACATCGGGACTGGCAAGGACAGCTACTACCGTGCCATCAAGACCGACCAGCTGCCGGCCACCACGCCAGCATGGAACGATGTCGGCGCCCTCACGTGGATCTCGCTGGCGCAGCACCGCGCGCACCTGACTCCAGTGGCCGACCGCAAACTGATCGAAAGCCGCATTGACGGCCTGGCTGCCAGCTTGGCAGCGCAGTGGAAAGCCGCCGCCTACCGCGTAGCGATACAGGAGAAAGACTTCGTCTGGGGCAGCAACGCCGTGGTGCTGAATCAGTCCCTGATGCTGTTGCAAGGCTATCGCCTGAACGGCAAGGCCGAGTACCTGAACGCTGCGCAGTCGGGCCTTGACTACGTCCTTGGCCGCAACGCCACCGGCTACTCCTTCGTGACCGGCTTCGGTACGCGGCCGGCAATGCATCCCCATCACCGTCCATCGGAGGCGGACAAAGTGGCGGCGCCAGTGCCGGGCTTTTTGGTTGGCGGTCCGCAGGCGGGCCAGCAGGACAAGAAGGATTGCCCAGCGCCCTACCCGGCCAACCTGCCCGCCACCTCCTATCTCGACCATGTGTGCAGCTACGCCAGCAACGAAATCGCCATCAACTGGAACGCGCCGCTGGTGTACGTCTCGGCCGCACTGGACCAACTCACCGCAGGAGCATCAATGGAACAAAAAGTAGAACTGTCCACGCTGATTCGTCAGGAAGAACTGCTGCAGTTCGACAGCTTCAACAACGACACCGCACTGGCGCTGGGCTTGAAAGTGCTCGAACTGGCGCGCGCCGCCGGCAAATCGGTGGCCGTCAACATCACGCGCGACGGCACCATGCTGTTCTACCACGGCATGCCGGGCACGAACGCCGACAACGCCAACTGGATACGCCGCAAGAGCAACCTGGTTAACCGCACCGGCCACAGCTCCTTCTACACCCACACCGAAGTGAAGAACGCCGGCGGCGACTACGACGCGCTGCCGGGCCTGGACATGAAAGAGTTCGCGGCACATGGCGGCTCCTTCCCGCTGGTCCTGAAAGGCAAGGGACGCATCGGCACCCTGACCGTCAGCGGCCTGTCGGGCGCGGAAGACCACGCGATGGCGGTGGCCGCGCTGAAAGCCTATCTGAACATCGACGCCAACTTCTAGGGGATACACGTGAGCAACATCCACGCCGCATCCCACTGGCGGAAGTGAAGCGCATCATCGGACGGCGGTGCGTTGCTGGTGCACCAGGGCGGCGCCATGCCGGTCAACAGCTGCTTGCTGCGCGCGGCATTATACGCATGTAATGGGGACGTGCCCCATTAGTTACTGAGAACGACGATCGGTTTGGTCTTGTCCACTAGGTAGGTAGCCAGTTCCGACGCGACACCGCTGCCGACGTTCTTGGCCGAGTGCGCGGCACCTGCCGGGATGTAGAGAGAGTCACCCGCCTTCAGCCGGATGGTTTTGCCATCCATTACGTACTCGATTTCGCCGCGCAGTACGAACGCGATCTCCACGCCCGGATGGACGTGCTTCGGGAACGAGACGCCCTCGGCGAAATCAACAATCACCTGGATGGCGCTGCGGTTGCCATCGAAATCGTGCCGCACGGTTTCGGTACGGGCGATGCCTTTGTCATCGAATTTGCCGGTCGGCAGTTCGTGGCCGGAGTCGGCCAGGACCGGGGCGGAAAGGCATGCCAGCGAGACGGCAGCAACGGCAAATTTGGCGAACGATTTCATGGCTTCTCCTAGTTGGGTAACGATGAAGCCATTAAACCCGCCGCTTGTATCTGGCGTATGTGGCGGGACCAGCTGTTCTGCAAGCTGCTGTATCCAACCCCGCGCCAGATACACTGGAATACAAAGCTACCTCACCGGCTGATCTCGAGCACGCCATGCGTCATATCCGGCGCCAGGATCACGGCGGCGCTTTGGGCGCGGTCCACGGATGCCGTGAGCTTGGCGCCGGCGGCGTGTGCTTGCGGTGGCGTCCCGCCATCCCAGCCGTGGACATGGAGCGCAAGCCCGGTCCACCACGGCGTCCAATTGCCCTGGCGCTGTTCGAACGCTATGCGCAGGCCCGACGCTGTCTCCTCGCAGCGGATGCGCTGGCGCAGGAAAGCGCCGCGCTGGTAAGCCAGGCTGACGCCATCGTCGGCGTACACTTCGCCGCGGCAGTCCGCACCGGGATAGATATGCAGTTCCAGCCGCCCTTCCGGCGTGAAGGCGGTGCTTTGCACCAGCGGCTGTTTGGCGATAATCGCGCCGGGACGAACGAACACCGGCAACTGCGCCAGATCCGGCTTGATGGTTTGCCCTTTGCCCTCCAGCCGCCGCCCGGTCCAATAGTCATACCAGCCTTTGCCGGGCAGCTCCACCTGGTATTCGCCCGGCGATTCCAGCGTCGGCGATGGCGCGACCAGCAGGTCGTCGCCAACCATGAACTGGTCCTCCGATCCGCCAAGCCGGTCGCCCTTGGCCAGCACTTCCGGGAAATTCAGGAAAACCGGGCGCAGCAGCGGGATGCCGGTGCGGCTGTTATTCTCCGCCGCTGTGTACAGGTAGGGCATCAGCCGGTAGCGCTCGGAGATGAAGCGGCGGCGGATCTCGACCTGCGCCGCGTCGCCAACCCAAGGCTCCTGGTCGGGGCGGTTGGTTTCCGCATGGGCGCGGAACAGCGGCATGAAGGCGCCGATCTGGAACC
>CBFGQI010000255.1:0-4319 GCA_965650885.1 uncultured Oxalobacteraceae bacterium
CCGCCGGTGGTCATGGAGATCGCCACGAACAGGCCGGTGATGATGGTGCCCATCAGCAGGCCGCCCAGGGCGCGCGGGCCGAGCAGCATGCCCACCAGGATCGGCACCAGCACCGGCAGCAGCGACGGCACGATCATTTCCTTGATGGCCGACGCGGTCAGCATGTCCACCGCCTTGTCGTATTGCGGCTTGCCGGTGCCGTCCATGATGCCCTTGATGTCGCGGAACTGGCGGCGCACCTCCACCACCACCGCGCCCGCCGCGCGGCCCACCGCCTCCATTGCCATGGCGCCGAACAGGTAAGGGATCAGGCCGCCGATGAACAAACCGACGATCACCATCGGGTCGGACAGGTCGAACGACATTTGCAGGCTGCGCGATTCCAGCGCGTGGGTGTAATCGGCGAACAGCACCAGCGCGGCCAGGCCGGCGGAGCCGATCGCGTAGCCTTTGGTCACGGCCTTGGTGGTGTTGCCCACCGCATCGAGCGGGTCGGTAATGGCGCGCACCGAGTCGGGCATGCCCGACATTTCGGCGATGCCGCCGGCGTTGTCGGTGATCGGCCCGTAAGCGTCCAGCGCCACCACGATACCGGCCATCGACAGCATCGAGGTGGCGGCGATGGCAATGCCGTACAGGCCGGCCAGCTTGAAGGAAACCAGGATCGCGACGCACACGGCGAGCACCGGCCAGGCGGTGGACTTCATCGACACGCCCAGTCCGGCGATGATATTGGTGCCGTGGCCGGTGGTGGAAGCTTCCGCGATGTGGCGCACCGGCGTGAACTCGGTGCCGGTATAGAACTCGGTGATGTAGACCATCAGGCCGGTCAGCACGATGCCCACCACGGTCGCGCCCAGCATCTTGTAGCGCATGTCGTCGTCGGGCCAGACCATCCAGGTCACGACGGCGAAGCCGATCAGCGACAGGCCGGCCGCCCACCACAAGCCGGTGTAGAGCGCGGACATGATCTTCTTGCCCGGCTTGGCCTTGACCATCGAGCAGCCGATGATGGAGCCGATGATGGAGACCGCGCCCAGCAGCATCGGGTACATGGCCGCCTGTGCCGGCGCATTGGTGATCATCAGCGCGCCCAGCAGCATGGTGGCGATCAGGGTCACCACATAGGTCTCGAACAGGTCGGCCGCCATGCCGGCGCAGTCGCCCACGTTGTCGCCCACGTTGTCGGCGATCACCGCCGGGTTGCGCGGGTCGTCCTCGGGGATGCCGGCTTCGACCTTGCCCACCAGGTCGGCGCCGACGTCGGCGCCCTTGGTGAAGATGCCGCCGCCCAGGCGGGCGAAGATCGAGATCAGGGAAGCGCCGAAGGCCAGGCCGATCAGCGGCTTGAGCACGTCGTGCACGCTATGCGCAGGATTGGGGGCGGTGGAGGCGCTCAGCAGATTGAGCATCCAGTAGAACAGCGCGACGCCGAGCAGCCCCAGGCCGACCACCAGCATGCCGGTGATGGCGCCGCCCTTGAAGGCGACGTTCAGCGCCTCGTTCATGCCGACCGTCGCCGCCTGCGCGGTGCGCACGTTGGCGCGCACCGACACGTTCATGCCGATGAAGCCGCAGGCACCGGACAGTACGGCACCGATCAGGAAGCCGAAGGCAGTCTGCCAATTGATTGCCACCCCGATGGCTACCAGCAGCACGACCCCGACGATAGCGATGGTCCGGTACTGGCGGGCCAGGTAGGCCGCCGCACCTTGCTGGATGGCTGTCGCGATTTCCTGCATGCGGGGGTTGCCCGCGTCTTGTCCAAGAATCCAGCTGCGTGCCCACAGCCCATACACCACCGCGAGCACGCCGCACGCAATCGCGAACCACAAACTTGCTGCCATAGAATTGCCCCCTTACGTTATTAGAATCAAAAGCTACAAAACGAACTCGGTACTACCCGAACTGCGTACTGCAAAACTTTGACACTTCACGGCCAGGGGGCCGTTCCCTGAACCCAGTAAGGCGGGGCAGACCCAAGGGTCCGACCCTCGGGTCTGACCCGGTTTACCGGGTTTCGGCAGAATTAGCTGGACAGCGCCGCAAACGCGCGGTCGCGGATTTCCTCGACTGGACCAACGCCTTCGATCTTGCGGTACTTCGGCGCACCAGGTTCGCCCGATTTGGCCCACTCGCCGTAGTAGCCGAGCAGCACTTCGGTCTGGTTGTGATAAACGTCCAGGCGTTTCTTGACGGTTTCTTCCTTGTCGTCGTCGCGCTGCACCAGCGGCTCGCCGGTGACATCGTCCTTGCCTTCGACTTTGGGAGGGTTGAATTTGACGTGGTACACACGGCCCGAAGCCGGATGGCTGCGGCGGCCGCTCATGCGTTCGACGATCTGGTCGTCCGGCACTGCGATTTCCAGCACGTAGTCGATCTTGACGCCTGCGTCCTTCATCGCATCGGCTTGCGCGACGGTACGCGGGAAGCCGTCAAACAGGTAGCCATTGGCGCAGTCGGCCGCTTTCAGGCGGTCTTTCACCAGGCCGATGATGATGTCGTCGGAAACCAGCTGGCCTGCGTCCATCACTTTCTTGGCGGCCAGGCCCAGATCAGTCCCTTCCTTGATGGCGGCACGCAGCATGTCGCCCGTGGAAATCTGGGGGATGTTGTACTTTTCCTTGATGTAGTTGGCCTGGGTGCCCTTGCCGGCTCCTGGTGCTCCTAACAGAATGAGACGCATGAATGTTCCTAAACGATTTAATAATAATTTTTGATGATGCCCTTGCCACCTTGCTGGAAACTTACCACAAAAGTTGGTTTAACCGCCACTTTTGTAGTGCGCCTGCACGCGGGCCAGATCTTCCGGCGTATCCACGCCGGCAGCCGGGGCGGAATCGGTCACGTGTACGGCAATCGGATAGCCGTGCCACAGCACGCGCAGCTGCTCCAGCGCCTCGATCCCTTCCAGCGGCGACACTTCCAGCGCCGGGTAGGCTTGCAGGAAATCGTTGCGGTAGGCGTATAAGCCGATATGGCGCAGCGGCACGTAGCCGGCCGGCAGCGCCGACTTGTCCCTGGCGAAGGCATCGCGGTGCCACGGGACGGTGGCACGGCTGAAATAGAGTGCCCGGCCGTGCTTGTCCAGCACCACCTTCACCACATTGGGATTGAAGGCATCGGCCGCGTCATGCAGCGGGTGGGCGCAGGTGGACATCGGCACGTCGGCGCCGATCCGGGCGGCGGCCGCCTGCAGCAGGCTGGGGTCGATCAGGGGTTCGTCGCCCTGCAGGTTGACCACCACCGCGTCCATCGGCAAGTCCATGGCGCGCGCCACTTCGGCGATGCGGTCGGTGCCGGATGGATGGTCGGCGCGGGTCATGCACACTTCCACGCCGTGCTGTTCGCACGCTGCCTTGATCGAAACGTGGTCGGTGGCGACGATGATACGGGCGGCGCCGGCTTCCAGCGCGCGTTCGGCCACGCGCACCACCATCGGTTTGCCGCCGAGGTCGGCCAGGGGCTTGTTGGGCAGGCGGGTCGAGGCCAACCGGGCCGGAATGATGACGATGAAGGACACCGCTTACTCCGTGGTGTCCGGCAGCGAGCGCGCTTCGTCGGCCCACATGATGGGGATGCCGTCGCGGATCGGGTATGCCAGGCGGTCGCCTTTGCAAATCATTTCCTGGGCTTTCTTGTCGTATTCCAGAGGGCCCTTGCACACAGGGCAGACCAGGATATCAAGCAGGCGTGCATCCACGTAGTTTCTCCACAATTTGGTCAGCCAGCGCGGCATCGATGCGGGCGCTGACCGGAACGACCCAGATCCTTGGATCGTTGCGATATTCTTCAATTTGCCAGCATTTTACTGCATCCTTCTCCGTCACCAGAATAATGTCGGCCTCCAGGGCGGCGAAGGGACGGTCGCTGAAGTCGTGGTGGTCGGGCAGCGGCAGCTCGATCGGCTGCAGGCCGGCGCTGCGCAGCATGGCGAAAAAGCGGCCCGGGTTGCCGATCCCCGCCGCCGCCGCGATGCGCAGCCCGGCACCCCGCCCCGCCCGACGCGCCAGTTCGGCAAGCGTCATCCGTTCGCCGCGCTCGCCCAGGCGCTCCGCCACGTCCCCGGCCAGGCGCATTTGCCACGGCAGGGCCGGCGCGGCGGCGGCGCGCGGCGCCGGGGCACGCGTGGCGCCGGGCGGTGCGACGGCCGCTGCCAGTTCCGGCGTCAGCTCGGTCGTATTGACCACGGTGAACTCGCGCCGGCGCGAAGGCGGTTCGCGCAGCGGCCCGGCCGGCAGGGTCCAGCCATTGCCGACGCCACGCCCGTCGAACAGCACGATTTCCACATCGCGCGCCAGGGCGTAATGCTGCAAACC
>CBFGQI010000256.1:0-4313 GCA_965650885.1 uncultured Oxalobacteraceae bacterium
TTCGCGGCCTTCTTCGCGGCCTTCTTCGCGGCCTTCCTCGCGGCCTTCCTCGCGGCCTTCCTCGCGGCCTTCCTCGCGGCCTTCTTCACGGCCTTCCGCGCGGCCGAGCTCGAGACCCAGCTCATGACCGGTGCGGAATCCAGACCGAAGGCCAAGGGAAGTGCCGCGTTCCAGTCCGCGGCGCATGGCGTCGTGTTGAAGTCGTTGTGCCAGTGTTTGCATGGGCTTCTCCTTGATAGTCGAGATAAATTGGCGATATAGGGCATCCTGCTCAGGCGGCAACTGCATGAGGCGATCCAGCAATTCAAGCATTTTCGCCAGCCCCACCTCGTCCAGGCCGAACCGGCAGAGTGTCTCTGTCAGCCTGCATTTGGCAATCCGGCGGGGCAAAGGTTCCCCTTTTGTTTGCATTATTTCGATATGCGCGGCGACGAGTAAGGCGAAGGGATTTCTATTGTCCAGCATTGTTGATAAGGCCGGCCTCAGGTCGAGCAGCTTGATGCTGCTAAAGCGCATGCATAATTCACTGTCCGCAAACACATATCCGAATGCGGCAGGCCGCCAGCTTGCGCTGTTGTCTCCAAGAATGGCGAGGCTGATGACAGGCAAGCGGTACTTTGCGAACAATAAGGCGTGGTAGATAAACATGCGTTCCGCAAAACGCTCATCGTGCTGGCACTGGACTTCGATGTGCAGGCAAACCTGCCGGCCGTCGCGGGTGGTGCAACGCATGACGCGGTCGGCATGGCAGGCACTTGCGGCGGGGGCCGTGCCGTCGGTGGGCTGGTGAAGCTCGGTGTCGAGCACCACGGGCGGGCGTGACAGGTCCAGCACACCCGCAATGGCGGGAAAGCACGTGGTCAGGCATTCCTCGAGCAGATGGTCCAGCGCGCATTTCCAGGCGCTGTCGAGCTGGTCGGGGTCGTGGCTGGGGGCGGGGGGCTCGGACATGCGCATTCGAGCGCTGGTCCGCCGCCAGGTTCCGCGTGGCGCGGCCCTGGCGTTTGAGGTAAATCAAACGTCAGGCACCGCCGGCATAGCCGTGCTGCCGCCAGGCCTCGAAGACGACGACGGCGACGGTGTTGGACAGATTGAGGCTGCGGTTGCCCGGCATCATGGGCAGGCGGATGCGTTGCTGTGGTGGAAACGTTTCGCGGAAGGTGGGGGCCAGGCCGCGGGTTTCGCTGCCGAACACGAACACGTCGCCGGGCTGGAAGGCCAGTTCGGCAAAGGGGCGCGAACCATGGGTGGTCATGGCGAACGTGCGCCTGGGGTCGGGCTGCACGTCGGCCAGGAAGGCGTCCCAATCCCTGTGGACCTTCATCTGCGCGTACTCGTGGTAATCCAGACCGGCGCGCCGCATCTTGGCGTCGTCCAATGGAAAGCCGAGCGGTTCGATCAAGTGCAGCTGGGCGCCCGTATTGGCGCACAGGCGGATCACATTGCCCGTATTGGGCGGGATTTCGGGATTGACCAGCACTACATGAAACAAAATTCTTCTCCTAATTCGAATTCGGGGGCGTGCGCGCGAACACATAGTTCGTCACGCGGGCAGCGCCGTGGCGCTTGAATGTGGCGGCCAATTCCTGCAGCGTCTGGCCGCTGCTCATCACGTCGTCCACCACGCCGATGTGCCTGCCTTCCACCAGCGCCCGGTCGGGCACGGCGAAGGCGCGGGCAATATTGGCGTGGCGTGCGCCATGCGCCGTGCTGCTTTGGGCTTGCGTGTCGCGCACCCGCGCCGCCAGCCGCGCACGCACCGCAATGCCGAGCGCCTTGCCCAGCGGACGGGCGATCTCCAGCGCCTGGTTGAAGCCGCGCCCGGACAGGCGCTGCAAGCCGAGCGGCACGGGGCAGAGCAGGGCGGGGCGCGGCTGGTGCCGGTCGGCCCGCACCGCGTCGGCCAGCAAATCCGCCGACAGGCGCGCGAGCGCCAGCTGGCCGCCGAATTTTAACTGAAGCACGAGGCGGTCGACCGGCGGGGCATAGTCGGCCGCCACCAGCGTCGCATCGAAAGCGGGCCGCGCCGACAAGCAGCGCCCGCACGGTAGCGGGCGTGGACCGGGTGCGGCCGCGTCACCGGGCGGCGTGCCGGGCGCCGCCAGCGCTGTGGCGGCCAGCGACGGTTGCGGATTGGCGCAGACCGGGCAGCGCGCGACGGCGCCAGCGAAGAACTGGGCGTGACAGCCGGGGCACAGCAGGGTGGCGCTGCGGGCCCCGCACAGCACGCAATGACATGGCAGCAGCAGCTCCAGCAGGCGGTGGGCCATCGCAAATTCCCGCGAACGAGTAAACTGCATGGATTATCCGCCCGAATCCCGTAATAAATATGCAAGTCCCAGCAAAACCGCCGAAATTAAGCGCCCCCATTGACCTGGATCTAGTCCGCACCCTGTTTGCCGACCCGGCCCGTGTGGCCGAAGCCGACTTCCTGCGGCGCGAGATCGCCAGCCGCATGCACGAACGCCTGCAATTGGTCAAAGTGAATCCGCTGCGCGTGCTGGATGCGGGCTGCGGTACCGGCCCCGACTTGCCGGCCTTGCAAAAAAGCTATCCGGCCGCCCAGATCCTGGGCATCGACAGCTCGCCCGGCATGATCGCCGCCGCCCGCAGCCAGGCCGGCAAGAGCGGCTTGAGCCAGTTGATCGGCAAGCTCCTGCCGGCAAAGTCGGGCATTGACACCCTGTGCGCCGATATGGCCGACCTGCCGCTGGCGCGCCACCATGTGGACCTGGTCTGGTCCAACCTGGCTTTGCATTGGCACCCGCAGCCGGACCGCGTGTTTGCGGAATGGCACCGGGTGCTGAAGGTGGGCGGCCTGCTGATGTTTTCCTGCTTCGGCCCGGACACCCTGCAGGAGCTGCGCACGGCCTTTGCCGAGGTCGACCTGGCGCCGCACACGTTGCCCTTCGTCGACATGCACGATTTCGGCGACCAGCTGGTGGAAGCCGGCTTTGCCGAACCGGTCATGGACATGGAAAAGATCACGGTGACCTATGACGGCGCGGACAAGCTGCTGGCCGATGCGCGCGCCCTGGGCGGCAATCCGCTGCAATCGCGCCGCAAGGGCTTGCTTGGCAAAGCGGGCTACGCGCGCCTGTTGGCCGGCCTGGAACGGCAGCGCCGTCCGGACGGCAAGCTGGCTTTAACCTTCGAAGTGATCTATGGGCATGCCTTCCGCCCGGCGCCGCGGGTGACCAGCAGCGGGGAAGCGATCATCCGTTTCGACCTGCCGCGCAAGCCTAAAAAATAGGCAAAGAAGGCCGAAATTACCGGGGCTTACCACATCCAAGGGTTCGCCGCCCTTGATGTAGGACATGTTCACTGAGTATAATCATTGACTAATTTTGCCAGCACTTCGCCCAGCCGAACGCAAATGGCGGTTCCGGGCAGGCAAACGTGGCACAAAGCTACCGGTGATGTGTGGTCATCGGCGGCGATTTCAAGGTTCCAGCACCGTCCGGCCGCGAATTCCTTTTCGCGCGGGACAGGCTCGGAACCTTTAGGTGTTTTAGCGTGCGGCGGCACCCGGTTCGGCGGGCGCGGCGCACACCAATTTTTTTATTTTTGGGTGGTTGGGGAAAACATGAAACTTGCGAAGCGACTTCAATCGTTGATGCTCGGCTTGGCCGTCACCGCCGCAAATGCGGCGTGGGCCGCGCCTGCGGCGACAGCGGCCGTTGACTACAAGACCGCGACCGGTGGTACCGGTGGTCCAATGGCAAATCAGCTGAACCTGCAGGCTCCTGCAACGCAGATCGCTGCGGATATCTACAGCCTGCACAACCTGATGATGATCATTATTATGGTGATCTTCGTCGGCGTGTTCGGCGTGATGTTCTATTCGATCTTCAAGCATCGCAAGTCGCTCGGCCACAAGGCTGCCACCTTCCATGAGTCGACCGCCGTTGAAATCGCCTGGACCGTGGTGCCGTTCCTGATCGTGATCGGCATGGCCCTGCCCGCCACCAAGACTGTGGTGGCGATGAAGGACACCTCCAACGCCGACATCACCATCAAGGCCACCGGCATGCAGTGGAAATGGGGTTATGACTACCTGAAGGGCGAAGGCGAAGGCATTTCCTTCATTTCCAACCTGTCGACCCCGCGCTCGCAAGTGGGCCAACCAGGCGAAGCGCCGACCGAACAGCGCGGCGAGAACTACCTGATGGAAGTGGACAATGAAGTCGTGGTCCCGGTCGGCAAGAAGATCCGTATCGTCACCACCGCCAACGACGTGATCCACGCCTGGATGATCCCGGCCTTCGGCGTCAAGCAGGATGCGATTCCCGGCTTCGTGCGCGACACCTGGT
>CBFGQI010000257.1:0-4295 GCA_965650885.1 uncultured Oxalobacteraceae bacterium
CCGTTCGAACAGACGGGGTCTGACCCTCCGGGTCAGACCCCGGTTTACCGGTTTTGATTTAATATACGGCACGCAATTCTTTATAAAGGAATAACGATGCCGATCAAAAACCTCATCAGCGGCCTTACCCTGGCCCTGCTATCCCTGCACGTTTCCGCCGCGACCGAGCCGGCCTGGGTTACCAAGAGCAACGACAACGCCAAGCTTCTGTTGAAAGTCCTCGCCAAATACCAGCCCGAGGGAGCGAGCGGTCTCGGCGTGGACGGCTTCGACGAGCAGATCATCGACATGTCGCGTGACCCCTTCGAGCCCCTCAGCAAGGACACGCGCGCTGTCGTCGCCGAGCTGCAAAAGCGGCTGAAATCCGAGACAGACCCCCGGATCAAGCAAGACCTCGAAATCCTGATCGGCACCGCAGAAGACCAGCTGCGGTCGGCAGCCGTCAATCGCAAGTACATGCTGCCATACACCGACGTGACCCAGCTGATTTTCGGCGTGGTGCGCCAGACGCTGGATCCGCGCATTCCGAAAGAACGCCAGAAAACCCTGTTGGTTCGCCTGGAAAAATATGCCGGCATCGCCAAGGGTTATCGGCCGATCACCGAGCTGGCCTACGAGCGTTACCTGGAGCGCCAGAAAGCCAATAAGAACTTGCTTGGCCCTTATAAAGGCCAGGTCGAACAATCCCTGAACTCGGCGCCAGCCCTGATCAAGGGCATGAAAGAATTACTCAGCAAGAGTGAGCTGAAAGGCTGGGAGCCTGCTTTCACCGCCCTCGAGGGACAACTGACCGCATATAACGCCAAAATCAAGGAACAGGTCCTGCCCAAGGCGCGCACCGACCATCGCCTGCCGCCGGAAGTCTACGCCGACAATCTGCACCAGTTCGGTGTCGATATCGCGCCGAAGGAGTTGATTGCCAAGGCGTTGACGTCGTTTGCTGAAATCCGCAACCAGATGGCAATTACTGCCGCCCTGGTCGCTAAAGAACGAAACTTGTCGAACCCAGACTATCGCGCTGTGATGCGTGAGCTGAAGAAGCAGCAAATTCCGGTTGAGCAGGTGCTGCCGCTTTACGGCGAACGCTTGCAGCAGATCGAGTCCGCAGTGCGCCAGCAAGGCATTGTCACGCTGCCAGACCGCAAAGCGGTGATCCGCTTGGCGAGCGAGGCCGAGAATGCACAACAGCCTGCGCCGCACATGAATCCGCCGCGCCTGATCGGCAACACTGGCGAGTATGGCGAGTTCGTGCTGACAACCGGCATGCCGCCGGACGCCAGCGGCAAGAAGCTCACCTTCGACGACTTTACCCACCAGGCCGGCACCTGGACCCTGACCGCGCATGAAGCGCGCCCGGGCCATGAACTGCAGTTCGCCAAGATGATCGAGATGGGCGTGTCGACGGCGCGCGGCGTTTTCGCTTTCAACAGCGTGAACGTGGAAGGCTGGGCACTTTATGCGGAAGCGGAAATGCAGCCGTATGAACCGCTGGATGGCCAGTTGTTCGCCCTGCAGCACCGTATGATGCGCGCCGCCCGCGCCTTCCTGGACCCGATGGTCAATCTGGGCGAGATTACGCCGGATGGCGTGAAATCGTTCCTGATGGACGAAGTTGGCCTGTCTGAAGGGATGGCGACGCAGGAAATGCAGCGCTATACCTTCCGCGCACCGGGCCAGGCGACTTCATACTTCTATGGTTACCAGCGTCTGATGGAAACCCGCCAGGCAGCGGAAGTGGCCTTGCGCCAGAAGTTCAACCGCAAAGCCTTCAATGACTTCGTGCTGGCCCAGGGCATGTTGCCGCCTGCGCTACTGCGCAAGGCGGTCATGGAAGACTTCGTGCCGTCGCAGCGTTAAACGCCCCACACGATATCGTGCCCGCCCGTCTGGGCGGCACGCAGCATCTCCAGCAGAGGGAAGGCGCGCTGCGCAAAGCCGACCTTCTGCGTTTCCGCAAATTCAGCATCGCCGTCATCGTCTGGCAGCGCATGAGTGGGCGTGTGGGCTGCATGTTCGGAATCCACCTCCGGATGCAGTTTGCTTAGCGCAACTTCTTTCTCGAGCAGTTGCAAGGCTTGGGAAGCTTCCGCTGCCGTGATGACGCCCCGGGTGGGACTCTTCTTCAGCAGATCCATGATGCGTTCGACATGTTCGTGAGCCATCATGACTTCCGGCGACGATATGGATTTAAATTTGATCAACATGGCGCGCTTCCCATAGGTTGTTGATGTGTTGATACGATAGCACGAGTGCAGCCGCGCGCATCGTGCTACTTAATACAATTTAAACGAACTCAAGAATGTATCAACCGTATCCGCATCAAAATGTTTCTGGTTGCCCAGCATGACCACTTGATACACGCGTTTATCCTTTGCCAGGAAGCGGCCATGCATGGCCAGCGGGGCGCCATTGGCGGCGGCACCGCGGGCTTCGACTTCGAACGCACCATTTTTGGTGCCCTCTTTAATAATAGTACCGCCAATATTGCGCACCATGGCAAGCTTCATCGCTTGCACGGCCTGGGCCGCCTTGGCGGCGTCAGGTAGCTCAGCAGTACCGACCGCGAACATCGTCCCGTCGACCTCGGCAGCCGACATGGTCATTTTCACTTCCTGCCCGTCCAGGTTGACGGTGCGGGTATGGGTGGCGGCTTTACCGGGCAACATGATGGTGTAAGGCGCATCGGTGCTGCGGAAATCGCGCCAGTCAAATTTGGGGCTGCAAGCAGCAAGAAGGCCTGCTGCGGCCACGGCCGCGCAGGCTTGTTGGAAGAGTCGTTTGGTCATAGTGCCCGAATGGTAGCACTAGTCACCGCCGGGTCCCATGCCAGGCCCCATGCCACCCGGCGGACCCATGCCTGGACCGCGCATGCCGGGGCCGCGCCTGCCTTCCGGGCCCCCTTCGCGCTGCATTCCCGTCGCGCCGCCGAAGCGATAGGACAGGCCGACATACACGATGCGGCCGTCGAACTGGCGCAGCGAACGTTCGCGCAAGGCGTAGGTATCGGTAATGGTGGACATCTTGTTGCTGTCAAAGACATCGGTAGCATTGACCACCAGCGCCAGTTGCGGTGTGACGGCATGGCGCCAGCTCAGGTTCACCGTGGTGTTCGGCTCGCGGTAACCCTGGCCGGTCAGCATCTTGCCTTGTGCCTGGACTGCCGCTTGCAGCATGTCGGTACTGGTGGCTTGCCAGTTCAGGCGCAGGCGGCCGCTCAGCGAGGACGCATTGCGTTTGGTCTGGTCGCCATTCGTTTCAAGCACCGTCTGCTCGAAGCGGGCCACATTACCGCTGACATTCAGCGACAGCGATGGGAACAGCTTGCCGGTCAAGGTAAATTCCATGCCGCCGGAGCGCGTGCTGCCGGCATTTTCGCGGGTGGTCAGCAGCACCGTGTCGCTGATGAAGTATTTGCGGTCGAGGATGGAATCGGTCTCGTCGCGCAGGTAGCCGCGCAGGTTGGTCTCCAGCCCGAACAGGCGGGTTTCGTAGCCCAGCTCCAGCGAATCGGTTTTGGCCGGTTTCAGCTTCGGGTTGCCGGACGAGACATTCAATTCATCGCGGTAAATCACGAAGGGATTCAAGTCTTGCGCGTTAGGGCGGCGCAGGCGATGCGCGTAAGCGAAACGCAGCTGCGAGTTCTCGTTCATCTTATAAGTGACGAAGAAGCTCGGGATCAGGTTGGTGTAGCTGTTGCCGGCCACGACCTGGCTGGTGAGCTGGTCGATCTCCATTTCGGTGTGTTCGGCGCGCAAACCGGCTTGCGCGCCCCACTGTTCGTTGAAACGCATCTGGTAAGAGCCATAAGCGGCGTAGATGGTTTCCTTCATCTCGAACTGGTTGCTGCGCAGCGCGTTGGGCGAACCTTCCTGCGTGATGGGATCGACGTTCGTGTAATCGATGCTCGCATCGGTATTGTTCCGCACGATCTTGTAACCGAGCTTGGTCACGCCGCCGAACATTGCCGCCTCGTAATCGCCGGTGAAGTCGATGATCCCGGTCTTGTTGCGGCTCTTCTGGGCGCTGTCCATCACGCCACCGCTTGGAGGACGTACCACGTAGGTATTGCGGTAAGCGCTGTCGAAATCGTTGGTGGCCGACGAAAAGCGCAAGTCCGCCTTGAAGGTTTCGCCCGGCTGGTCGCCCTTGTGGTCCCAGCGTGCACCCCACGACCAGTTCTTGCTTTCGCCTTCACGCACGGTGTCGCGCCGGTAATTGTCGGTGACGGTGCCGGTTTCGTCCTGGGACAGGTAGTCGTCGGTCGAGCGTGCGTCGTTGGTGCGCTGGAAGTAGGC
>CBFGQI010000258.1:0-4213 GCA_965650885.1 uncultured Oxalobacteraceae bacterium
TAGGCGAACAGGCGCGATTGCAGCATGCGGTCGGGCGAGAAGCCGATGCCCGGCACCACATTGGCCGGCGTGAAGGCGGCCTGTTCGACGTCGGCGTGGTAGTTGTCCGGATTGCGGTTCAACTCCAGCACGCCTACTTCATGCAGCGGGAATTCCTTGTGCGGCCAGACCTTGGTCAGGTCGAAGGGATTGAAAGCGGCCTGCGCTGCCTGCTGCTCCGTCATCAGCTGCACCTTCAGCGTCCAGCGCGGGTAGTCGCCGCGCTCGATGGCTTCGAACAGGTCGCGCTGCGAGGATTCGCGGTCCTTCGCGATCAGCTCCGCCGCCTCGGCATCGGTGAGGTTGACGATGCCCTGCTGGCTGATGAAATGGAACTTGACCCAGTGCCGCTCGCCGGCGCCGTTGAGGAAGCTGAAGGTGTGGCTGCCGAAGCCGTGCATGTGGCGGTAGGAAGCCGGGATGCCGCGCTCGCTCATCACGATGGTGACTTGGTGCAGCGCCTCGGGCAGCAGGGTCCAGAAGTCCCAGTTGTTTTCCGCGCTGCGCAGGTTGCTGCGCGGGTCGCGCTTGACGGCGTGGTTCAGGTCCGGGAACTTCAGCGGGTCGCGCATGAAGAACACCGGCGTGTTGTTGCCCACCACGTCCCAGTTGCCCTGCTCGGTGTAGAACTTGACGGCGAAGCCGCGGATGTCGCGCTCGGCGTCGGCCGCGCCGCGCTCACCGGCCACGGTGGAAAAGCGCGCGAACACCTCGGTCTTCTTGCCTACGGCGCCGAACAGGGCGGCCTTGGTGTAGCGCGTGATGTCGTGCGTCACGGTGAAGCTGCCGAAGGCGCCCGAGCCCTTGGCGTGCATGCGCCGCTCCGGGATCACTTCGCGGTGGAAGTGGGCCAGCTTTTCCAGGTGCCATACGTCCTGCAGCAGCATGGGGCCGCGCGGGCCCGCCGTTTCCACGTTCTGGTTGTCGGCGACCGGTGCGCCGGCCGCCGTGGTCAGTTTGCGCTCCATGGCTTCAGCCCTTGATGAATGCCAGCAGGTCGGCGTTCAGCTTGTCCTTGTGGGTGTCGGCCAGGCCGTGCGGCGCGCCCGGGTAGACCACCAGCTTGGCGTTCTTCAGCAGCTTGGCCGAGGCATGGGCCGAGGCGCCGATCGGCACGATCTGGTCGTCGTCGCCATGCAGCACCAGCACCGGGATGTCGATCTTCTTCAGGTCGGCGGTGAAGTCGGTTTCCGAGAACGCCTTGATGGAGTCGTAAGTATTCTTGTGGCCGCCCATCATGCCCTGCATCCACCAGGCATTGATGATGCCTTGCGAAGGCTTGGCGCCGGGGCGGTTGTAGCCGTAGAAGGGACCGGAGGCGATGTCCAGGTAGAGCTGGGAACGGTCCTTCAGCGAGCCGGCGCGGATGCCGTCGAACACTTCGATCGGCAAGCCGCCCGGGTTGGCCGGGGTTTTCAGCATCAGCGGCGGCACGGCGGAAATCAGGCCGGCCTTGGCCACGCGCTTGCTGCCGTGGCGGCCCAGGTAGCGCGCCACTTCGCCGCCGCCGGTGGAAAAGCCGAACAGCACGGCATTTTTCACGTCCAGCTTGTCCAGCAGCTGCGCCAGGTCGTCGGCGTAGTGGTCCATATCGTTGCCGTCCCACGGCTGGCTGGAGCGGCCATGGCCGCGGCGGTCGTGCGCGATGGTACGGTAGCCGTGGTCGGCCAGGAACAGCATCTGGGATTCCCAGCTGTCGGAACTGAGCGGCCAGCCATGGCTGAAGACGACGACCGGGCCGTTGCGCGGGCCCCAGTCCTTGTAATAGATCTCCACCCCGTCGCGGGTGGTGAAGGTGCCGGAGGTGCGGCCGGCGCCGCCCTTTGCGGACGCTGGCGCCGCGTTGGCGGTGAGGGAGGAACCTGCGGCGACGGCGGCGGTGGCTGCGCCCAGCAGGACGTTGCGGCGGCGCTTGCTGATCGGGGATGACATGGTGGTGGCCTTTCTTTCTTGTGGGTGGATGGCACTTGAAAGGATAGCCAGCGGGCGGCCGCCGCAAATCGCCCATACGGGTGCGTGGCGCCTACCTCTTTTGGGGGAGGCTTGGCGGCCGCGGCGGTGCGCCGGGCAGCCAGCGCCGCAGGCGCGCCAGCCAGCTCGCCTCGCGCCGCTCGACAAAGGCCAGTTGCGCCGGTATTTGCAGGCGTATGGTGGTGCCGCCGCCGGCCGGCGACAGCACGGTGCAGGTGGCGCCGATGGACGCGGCCCGCTCGCGCATGCCGACCAGGCCGAAGTGGCCCGGGCGCCCGGCCTCCGCCAATGCCTCGCCGACGCCGCAGCCATCGTCGTGCACGTCGAGCCGGAACCATTCGGCGCCGTAATCGAGCAGCAGCTCGACGCGCCTTGCCTGGGCATGGCGGGCGGCATTGAACAGCGCTTCGCGCGCGATCGACAGTACGTCCTCGTGCACCCGCGGCGGCATGGCGCGCGGGTTGCCGCAGATCGCGACGTGGAAGCGTTCATGCAACAGCACCGCGCCGTACTGGCGCAGCGATTGCGCCAATTCTTCCGCTTCGCCGGTGGCGCGCAAGTCCAGGATGTAGTTGCGGCCCTCGGCCATCAGCTGGTCGGCCAGCTCCAGCGTCTGCTCGAGCTTGGCCTTTTCCTCGCTGCCCGCTGCCAGCCGCGCCGCCTGGCGGTCGAAGAACATGATCAGGCCCTGCACGCTTTGCAGCAGGGTGTCGTGCAGGCCGCGTGCGATACGGGCGCGTTCGGCCAGGCGCTCGTGCAGCAAGTCCTGCATGCGCGCGGTCAGCTGGCGCACGCGCAACGCGTACAGCGCGGCCAGCGCCAGGATGGCCGCCGCCGCCAGCAGGGCGGTGAACCAGGGCGTCTGGGTGAAGGTGGGCGGGATCTCGAGATGCAGCGTGGCGCCTTCGCCGTTCCATACGCCATCCTCGTTCGACGCCACCACGCGGAAACGGTAATGCCCCGGCTGCAGGTTGGTATAGAAGGCTTCGCGCCGTCCCTGCACGTCCTGCCAGCCGGCGTCCACCCCTTCCAGCATGTAGCTGAAGCGCACCCGTTCCGGCATCGACAGGGTGAGCGCGGTGAAGGCGATCGCCACGTCCTTGCTGCCTTTGGGCAGGCGCACTTGCGGCAAGGGCAGGTAGGAGGCGCCGCCCGAACGCAGGCCGCGGATCTGTACTTCGGGCGCCAGCCGGTTGCGTGCGATGTGTGCCGGGTCGATGCTGGCCACGTCGCTGGCGGTGGAGAACCATAGCCTGCCGTCGCTGGCCTGTACCAGCGAGGGCAGGGGACGGAACTGCTCCGCGCCGCCCACCAGGCCATCCTGCGCATCGAAGTGCTCGAAGCGCGGCGCGTAGCCCGACCCGGCCGTCAGCAGGCGCTCCACTTCCTGCGCGGCGATGCGCGTGATGCCATCGACCCCGTGCAGCCATAATTCCCCCTGCGGCGTGCGCGCCATGCCCGAAACGCCGCGCAACTGGGCATTGACGGCGTGGAAGCCGGCGCCGTCGAACCAGCCCAGGCCGTATTCGCCGCCGGCCCACACCAGCGTGCCGTCGGCCAGCAGCGACTGCACATTGCCCAGCTCGATGCCGTCGCTTGCGCCGTACACCTGCGCCTTGCCCTGTTCGATCACGGCCACGCGGTTGCGCGGGTAGGCGACCCAGATGCGGCCGCGGCTATCGGTGGCCAGCGCCGGCGCCATCCCCTCCGGCAGGCCGGCCACGCCGCCATCCTTGGTCCAGCGCTGGCCGTCGGCAGTGAACAAGCCTTTGCGCGAGATCGAGAGCCACATGCGGCCGCTGGCGTCGAGCGTCATGGCTTGCACGTCGTGCTGGGCGTATTCGGGCGGATGCGGGAACCAGGTCATCAGCCCGGACGGCGCGCGCCGCCAGCGCTCATTGCTGTTGCCGAACCATAGCGCCCCGTCCGGCGCGCGGTAGCCGGACGTCATGAAATTGGCTTCGCGCCGCAGCTGCTCGCCTGTGCTGCTGTAGCTGTGGACACCGCCGGCCTGGTTGCTGATCACCACCTTGCCGTCGCTGTCGGCCACCATGCCCGGATGGTCCATGGGCTGGGCGGTGGACAGGATGCGCAGCCGGTTGCGGCGCAGCCGGTCCAGGCCGGCCGAGGTGCCGACCCAGACATTGCCTTCCCGGTCTTCGAACCAGGTTTGCGGCAGGGCGCCGCTGATGCCGTTTTCGCG
>CBFGQI010000259.1:0-4211 GCA_965650885.1 uncultured Oxalobacteraceae bacterium
ATGATGCGGCGCGCATCGTCCAGGTAGCGCTGGCCGGCCTCGGTCACGCGCACGTGGCGCGTGGTGCGGTCCAGCAGCTTCACGCCCAGCCGTTCTTCCAGCGCCGCCACCGCACGCGTGACGGCCGGCGGCGACATGCCGAGCCGGCGCGCGCCGGCCGCGAAGCCCTGCTCCTCGGCCACCACCACATACACAGTCATCAGGTAAAGCCGGTCCATTTGCGTTTCACCATGAAGTCGATAAAGTGCCGCACGCGCATCGGCATGCGGCTGCGCTGCGGATAGTACATGTAAACGGCGGCATTGGCCGTGACGTGGGTGGGCAGCAGGTGCACCAGCCGCCCTTCGGCCAGGTCGCGTTCCACCATGTACAGCGCCAGCTGGCCGATGCCGACGCCGGCGCGCACCGCTTCCACCTCGCCTTCGGCCGTGTTGAAGGTCGCCACGCAGGGCACGTCCTGGTAGACGGTGCCGCCCTGCCCCTTCAATTCCCACGGGATGACGCGGCCGGTGTTGGGCTGGCGGAAGCCGGTGCAGCGGTGCTGCAGCAGTTCCTCCACCGTGCGCGGCGCGCCATGGCGTGCGATATAGGCGGGCGCGGCGCAGATATACAGCGGGATCCTGCCCAGCTGGCGCGCCACCAGGTTGCGCTCGGGCGGATTGCCGGCGCGGAAACCGACGTCGATCCTGGCTTCGATCAGGTCGGTGAAGTGGTCGTCGAACAGCATGTCGAAATGCGCGCTCGGGTACTGTTCCTGGAATTCGCGCAACAGGGGCGCCAGCAGCACGGTGCCGAGCGAGGTCGGCGCCGCCACCCGGATCATGCCGTCGACCGCCTCGCGGCTGTTGCGCACGTGGTCCAGCGCTTCATCCAGCAGGCGCAGGCCGGGATTGGCCAGCTCGAACAGCCGCTGGCCCTCGTCGGTCAGGCTCAGGCTGCGCGTGGTGCGGTGGAACAGCCGCACGCCGAGGTGCTCCTCCAGCTGGCGGATCGCCTTGCTGACCGCCTGCGCGGACAAGCCGGCTTCCACCGCCGCCTGGCTGAAACTGCCGGCGTGGACCACGCCGATGAAGAGGGTAATGACGCGCGCCTTGTCCATTATTTACAACCGCTGGTTGAAGATCAATCACCTTTACCGTGGCTAGTGTAGCAGCTCGGCGCGGCCTAACATGTGCTTCACCAACCCACCACTTACTTGAAGGAGCACTATCATGGCAAACAAAGTCTGGTTCATCACTGGCGCCTCCCGTGGCTTCGGCCTGCTGGTTGCACGCGACGCGCTGGCCCGCGGCGATGCCGTGGTCGCCGCCGCCCGCAACCCGCAAACCATCGTCGACGCCCTGGGCGTGCATCCCCGCCTGCTGCCGGTGCCGCTGGATGTGACCAAGGAGGCTGCCGCCGTGCTGGCCGCCAGGGCCGCCGTCGAGCGCTTCGGCCGCATCGACGTGCTGGTGAACAATGCCGGTTACGGCATCCTCGGCGCCGTGGAGGAAACCTCGGCGGAGGAAGTACGCCGCAATTACGAGACCAATGTCTTCGGCCTGCTGAACGTCAGCCGCGCCGTGCTGCCGGTAATGCGCAAGCAGCGCAGCGGCCACGTGATCAATATTTCCTCCCTGGGCGGCTACCAGGCCTATCATGGCTGGGGCGTCTACGGTTCCACCAAGTTCGCGGTGGAAGGCTTGAGCGAAGCGATGGCGCAGGAACTGGCGCCCTTGGGCGTGCACGTGACGGTGGTGGAGCCGGGCTTCTTCCGCACCGACTTCCTCGACGCGACCTCGCTGGTGGAAACCGCAGCCCGCATCGAGGACTACCAGGACACGGTCGGCGCCATGCGCGTGTTCGCGGCCGGCGCCAACCACGCGCAGCCGGGCGACCCGGCCAAGCTGTCCCTGGCCTTGCTGAAGCTGGCCGATGCCGCCCAGCCGCCGCTGCGCCTGCAATTGGGCAGCGATGCGGTGGCCCGCGCCTATGCCAAGCACCAGCAGGTCGAGCGCGAACTGTCGCAGTGGAAGGAATTGGCGCTGTCGACCGACTTCGAAACGCCGGTCAAGCAAGCCGCCTAAGGTTCCGGCAGCTCTTTCCCGCAACTCTTGCAAAAGCGCGCCGACTGCTCATGGTCCCCTGCCAGGCAGCCGGCGCAAATCCGTTGCGAGCGGCGATGGTGGCTGATCTCGGCGCTGATAATGCCGGTCGGGACGGCCAGGATGCCCCAGCCCAGCAGCATCATGATGGAGGCGATGCCGCGTCCCAGATCCGTCTTCGGCACCAGGTCGCCAAAACCGACGGTGGTCACGGCGGAGATGGCCCAGTACACCGCAGTCGGGATGCTGGTGAAGCCGTGGGCCGGCCCTTCCACCACGTACATCACGGTTCCCAGCAGGAACACGATCATGAACACCACCGACAGGAAGATCAGGATCTTGCGCCGGCTCGCCAGCAGCGCGCGGCCCAGCATGCCGTATTCCTCGATATAGAGCGTGAGCTTGAGAATGCGGAACATGCGCAGCAGGCGCAGGATGCGCACGTTGAGCAGGACGTGCGCGCCGGGCAGGAACAGGGCCATATAACTGGGCAGCACCGCCAGCAAATCGATCATGCCGAAGAAGCTGCGCGCATAGCGCAAGGGATGGCGTACGCACAGCAGGCGGCACACATATTCGACGGTAAACAGCGCGGTAAAGCACCACTCCGCCGCGAACAGCCAGCCGCCATAGGTTTGTGCCACCGCGCCGATACTGGTCAGCACCACGGTCGTCACGCTGAGCAGGATGGCGCCGATCAGCGCCAGGTCGAAGGCGCGTCCGGCTGGCGTATCCGATTCGAAGATGACGGCGTACAGCCTGGCGCGCCAGCCACCGTCCGGGCGGCCGTAACGCTGGTGCGGGTCGTAACTCTTCATGGCGTCTTCCCCAGCAGGTCGGCGCGCGGCATGCCCCAGTCGGGAACGCCGAACGGGCAATGCGGCTTGGCCGCCAGCAGCAGCGTGGTGAAATTGCCGCGTGGCGTGCTGGCGAAGCGCAAATCGCTGGCCTGGTCCGCGCCCACCGCCGGCATGCGCGCAAAACGCAGCCAGGCGTCGAGCTGGCAATCGGCGGCCGCGCGCGCGCGCAGGGCAGCCACATCGCCCTGCCAGGTGCCGGACAGCAGTACACCCGGCACTTGCACCGGCATTTCCTGCGCCGCGTCAACCGACAGCGCCGCCGGGCAGGCGCGCGGCGGCAGCAGGGACGGCGCCAGGCTCAGATGGCCGCGCCGCAGCAGGTAAACCTTGCCGTCCGATTCGATCGAGGTAAAGCTCCAGCACAGCGGCTGGGATGGGAAGGCCGTCAGCGCCACGTCGAGCACGCGCGCCTGCGGGTCTTGCAGCACCAGCGCCGCAGTGACGGCCTGGCGCGCCTTGAACGAGGCCGACGCCTGCACGCCGACAAAGGCCAGCACCACGCCCAGCGCCAGCAGCAGCGCGCGCCGGCTCTGCATATGCATGAAGCGCAGCGCCGCCACCGCCGCCCCGAGGAGCACCAGTGCCGCGAACGATGTCCAGCCCAGGTAGCCATGCATGGTCACGTACAGCAGCACCACCGGCAGCACGGCCAGCAGCACGATGCGCATGCGCCGCGACGGCGCCGCCATCGCCAGCGGCACACCGAAAGCGACCCAGAACACGGGCTCGATGATGTAGACCAGGTCGCCGAAATACCAGGCCCCGCTGAACGGGTAGAAGGGATGGACGCCATAATTGTTCATGAAGTCCATGCCCAGGTGCAGCAGGAAGCCTGCCGCCAGGGCGAGGCCCAGCCCGCGCCGCGCCGTGCGGCTCTCGCGCAGCAGCGTGCGGGCGGTCGGCCACAGCGCCCACAACAGCGCCAGCAGCAGCATCGCCTGGGGCAGCAGGTACAGCAAGGTATGCGTGTGGCCGCGGTGGTGCAGCAGGTAGCCCAGGGGCGCCGGCGCCAGCCGCGTGAACACCAGGTCGAGGTCGGGGAAGTTGCTGGCCGCCGCGCAAGCCGTCAACAGCAAGCGATGGCGGGTGCGCTGGCGCGCCGGATCGGCCTCCGGCGGCAGCGAGCGCTGGATCAGCTCACCGACGCCCAGCCCGACGACAGTATGTGTAATGTTATCCATGCAAAATAAAAGTCGGGGTCAGCTCTCGGCATGAAAGTCGGGGTCAGCTCTGGCAACCGGACATTTTGCTACGCAAAATGTCCGGT
>CBFGQI010000260.1:0-4182 GCA_965650885.1 uncultured Oxalobacteraceae bacterium
GAAGATCCGCACAGCCCGGTGACCAAGGGCATCAAGACCGTGTTCTGGCAAGGCGCCGAGCTGTACCGCGCTGAATCGAAGAACAAGGAAACCATGGAAAAGTATGGCCATGGCACGCCTGACGACTGGATCGAAAAGAACCTGTACAGCAAGTTCAGCTGGCAGGGCGTGGCGCTGATGCTGATCCTCGACTTCATCCTGTTCGGCGCCAAGGGCATTACCGTGTGGGCCGTGCAAATGCTGTGGATTCCCGTGACCGCCGCCGGCATCATCAACGGCATCGGCCACTGGTGGGGTTACCGCAACTACGATTGCTCCGATGCCGCCACCAACATCATCCCTTGGGGCATCATCATCGGCGGCGAAGAGCTGCACAACAATCACCACACTTACGCGACCTCGGCCAAGCTGTCGTCCAAGTGGTATGAGTTCGACATCGGCTGGGGCTATATCCGCGCGATGGAAATCGTGGGCCTGGCCAAAGTGAAGAAGATGCCGCCGAAGCCGAAGTTCGACACCGCCAAGGTGAAGGCCGACTTCGAAACCCTGCAATCGGTGATCGCCAACCGCTACGATGTGATGGCCAAATATGCCAAGTCCGTCAAGTCGGCCTGGAAGGAAGAGCTGGATCACCTGAAGGACAAGGCGCAGCTGGAATCGCGCTTCCTGAAGTCCTCGCGCAAGCTGCTGCAGCGCGAGCCAGGCAAGCTGGAAGCACCGCAGCAGCAGCAGCTGGTGGAATTGTTCCAGCACTCCAAGGCGCTGGAAACCATGCACAATATGCGCGTGGAACTGGGCATGCTGTGGGAGCGTTCGCACTTCACCCGTGACGAGCTGGTGCACAAACTGCAAGACTGGTGCGAGCGCGCCGAAGCGTCGGGCATCAAGTCCCTGCAAGAGTTCTCGCTGCGCCTGCGCAGCTACGCATAATGAGCTAGCGGGTGTCAGGCCCTGCGGGCCTGACACCGGTTTACCGGTTTTGCCTCTCCAGCCAAGCCGCCTGCTTCCGCGCAATCCCATCGTAATAAGATTGCGTCCCCGCCTCCACGCCCTTGATGTCAGGGTTCTTCATTGCCATCTCCGACAGCCTTGGAATCTTGCGCGGGTCCGCCCCATCGAGGATGGATAGCGCGGCGCCATTGTAAGCATCAGCCCGCTGCCGCATCTCCTGTTCCCCAAAAGCCGCGCTAGCCTGGCGCGGTGAACCAATATACCCCTCCCACTGCGCCGCTTTCGCAGCAGCCACGGCATCCGCCGGCGAGTTCGCCTTGTGCGGCACCGCCTTGGCATAGCCGGCAGCCACAAGATCAGGACGCAAATAGAGAATGCGGCTGGTCTCCGACATGCCCGCATGCACCTCAAACTCCCCATCCTCCGCCGCCGCCTCGGCACTGCGCAATGGCCGCGCGCTTGGCGGGCCGAGCAGCAAACCGGCCAGGTTCACCATGCGCCCGCCATACACATCGTGGAAGTAATCGCCAGCCTGGTCCAGCATCAGGTTATGCAGCGGCGAACCGTGGTTATGCATGACAAAGATCCAGCGGAAGCCTTGCTCGCCAAGTTCGCTGGCAATATCCATGAAGGCTGCGCGTTCGGTCTCCGGCCGCACCGTGTAGCTGCCAGGGAAACTGTAATGCGCACCCAGCACATTGGCGCCCGAGGTGCCGATCGGGATGGCAGGGAACACCAGCACTTTCCAGCCGGGCCGGCGCGCGATCGCTTCCGCCAGCGATTGCGCCCACCACTCGTTCATATAGGTATCCGTACCGGAAGGCAGGTAAGGCCCGTGCTGTTCAAGGATGCCGCCCACCAGGATGATGGCCGTGCGGCTCTTGTCGAGCGCCGCCAGCTGGGCGGAATTCATTTCCGCCGCCTTCAGTACCTGTGCCTGTCCCGCCAGCGGCAGTAACAGCGCACACATGCACATAAGGCGCACAATGGTGTTGGCGCCACTTTTATGAGAGGAGTATCCTGTTTCCATACGTAAACATTCTCCGGAGGTGTTGTGAAGTTGTCTATTTTAGCGCTGGCGTTGGCGCTGTCGAGTACTGCGCAAGCGAAGCAGTGGGAAATCAAGCCGGATGGCCTCGGGCCTTACAAGGTGGGCGCGCGCTTTGAAAACCTGGGCAAGACCTTTGGCGGTTTGGGCGCGGCGAAAGTCAGTGACGACAAGGTTTGCCGCGTCGCCCGCTCCAAGCGCTACCCGAACGTGGAAGTGACTTTCGTGCGCAAGGTGGTGGCGCGGGTCGATGTATCCGGCGGCTTTGGCACCGAACGCGGCGTGCGCATCGGCGATCCTGCCTCGAAACTGCGGCGTGTCTACGGCGACGCGGTGCGCCCGCATCCCGAGCATGCCGATTGGCTGATGGTGGAAACGGGCGACCGTGAATTGGCGATCCGCTATGTGATGCGCGAGGGCAGTGTGGCGGCGATCCATGCCGGCAAGCGCACGCAATTGCAATCGCCGGGCGGCTGCCCATAAAAAAACCGCCCAGCGGGCGGTTTCTTGTTCGAACCGAAGATCGATTACTTGATCTTGGTTTCCTTGTACATCACGTGCTTGCGTGCTTTAGGATCGAACTTCATGATTTCCATTTTGGAAGGCATGGTGCGCTTGTTTTTGGTAGTGGTGTAGAAGTGACCAGTACCAGCGGTCGATTCCAGCTTGATCTTGTCGCGGCCAGTTTTTGCCATGATTCAGCTCCCTATTAAACTTTCTCGCCACGTGCGCGCATGTCGGCCAGGACGGCGTCGATGCCGACCTTGTCGATCACGCGCAGACCGGCGTTGGACAGACGCAGGGAGACCCAGCGGTTTTCAGATTCAACAAAAATGCGACGGTTCTGCAGGTTTGGCAGGAAACGACGCTTGGTTTTGTTGTTTGCGTGGGAAACATTGTTGCCGACCATCGGCTTCTTCCCAGTAACTTGGCAAACACGTGCCATGGCACACTCCTTGAATTACTTCCGAAATTGGAAAAACAAGAGTATATGGAAATTTCCCAAGTTTTTCAAGCACTTGCGAAAAACAATTGTGTCTCGATTGAATCGTTAATTTAACATTTTGCCGGGGGCTAAATTTGACCGTGCTCAGCGAAGGAGTGCACCTGGTGTCCAGCGACCACGAAGTGGTCCAGGATGCGAATGTCCACCAGGGCCAACGCCTGCACCAGCGCCCTGGTCAGCAGGACGTCCGACTCGCTGGGCGAGGGCGATCCCGACGGGTGGTTATGGGCCAGCATCACGGCCGCCGCGTTGCGCGCCAGCGCTTCCCGCACCACTTCGCGTGGGTAGACGCTGGTGTGGGTGAGGGTGCCGCGAAACAATTCGCACGCTTCGATCAGGCGGTTTTTCACGTCCAGGAACAGGACGTGGAAGGATTCATACGGTTGGCCGGCCAGGGACAGGCGCAGGAAATCCTTCACCGCGTGCGGCGAGGACAACTCTTCGCCAGCCTCCATTTCCTCCGCAATCGCACGGCGTGCCAGTTCGACAACGGCCTGCAGCTGGGCATACTTGGCGGCGCCGAGGCCGGGGACCGAGGTGAAGTCCGCGCGGCTGGCGTGGATCAGGGAGCGCAGCGAGCCGAAGCGGCCCAGCAAGTCGGTCGCCAGCGCCACCGCATCCTTGCCCGGAATGCCGACGCGCAGGAAGATCGCCAGCAATTCGGCGTCGGATAACGCTTGCGGCCCCGCTTTCAGCAAGCGCTCGCGCGGGCGTAACTGTTCTGGCCAGTCGGAAATAGCCATGGTCGCCTCCCTTTGTGCAGTGCGTCATCCATTATCGGACTGGCAGCGGGAGGCGCATTTGCGCTGGCTCAGTGTTTGTAGCTACCCGTCGCTTCGCAGCGCCGCGATCGGGTCCAGCGCCGCTGCCTGGCGCGCTGGATAAACGCCAAAGGCCAGTCCCACCGCAACGCACAGCAGCACTGCGGCCAACAGGCTGAATGGCGACCACGCCACCGACCAACCCGCCAGCGCGGCGATACTGTAGGCCGCCACGGCGCCAAGGACAATGCCAAGCAGGGCGCCGCTGACGGCAATCACCAGCGCTTCGGCCAGGAATTGCTCCACTACGTCGCGCCGGCGTGCACCCAACGCCCGCTTCAACCCCACTTCGCGGCGGCGTTCCAGCACGTTGGCCAGCATGATGTTCATGATGCCGATGCCGCCGACCAGCAGGG
>CBFGQI010000261.1:0-4077 GCA_965650885.1 uncultured Oxalobacteraceae bacterium
TTTTGTCCGGTTGCCAGAGCTGACCCCGACTTTTAAAAGAGTTGCGGACGGGTGACGATTTGTGAGTTTTTTTTGCGCTGACAGGCATATCATGGCTATGAGGATAGCCAGATGTTACTCGAGCGCGATAGGCAATTGGGGGCGCTGCAGCGGCTTGCCGGCCGCGTGGCCTCCGGCGCGGGCGGGATGGCGCTGGTGCTGGGTGAAGCCGGCATCGGCAAGTCATCCTTGCTGCAAACCTTCGCTGGGCCGCTGAAAGACCGTTTCCTGGTCCTTCAGGGCGCATGCGAGGATCTCTCTACGCCCCGCGTCCTCGGACCGGTGCGCGATTTCGCGCCGGCACTGGGCGCGGACGTGGTGGCTGCGATCGACCATGCCGCCAGTCCCGACCAGCTGATGCCCTTGCTGCTGGAGCGCCTCGCCGCGCAGGCGCGCCCGGTGCTGGTGCTGTGCGATGATTTGCACTGGGCCGACCAGGCCACCCTCGATCTGCTCAAATACCTGGCGCGGCGCATCGCGGGCGAACACATCCTGTTGCTGGCCAGTGCCCGCGACGATGAACTGCCACCCGACCATGCCTTCTGGCGCTGGGCCGGCGACCTGCCCGCCGCCAGCACCCAGCGCATCGTCCTGCCGTCATTGACGCCGCAAGCCGTGGCCACCCTGGCGCATGGCGCGCCCTGCGATCCGGATGAACTGTACCGCGTCACTGGCGGCAATCCTTTCTTCCTGTCCGAATTGCTGGCCGATTGCGGCGCGGCGCCGGACCATTTGCCGGTTTCGGTGCGCGACGCGGTGTGGGCGCGCATGTCGCGCCTGGACGCTTCCGTGCGCACCGTGCTGGAACTGGTCAGTGTCAGCCCGGTGGCGCTGGAAGAGTGGCTGCTGGAATCACTGTTGGGCGACCAGGGCCATGGCGCCATCGACGGCAGCGTCGACAGCGGGCTGCTGCAGCGCGCCAGCCCCGGCCTGTTGTCGTTCCGGCACGAACTGGCGCGGCAGGCGGTGTTGAGCGGGCTGCGCCCGGCGGCCACGCGGGCCTTGCATAAACGCCTGTGCAAGGCCTTGACCGAACAGGCGCCGGCCCATGCGCGCGTCGAATTGGCACGGCTGGTGCACCATGCGACCGGGGCGCAGGATGCGCACATGGTGTTGCAGTTGGCGCCGCGTGCGGCGCGCCAGGCAGCCCGGCTGGGCGCGCACCGGCAAGCAGCGGCCCACCTGGCCAGTGCCCTGCAATTCGTCGATGCCGTCGGCTGGACCGGCGACGCGGCCCAGCTTTACGAGGACTGGGCTTATGAGGCGGGCTTGCTGCGTATCGATGAGCGACTGATCGAGGCGCGCAAAAAAGCCATCGGCCTGTGGCAAAGCGTGGACCGGCCCGACAAGGTGGGGCTGAACCTGCGCTGGCTGGCGCGCACCTACTGGTATCGCGGCGAGGCGCAATTGGCGGAACGCTACGGACTGGAAGCGATCCGCACGCTGGAGCAGCTGCCCAACAGTAAGGAGCTGGCCATGGCCTACAGCATGCGCTCCCAGCACCAGCTGCTGCAGGACCATCCCGCCTCCGCCATCGAATGGGGCGAACTGGCGCTGGAACTGGCCAGCGCCTTGGACGACCACGATACGCGCGTGCATGCCCTCACCAATATCGGCAGCGCCAAATTGTTCCAGGGCGACGACAGCGGGCAAGACGAATTGTCGGAGGGCCTGGCCTGTGCGCTGGAACACCATCTGCACGAGCATGCGGCGCGCATTTACAGCAACTGGGTCGAATATGCCGTGGTGTTCAAGCGCTTCGCACTGGCTGAGCGCTTGCTGGCCGAGGGTTTGGCGTACCACCGCGAGCATGAACTCGACGCGTGGGTGCATTACCTCACCGGCTGGCAAGCCCAGCTCCACCTGGACAAGGGCGAACTGGCGGCGGCGGCGGCGCTGGCGCGGCAAGTGCTGGCCTTGCCCGACCTGAGCCTGGTGATGCGCCTGCCGGCGTTGACGGTGCTGGGCCGCACGCTGTCGCGTCTTGGCGAGGCGGACGCGGCACCCTGCCTGCAGGAAGCCTTGCAGTGGGCGCGCGCCACCGGCGAGGCGCAACGGCTGCTGCCGGTGCTGCTGGCCCTGTCGGAAGCGGCCTGGCAAGCGCAGGACTTGGACCGTTGCCGCGGCTGGCTGGCAGAGATTGGCCGTTTCGATTTGTCCGGCGTGAACGCATGGGACCTGGCGGAAATCGGCGCCTGGCAGCGGCGGGCGCAAGGGATGGCGGCGGCCGACGCGGCCGGCCGTGACGCCGCGGCCTCGCCGCCGATGCCGCGCGCTGCCGAACTGGCCGGCCGGGGCCAGGCGGCATGCGAGGCGTGGCTGGCGCTCGGCCTGCCATTCGAGGCGGCCCTGGCCCTGCTCGACATGGAGGGCGACGCGGCGGCGCAAGCGATGCCGAAGGCGGTCGCCCTGCTGGACCAGATCGGCGCCGCGCCGGCGGCAGCCCTGGCGCGCCAGCGTGCCCGCGACTGCGGCGCCCCGGTGCAGTTGCCCAAAGCGCGGCGCGGCCCGTACGCGGCAGCGCGCGAACATCCGAGCGGCCTGACCCGCCGCGAAGCGCAAGTGCTGGAATTGCTGCTCGATGGGCTCAGCAACCTGGAAATCGCCCAGCGCCTGTGCCGGTCGGAGCGTACGGTCGAGCATCATGTCTCGACCTTGCTGGGCAAGCTGGGCGCCGCCACCCGCCTCGAACTGCTGCGCCGCCCGCCCTCTTCCCTGCACAAAAACTAGGTGCTGGCCACTGCGGAAATTGGGTGCCAGTACCAATTCGCCGCGCCGGCGCGTCCACTAAAGTGGGATCCATGGGGCGCGGCCCGCACACTGGTCCAACCGGCCCGCCTCCTCCATCCCCCGGACCGCTTGGAGATCGTCATGGAAGAATTGGGCATGCGCAATACCAAGAAAAACCACATCAAGATCGTCGTCAGCGAAGGCAAGGTGACGCTGGAAGAGCTGCACAAGGCACTCGATATCGCGGTGGCCCAGATGGTGCCGAAAGGCGGCTGCAACTGCGGCCTGACGGGTTTCGACCTGAGCTTCCTGCGCGGCGACCCGGCCATCGGCCGCGTGCTGCGCGAAGTGCCGCATATCGAAGGCGCGGTGCTGGAAAATGAAATCGTCCACCGCTAGGCAGGCAGTAGCGGCCCCACGTCCGCCACTGGGCGTGGGCGTCAGCTATGAGGGACGCGATCCGGCCCTGCTCGAGATGATGCTGCCGCACGCCGACATCATCGAGGTGACGCCGGAAACCATGTCGGTGGCCGATGGAGACGGCATCCGGCTCGATCCGTCCATCGTGGCGGAGCTGAAGAACATCGACCGCGAGAAGACCATCGTCGTGCATGGCGTGAGCCTGTCGATCGGTTCGCACGACGGCTGGTCGCCGACCTACCTGCATTTGCTCGATGCGCTGATGGAGCAGGTGCGCGTGCGCTGGCACAGCGAACACCTGGGCTACACGCGGGTGGACGGCGAACACCTGGGCATCATGCTGGCCCTGCCGCGCACCGAACAGGCGGCGGAACTGGTGGCGCAGCGGGCATGGTGCCTGCAGCAGCGCTACGGTTTGCCCTTCCTGCTGGAGAATATCGTGCACGTGGTGCCGGACTGCCCGGCCGACTATTCGGACGCCGGCTTCCTCAACGAAGTAGCCGCCCGCAGCGGTTGCGGCCTGATCCTGGACGTCTACAACCTCGAATGCGATGAACACAACCACCAGCTCGATATCCAGGCCTTCCTGGCCGAACTCGATGGCCGCCACGTGCGCGAATTGCACGTGGCCTGCGGCGTACAGCACAACGGCTTGATGCTGGACGTGCATTCGCGCCTGCCGCGCCCCTGCACCATGGACCTGGCGCAGCAGGTGCTGCGCGAGGTCGCCACCGAGGCCGAAGTGATCGTCTACGAATTCATGCCCGAAGCGGTGCCGGGCCTGGGCAACGCCGCCATCGCCGACACGCTGCGGCAAATGCGGCAACGCCAATGGAGATAGCCCATGGACCTGGCCAGCCACCAGCGCATCCTGCTCGGGCTGATGCG
>CBFGQI010000262.1:0-4058 GCA_965650885.1 uncultured Oxalobacteraceae bacterium
TCGTCAAATGGCGCTACGACTGGCATCCGGAAGACGGCAGCGCGGAAGCGGCGCTGTACACCGGCTTCCTGCCACACCGCGACTGGCTGGCCGAGTGAAACGCTGCATCGCACTGCTGGGAGGCAGTTTCGATCCGGTGCACAACGGTCACATCGCGCTCGGCAAGCTGTTCGCCGAACAGCTCAAGGCCGATGCGCTGCTGGTGATCCCCGCCCTGCCCTGGCAAAAGGGCGCCTTGGTGGCGACGCCGCAGCAGCGGGTGGACATGCTGACGCTGGCCTTTACCGGCCTGCCCTGCCCGGTCACGATCGACTGGCAGGAACTGGCGCGCGGCAGCGCGACCTATACGATCGAAACGCTGCGGGCAATCCGCGCCGATGTGGGGCCCGACGTGTCGCTGGCCTTCCTGATGGGCGCCGACCAGCTGCAGCGGTTGAACACCTGGCACGATTGGCGCAACCTGTTCGACCTGGCCCACTTTTGCGTGGCGGCCAGACCCGGCTTCGAACTGGATGACGCCCACGTGCCGGCCGAGGTGGCCGCTGAATTCCAGCGCCGCCTGGCCACGCCGGAACAGGTCAGGAACACCCCGGCGGGCAGGACCATGCTGGCGGCCGAGTTGGCCGTCGACATCTCGGCCACTGCCATTCGTGCTGCATTACAACGTGGGGATGGGGCGGACTCGCTTATCCCACCGGTAGTGCTAGACTATATTGAACAACATAATTTGTATAAGAACTAAATAATGGATATCAAAAAACTGCAATCCATCGTCGTGGACGCCCTGGAAGACGTGAAGGGCCAGGAAATCGTCCTGTTCGACACCACCGGGCTGACCAGCCTCTTCGACCGCATCGCCATCGCTTCGGGTACCTCCAACCGCCAGACCAAGGCCCTGGCGGCTTCGGTGCGCGACAAGGTCAAGGACGCCGGCGGCGACGTGGTCGGCATCGAAGGTGAAGATACCGGCGAATGGGTGCTGGTGGACCTGGGCGACATGATCGTCCACATCATGCAGGCGCCGATCCGCGCTTACTACCGCCTGGAAGAGATCTGGGGCGAAAAGCCGGTCAAGCTGGGGGCCGCCAAACGCAAGTCGACCACCGAAGGCAAGGCTGCCGCCGCCAAGGAAGCGGCGCCGAAGAAGTCCGGCCACCTGGCTGCGACCAAGGCCGCCAAGGCCGCCGAAGCGGTGGTGGAAAAGAAGCCGGCAGCCAAGAAGCCCGGCACCGTGAAGGCCGCCGCCGCCGCGGGCGCCGTGGCCAAGAAAGCCGCCGCCAAGAAAGCCGCGCCGAAAGTGGTGGCGCCGGAAGGCAAGAAAGTGAAGGTCGCTTCGACCAAGACCGCCGAGGCATCCGCCAAGGCCGCCAAGGAGAAGAAAGCCGCCGCTGCCGCTGCGCCGGCCAAGACCGTCATCAAGCGCATCAAGAAGCCTGCGGCCGAGTAATCAGTGCAGCTGATCATCGCTGCGGTCGGCCATAAAATGCCGGCCTGGATCGAAAGCGGCTTCACCGAATACGTGAAGCGCATGCCGCCGGAATTGCGCATCGTGCTGAAGGAAATCAAGCCCGTCGAGCGTTCCGGCAGCAAGACCGCCGCCACGGCCATGGCCCTGGAGCGGGAGCGCATCGAGGCGGCGCTGCCCAAATCGGTGCGCATCATCGCGCTCGACGAACGCGGCAAGGACTTGACCAGCGTAGGCTTGTCCCAGCAGCTGGAAGCGTGGCAGCAGGATGGCCGCGATACCGCCTTCCTGATCGGCGGCGCCGACGGCCTCGACCCGGGGCTGAAGGCCAGGGCGGAAGGCATGATCCGCCTGTCCAGCCTGACCCTGCCGCACGGCATGGTGCGCGTGATGTTGGCCGAGCAACTCTATCGGGCGTGGACAATAACGCAGAACCACCCTTATCATCGGGTCTGAACCTCTGGGACAAACGATGAAACTGGCCGACAAGAAAATCTACCTCGCCTCCAAGAGCCCGCGCCGGCGCGAGCTGCTGCGCCAGATCGGCGTCGACTTCGAGTTGCTGATGCTGCGCAGCGACGGCCCGCGCGGCCCGGACGTCAGCGAAGACGTGTTGCCGGGCGAGGAGCCGCTGGCCTATGTCGGCCGCGTGGCCCAGGAAAAAGCCGATTTTGCCTGGGACATCATCGGCAGGCGCCGCCTGATCATGCGCCCCGTACTGTGCGCCGACACCACCGTCACCATCGACGGCGCCATCCTCGGCAAGCCGGCCAACGTCACGGAAGCGACCGACATGCTGCGCAAGCTGTCGGGCCGCACGCACCAGGTCCTGACCTCGGTGGCGGTGCACGCGCAGGATTTTTCCGGCCATATCACCCAGGTCTCCGACGTCCGCTTCGGCAAGCTGTCGGAGGCCGACATCAAGGCCTATTGCGCCACCACCGAGCCTTACGACAAGGCCGGCGGCTATGGCATCCAGGGCCTGGCCGCCCTGTTCGTGGAACACATCGAAGGCAGCCATTCCGGCATCATGGGCCTGCCGCTGTACGAAACGGCGCAATTGCTGCGCCAGGCAGGACTCAAACTTCCCTGATGAACGAAGACATCCTCATTAACATCACGCCGCAGGAAACCCGCGTCGCCCTCATCATGCAGGGCTCGGTGCAGGAGCTGCATATCGAGCGTACCCTGACGCGCGGCCTGGCCGGCAACGTCTATTCCGGCAAAGTGGTGCGCGTGCTGCCCGGCATGCAGTCGGCCTTCATCGACATCGGCCTGGAGCGCGCAGCCTTCCTGCACGTTGCCGACATCTGGGAGGCGCGGCCGCACGACGGCAACCAGAACGCCACCCCGACGCCGATCGAAAAACTGCTGTTCGACGGCCAGGTGCTGACGGTGCAGGTGATCAAAGACCCGATCGGCACCAAGGGTGCCCGCCTGTCGACCCAGATTTCGATTGCCGGCCGCATGCTGGTCTACCTGCCGCAGGACGGCCATATCGGCATCTCGCAAAAGATCGAAAAGGAATCCGACCGCGACGCCCTGCGCGCGCGCATGCAAAGCCTGCTGCCGCCCGAGGAAAAAGGCGGCTACATCGTGCGCACCCAGGCCGAAGACGCTTCCGACGCCGACCTGCAGGCCGACATCGAATACCTGCGCAAGACCTGGGGCGCGATCTGCCACGGCGCGCGCACCCGTCCGCCCACTTCCCTGCTGCACCAGGACTTGAGCCTGGCGCAGCGCGTGCTGCGCGACTTCGTGCACGACGAGACTGCAACCATCCAGGTCGATTCGCGCGAAAACTTCCTGTCGCTGACGGAGTTCGGCCGCATCTATACGCCCTCGGTGCTGCCACGCCTGACCCATTACACCGGCGAGCGCCCGCTGTTCGACCTGTATGGCGTGGAAGAGGAAATCCACCGCGCCCTGGGGCGCCGCGTCGACCTCAAATCCGGCGGCTACCTGATCGTCGACCAGACCGAGGCGATGACCACCATCGACGTCAACACCGGCGGCTTCGTCGGGGGCCGCAATTTCGCCGACACGATCTTCAAGACCAACCTGGAAGCGGCGCACGCCATTGCGCGCCAGCTGCGGCTGCGCAACCTGGGCGGCATCATCATCCTCGACTTCATCGACATGGAGAACACCGAGCACCGCAACGCGGTGCTGGCGGAGCTGAAGAAAGCCCTGGCGCGCGACCGCACCAAGGTGTCGGTGTCCGGCTTCTCCGCGCTCGGCCTGGTGGAAATGACGCGCAAGCGCACGCGCGAATCGCTGGCCCACATCCTGTGCGAGCCCTGCCCGGCCTGCGAAGGCAAGGGCCAGGTCAAGACGTCGCGCACCATTTGCTACGAAATCCTGCGCGAGCTGCTGCGCGAAGCCAAGCAGTTCAACCCGCGCGAATTCCGCATCCTCGCCTCGCAGGAAGTGGTGGACCTGTTCCTGGAGGAGGAGTCGCAGCACCTGGCCATGCTGGGCGATTTCATCGGCAAGAAGATTTCCCTGCAGGTCGAGACCAGCTACCACCAGGAACAGTACGACGTCATCCTGATGTGATGCTTTAAAGCAACACAATTAACCAGTTTAACAA
>CBFGQI010000263.1:0-4054 GCA_965650885.1 uncultured Oxalobacteraceae bacterium
ACCACCGGGGCCGTCAGGCGCGCCGAGGAGCGGCCGCCGCCGCGCGGGTCGCGCACGCCGTATTTGTGCCAATAGGTGTAGTCGGCATGGCCGGGACGGAAGCTCTCCGCGATATTGCCGTAATCCTTGCTGCGCTGGTCTTCATTCTTGATCAGCAGCGCGATCGGGGTGCCGGTCGTCACGCCCTGGTACACGCCGGACAGGATCTGCACCGTGTCGGGTTCCTGGCGCTGCGTCACGTGGCGCGAAGTGCCTGGCTTGCGGCGGTCCAGTTCCGGCTGGATGTCCGCTTCCGACAGCACCAGGCCCGGCGGGCAGCCATCGATCACGCAACCGATTGCGGGACCGTGGGATTCGCCAAAGGTGGTAACGGTGAACAGCTTGCCAAAGGAATTGCCGGACATGATGGGGATAATGAAAAATAGCGTGGATGGTAGCGGGACAACTCCCCATTCTAACCCGAGATGGCTTTTTCCGCAGTAAGTGGCTTTTTCGACCACCGCTATGGCAAAACTAGCACACTGCTATTCGTTAACTTCCATGAAAGTGCTTTAATGGTCGTTCTCAGGAACAATTCGCTATATACTAAGTTGTAAGGATACCGAGACCCCTTGGAGAAGCGACTCATGCCCCCTTCGATCACGGCGCCCGATGGCGGCCACGACGATCAGGACGATCTGGTGTTCCTGGAAGAGCATACGGCTCAGCCAGCGCCCCTGGCACCGCGCAATGTCTGGCGCGTGATGATCATCGATGACGACGAAGACGTCCATTCGACGACCACGTTCGCCCTCGGCAACCTCGACATGCAGCAGCGCCCCCTGGAATTCGTGCACGCCTATTCCGCCGCGCAGGCGCGCGAAATGCTCAAGCACGAGCAGGAAATCGCCGTGATCCTCCTTGACGTGGTGATGGAGCAGGATGACGCCGGGTTGCACCTGGTGCGCTATATCCGGGAAACCCTGAAACTGACCGACGTGCGCATCATCCTGCGCACCGGCCAACCGGGCTACGCGCCCGAAATCGACGCCATCCGCGATTTCGACATCAACGATTACAAGACCAAGTCGGAGCTGACCCGGATCAAGCTGTTCACCACCGTGACCGCGGCCATCCGCTCCTACGAGCAAATCCGCAATATCAACGAAAGCCGGCGTGGCCTGGCGCGCATCGTGAAGGCCAGCACCGAACTGATGGCGCTGCACGGCGTGCAGAATTTCGCATCCGGCGTGCTGTCGCAGATTGCCGAATTGCTTGGGCAGGAGGCGCACGGCGTACTGTGCGTGCAGGAATGCCCGGACGCGGGTTGCCACGAACTGGTGGTGATGGCCGCCACCGGCAGCCACCACAACCTGTCCAATAGCCAGCTGACGGCGCGCGAAGACCCGCGCGTGCACAAGGCGATGGAAGAGTGCCTGGCCGCGCGCCGCAACATCTACTGCGCCGACACCATCGTGCTCTACTTCGCGGGCAAGGCCAGCCGCACATTTGTCGCCTTCATGGAGGTGACCCACGCCCCGACCCAGCTCGAAGAAAGCCTGCTGGAAGTCTTCTGCAGCAATGTGGCGGTCGGCCTGGACAATGTGGAACTGGTGTCGCACCTGCACACCGCGGCCTTCTACGACAACCTGTCCAAGCTGCCGAACCGCACGCGCCTGATCGAAATCCTCGACGCCACCCTGGCCGGCCCGGCCAAGGAAGACGCCACGCTGTGCCTGGTGGACCTGGACCATTTTGCCGAGACCAACGACGCGCTGGGCCACGAATTCGGCGACCTGCTGCTGTCGGCCGTGGCGGCCCGCCTGCAGAACAGCCTCGGCAAGCAATTGACGGTGGCACGCATCGGCGGCGACATTTTCTGTGTGCTGGGCGACGCCGGCCAGGTCAACCCCAACAATATCGTGGGCCTGTTTGCCACGCCGTTCAGCATCGATGGCCAGGACGTGCAATTGTCGGCCACACTGGGCCTGGTGCGCCTGCTGGAGCATGACGGCAGCGGCGCCGATGCCTTGAAGGATGCCGATATCGCCCTCAAGCGCGCCAAGACGCAGCAGCGCGCCGGGCATTTCTATTTCTCGCGCAGCATGGGCGTGGAAATCCGCGAACGCGTGCGCATGATGCACGCCCTGCGCACCGGTTTCAGCCAAAACCAACTGTTCGTCGTCTACCAACCGCAAGTCGACCTGGAAAGCCGGCGGCCGACCGGTGCCGAGGCCCTGCTGCGCTGGCAGACGCCGGACGGCAAGTTCGTCTCGCCCGACCGCTTCATCCCGATTGCCGAATATTCGGGCCTCATCATCGACCTGGGCGAGTGGGTGATGCGCACTTCGATGCAGGAACTGGTGGCGCTGCGCGCCGCCGGCCATACGGAATTCACTATGTCGATCAACGTGTCGCAGGTGCAGTTCCGCCATCCGCATTTCATGGAAACGCTGCGCCAGGCGCTGCACGACACCGGTGCGCCGCCCGAATACGTCGAGCTGGAAATCACCGAATCGATGGCGATGGAAGAGCCGGACATGCTGATCAAGATGTTGGCCCAGATCAAGCAGACCGGCGTGACCATCGCGATCGACGATTTCGGCACAGGCTTCTCGTCGCTGTCCTATCTGCAGCGGCTGCAGGTCGACCGGCTCAAGATCGACCGCGCCTTCGTCACCGAGATCACCAATTCCGCGCGCGGCAGCAGCATCGCCGAGATGGTGGTGCAACTGGGCCGCAACCTGGAGCTGGCCGTGATCGCGGAAGGTGTGGAAGACGAACGCCAGGCGCAAATCCTGCAAAACCTCGGCTGCCCGCTAGGCCAGGGTTTCCTGTTCGCGCGACCGATGACGGGCCAGGCGCTGGTGGGTTGGCTCAGCGACGACGCCCTGGCAGGCGTCGCATAAAGCAAAAGCCGCCTTGGCGGGCGGCTTTGTCGATGGCGCCGTCGGCTTCAGCTTTCCGACTTTTCCTCTTCCTCCGCCGGCCAGTCGCGGATATAGGCCTTGAGCATGCGGTTCTCGAAGCTTTGCGCTTCCAGCACGGCGCGTGCCACGTCGTAGAACGAAATCACCCCCAGCAGGGTCTTGGCGTTCATGACGGGCAGGTAGCGCGCATGCTTTTCCAGCATGATGCGGCGCACTTCGTTGACTTCCGTATCCGGCGTCACGGTGATGGGGTGGTCATCCATGTGCTTGCGCACGGTGCCGCCGCCGACCGAGCCCTGGTTGGCGTGCAGCGCCTTCAGCACTTCGCGGAAGGTCAGCATGCCGACCAGATCGCCGTATTCCATCACCACCAGCGAACCGATGTCTTTTTCGGCCATGGTGTTTGCCGCCTCGACCAGCGGCTGGTCCGGAGTGATCGTGTAGAGGATGTTCCCTTTGACTTGGAGAATTTCAGATACTTTCATTTTGGGCCGTCCTGTCCGGTGGTGATTATGGTTTTATTGTAAGCCTTACCATCGAATTTAGCGTATGCCAAGCGAAAAATCCAGAGTTGGATTAATCAAAACGCAACAGTATTCACAAGCTAAATAACACGATAGCATGGCGGACATGACCAAGCCAAATTATCCCGGGTTCGATACCCTCGCCCTGCATGCGGGCGCCGTGCCAGACCAGGCCACCGGCAGCCGCGCTACCCCGATCCACTTCACCTCCTCCTTCGCCTTCCGCGATTCGGACCATGCGGCCGCCCTGTTCAATATGGAGCGCGCCGGCCACGTCTACTCGCGCATCTCCAACCCGACCAATGCGGTCCTGGAGGAGCGCATCGCGGCACTGGAAGGCGGCGTGGCCGCCATCGCCACCGCCAGCGGCCAGGCGGCCATGCACCTCGGCCTGGCCACGATTGCCGGTGCCGGCTCGCATATCGTGGCCTCGCGCGCGCTGTATGGCGGTTCGCACAACCTGCTCGGCTACACGCTGAAACGCTTCGGCATCGACACCACCTTCGTCGATCCGCGCGACCTGGACGCCTGGCGCGCGGCAATACGCCCCAATACCAAGGTGCTGTTCGGTGAAACGCTGGGCAACCCGGGCCTGGACGTGCTGGACATCCCGCGCGTGGC
>CBFGQI010000264.1:0-4011 GCA_965650885.1 uncultured Oxalobacteraceae bacterium
ATTTCGTTCACGTAGTCCATGGTGTATGGACGTTGTGGGTGGCGGGCGATCTGGGAAACTTGCCAAGGAGTCAACTTGGCGTAAATATCTTTGGTCAGCTGCTGGCTCTTTTTGGCCAGGCGGTCGATTTCTTCGGAAATATCGACTGCCGAATCGTCCTGTACGAACCGCAGCTCTTCGATCTTGGAATCCAGTTCGGCGATCGGTTGCTCAAAATTGAGGAAAGTCGTTTTAATCATTGTACCTCCAGTGTTTATGCACCTGCGTCACCCCTGCTTCTGGCTGGGCGGCGGTGAGAATTTGCGCTATTTTACCGGAACCGGGTCCAGGCTACGCCATAAATACCAGGTGGCGACCGTGCGGAAGGGTTCCCAGTTGGCCGACACTTCGCGCGCATCGCTGCGCGACACGGGCTCCCCGGAAAAATAATTCTGGCTGATCCCACTGATCAGCCGGCTGTCGTCGAGCGGCAGCACGTTGGGTCGGAGCAGATTAAATATCAAAAACATCTCCGCTGTCCAGCGTGTAATGCCGCGGATCTGGACCAGTTCAGCGATGACCGCTTCATCGTCCATCTGCGCCCACTGGGCGGTATGGACCTTCTTGGTCTTGAAATGGTCGGCCAAGTCCAGGATGTATTCGGCCTTGCGCTTGGACAGGCCGCAACCCGCCAGCGCGGCGGCGCCGGCCTTGTGCACGGCGGCCGGGGTGAACTTGGGACAGGTTTCCAGCAGCTTGGCCCAGGCCGCGTTGGCCACCTGGGTCGTCACTTGCTGGTTGACGATGGCGCGCGCCAGGGTGATGAACGGGTCGTCGTGGCCAACCAGGTGCAAATCGCCGAACTGGGGGATCAGGCGGTTCATGATGCGGTCGCGCTTCATGAGCTCTGCCTTGGCTTCTTCCCAATACGGCGGCACCGGGGCCGGTTCCCCGTTCTCCCTGGTCAGGACCATTATGCGCGGCGCCAGTTGGTGGTGCCGTCAGGCTTGTCTTCGAGGACGATGCCGGCCACCAGCAAGTCGGCGCGCACCTTGTCGGCGGTGGCGAAATCGCGCGCCTTCTTGGCCGCAGCGCGGCTGGCGATGGCCGCTTCGATCGCCGCTTCGTCCATGCCCTCGCCTGCCGCGCCTTGCGGGGCGGCTTTGCGGAACTCTTCCGGGCTGCGCTCCAGCAGGCCGAGGATGCCAGCCAGGCCTTTCATCTGGCGCACGGCGGCGGGCGACTTGGTCTTGTTGATTTCCGACGCCAGGTCGAACAGCACCGATACCGCGACCGGGGTGTTGAAGTCGTCGTCCATCGCCTCGGCGAAGCGCTTGGCGTTCTCCTCATTCCAGTCCAGCGGCTGGCCGTCGCCCTGCACGCCGTCCAGCGCGGTGTACAGGCGGGTCAGCGCGCCGCGCGCATCTTCCAGGTGCACGTCGGAATAGTTCAGCGGGCTGCGGTAATGCGTGCGGACGATGAAAAAACGCACCACTTCCGCGTCGAAGGCTTTCAGCACTTCGCGGATCGTGAAGAAATTGCCCAGCGATTTGGACATCTTCTCGCCGTCCACGCGCACGAAGCCGTTATGGACCCAGTAATTGGCCAGCGTCTTGCCGGAAGCGCCTTCGGACTGGGCGATTTCATTTTCGTGGTGCGGGAATTGCAGATCCTGCCCGCCGCCGTGGATGTCGAAGGTTTCGCCCAGCAGGGAGCACGACATCGCCGAGCACTCGATATGCCAGCCCGGACGGCCTTTGCCCCACTTGGAATCCCATTTCACTTCTTCCGGCTCGGATTCCTTGGCGGCCTTCCACAGCACGAAGTCCAGCGGATCGCGCTTGCCGGTATTGACGTCCACCCGCTCGCCCGCGCGCAGGTCGTCCAGCGACTTGCCCGACAGCTTGCCGTAGCCCTCGAACTGGCGCACGGCGTAGTTGACGTCGCCATCGGCGGCCTTATAGGCCAGGTCCTTGGCTTCCAGCTTCTCGATAATGCCCAGCATCTGCGGCACGTACTGGGTCGCACGCGGCACGTCGGTCGGCTCCAGGATGCCCAGCGCGGCGCAATCCTCGTCCATGAACTTGATGAAGCGGCTGGTCAGCTGGCCAATGGTTTCGCCATTTTCGACCGCCCGCTTGATGATCTTGTCGTCGATGTCGGTGATGTTGCGCGCATAGCGCACGTCGTAGCCCGATGCCTTCAGCCAGCGGTAGATGACGTCGAACGCCATCAGCATGCGGCCGTGGCCCACGTGGCAATAGTCGTACACGGTCATGCCACAGACATACATCCGGACCTTGCCCGCCTCAATGGGTTTGAACGACTGTTTTTCGCGCGCCAGCGTGTTGTAGATCTTTAAAATGCTCATCGGACTAGAAGTAAACGGGCCACGGGCGCGAAACACCTGGGGCGTCGCACCGGAAAGCACGGTATGTTACAGGGGGATTTGGGTACCCTTTGTTATAGTTCTACTTTGTTAGAATGGAACGTCTGCCGAAGTATAGCACTGAAAAATTCGCACACGCGAGCATCAAGTCTTATAAAGGAAACAAGAATGCAGAAGAAATGGATTGCCCTGCTGGCCGGCCTGCTGATTGGCACCGCCGCGGCAGCCGCAGACAACCCGCAAGTGTCGCTGAAGACCACGCTGGGCGAAATCATCGTCGAACTGGACCAGGAAAAAGCGCCGATTTCGACCGCCAACTTCCTCGCCTACGTGAAGAGCGGCTTCTACAAGGACACCATTTTCCACCGCGTGATCAACGGCTTCATGGTGCAAGGCGGCGGCTACACGGCCGACCTCAAATCCAAGCAGGGGCTGCGCCCCACCATTAAGAGCGAAGCCAAGAACGGCCTGTCCAACAAGGCTTACACCATTGCCATGGCGCGCCACGGCGACCCGAATTCCGGCCAGTCGCAATGGTTCATCAACGTGGTGGACAATCCCGGCCTCGACTATCCGCTGCCCGACGGCCACGGCTACGCCGTGTTCGGCCGCGTGATCCAGGGCACGGAAACGGTCGACAAGATCAAGGTGCTGCTGGTGGACGACAAGCCGGGCTTCCAGAACATTCCCGTGCACCCGGTCGTGGTCAAATCGGCCACCATCCTGAAGACCCGCATCGTACCGAAGGAGCCGGAGCCCGTAGCACCAGCCCCGGCACCGGTCGAGCCGGCCCCTGTCGAACCAGCGCCGGCAACGCCGCCGGCCGAGCCGGCCCCTGCCCCGCAGCCGGAGCCAACCCGTTAAGGCGTGTGTTACACTCGCGCCCTTTTCCTGGAATTCCATACAAGGACAACAACATGACCACCATTACCATCCACACCAACAAAGGCAAGATCGTCGCTCAACTGGACGCCGAGAAGGCACCGAAGACCGTCGAGAACTTCCTGCACTACGTGAACGCAGGCCACTACAACAACACCATCTTCCACCGCGTGATCGATGGCTTCATGATCCAGGGCGGCGGTTTCGAGCCAGGCATGAAGCAGAAGCCGACCGACCAGACCGTGGAAAACGAAGCCAAGAACGGCCTGAAGAACGAGCCATACACCCTGGCCATGGCGCGTACTTCCGCTCCACACTCCGCATCCGCGCAATTCTTCATCAACGTGAAGAACAACTCCTTCCTGGACTACCCAGGCCAGGATGGCTGGGGCTACGCCGTGTTCGGCAAAGTCACCGAAGGCACCGAAGTCGTGGACGAGATCAAGAAGGTCAAGACCACCCGTTCCGGCATGTTCGCCGACGTGCCGGCCGAAGACATCATCATCGAAAAGATCGAAGCGGCCTGATTTGATCCTCTTCGTCTCCGACCTGCATTTGCAGCCGGCGCGGCCGGTGCTGACGGAAGCCTTCCTGCGCTTCCTCGACCGGCATGCGCTTGGCGCAAAGCAGCTCTACCTGCTGGGCGATATCTTTGAGTATTGGGCGGGCGACGACGACCTGCCGGAGCCTTTCCACCAGCAGATCGTGTCCGCCCTGCGCCGCGTCAGCGACGCGGGCGTGCAACTGTTCTGGATCGCGGG
>CBFGQI010000265.1:0-3981 GCA_965650885.1 uncultured Oxalobacteraceae bacterium
GGCGGCGGCGTGGGCATGGGCTATTCGCAGCACTCGGGCGTGGTGATCGTGGCCGACGGCACCGACGCCGCCGCCCGCCGCCTGGCGCGCGTGCTGGTCAACGATTGCGGTTCGGGCGTGATGCGCCATGCCGACGCCGGCTACGAATCCGCCATCGCTTGCGCCAAGCGCAACCACCTGAAGCTGCCGATGATCAAGTAAAACCGGACAACCGGGGTCAGGCCCAAGGGCCAGACCCCTGGCCCGCGGCGGCCGCCGACCGGGGTCTGACCCTTGGGTCTGACCCCGCCCTACCGGTTTGAAAGCAAACGAACAACGAGACCCCACACCATGACCCAACTCACCCTCACCCCCGGCCAACTGACCCTGTCCGACTTGCGTGCCGTATGGGCCGCCCACACCCCGATCGTGCTGGCCAAGGAAGCCTACGCCGCCATCGACGCCTCCTGCCAGGCCGTGCAGGACATCGTCGCCAAGGGCGACGCCGCCTACGGCATCAACACCGGCTTCGGCCTCCTGGCCAAGACCCGCATCCCCGACGACAAGCTGGAACAGCTGCAGCGCAACCTGATCCTGTCGCATTCGGTCGGCACCGGCGAGCTGATGTCCGACGAAGTGGTGCGCCTGTTGATGCTGACCAAGATCAGCAGCCTGGCGCGCGGCTTTTCCGGCATCCGCCCGCTGGTGATCGACACCCTGATCGCGCTCTACAACGCCGGCATCATGCCCGCCGTCCCGGCCAAGGGTTCGGTCGGCGCTTCCGGCGACCTGGCGCCGCTGTCGCACATGACCCTGGCCATCCTGGGCGTGGGCGAGGTGCGCGTGAAGGGCGAGCTGGTGTCCGCCGCCGACGCACTGCGGGCGGCCGGCATCGCGCCGGTGGTGCTGGCGGCCAAGGAAGGCCTGGCCCTGATCAACGGCACCCAGGCTTCCACCGCGCTGGCCCTGCACGGCCTGTTCATGGCCGAACGCCTGCTGGAAGCGGGCATGGTGTCCGGCGCCATGTCGCTCGACGCCGCCAAGGGTTCCGATGCGCCGTTCGACGCCCGCATCCACGAAGTGCGCGGCCAGCCCGGCCAGATCGCCGCCGCCGGCATCTACCGCCAGCTGGTGGCCGGCAGCGCCATCCGCGCCTCGCACCTGGTGGGCGACGAACGGGTGCAGGACCCGTACTGCCTGCGTTGCCAGCCGCAAGTGATGGGCGCCTGCTGGGACCTGATCGGCAACGCCGGCCGCACCCTCCTGATCGAAGCCAACGCCGTCACCGACAACCCGCTGATCTTCCAGAACGACGACGGCCCGGTGGTGGTCTCGGGCGGCAATTTCCACGCCGAACCGGTGGCCTTCGCCGCCGACACCCTGGCCCTGGCCATCGCGGAAATCGGTTCGATCGCCGAGCGCCGCATCGCGCTCCTGATCGACGCCACCCTGTCCGGCCTGCCGCCCTTCCTGGTGCGCGACCCGGGCGTCAATTCCGGCTTCATGATCGCCCACGTCACGGCCGCCGCCCTGGCCTCGGAAAACAAGGCGATCGCCCATCCGGCCTCGGTCGACACCATCCCCACCTCGGCCAACCAGGAAGACCACGTCTCGATGGCCACCTACGGCGCGCGCCGCCTGCACGATATGGCGCACAATACCGCCACCATCCTCGGCATCGAGCTGCTGGCGGCGGCGCAGGGCATCGATTTCCACCGCCCGCTGAAAACCTCGGCGCAATTGGAACATGTGCACGCCCAGCTGCGTTCCAAGGTACCATTCTTCGACGCCGACCGCTTTTTCGCCCCGGATATCGCGGCCGCCAAGCAACTGGTGGTGCAGGGCGCGCTGAGCGCGACGTGCAAGAGCCTGTTCAGCGCCCTGCATCCGTAAGGAGGGACCATGGATTACCGCTTCCACGCCGGCAGTATTCCCTTGCTGGTGTCGATGCCCCATGTGGGCACCGACATCCCGGACGCCATCGCCGCCGCCATGACGCCGGCCGCGCTGGCGCGCGCCGACACCGACTGGCACCTGGTGCAGCTGTACGATTTCCTGCAGGCCATGGGGGCCTCGACCCTGTCGGCGCGCTGGTCGCGCTATGTGATCGACCTCAACCGCCCGCCGGAGGACAGCAACCTGTATCCGGGCCAGGACACTACCGGCCTGTGCCCGCGCGACACCTTCCGCCGCGAACCGCTCTACCTGGACGGCGGCGCGCCCGACGCGGCCGAAGTGCAGCGCCGGCTGGCCGCCTACTGGCAGCCCTACCACAGCCAGCTGCGCGCCGAGCTGGAGCGCCTGCTGGCCCAGCACGGCAAGGTGGTGCTGTGGGATGCCCATTCCATCGCCTCCGTGCTGCCGCGCTTTTTCGAGGGCAAGCTGCCCGACCTCAACTTCGGCAGCGCCGACGGCGCCAGCTGCGATCCAGCCTTGAGCGAGGCCGTCGCCGCCGTGGCGCGCGCCGACGAGCGCTACACGGTGGCGCTCAACGGCCGCTTCAAGGGCGGCCACATCACGCGCCATTACGGCCGGCCGGAGCAGGGCGTGCACGCGCTCCAGCTGGAAATGTGCCAATCGACGTATATGGATGAAGCGCCACCGTTCGGCTTCCGCGCCGACCTGGCGGCCGACCTGCAACCCTTGCTGCGCCAGCTGGTGCAGCGCGCCGTCGACTGGGTGCGCCGATGAACGCCCTGTTTGCCCGGCATGCCCTGCTGCCCGAAGGCTGGCGCCACGATGTCTTGCTGCAGTGGGATCTGCGCGGCAACTTCAGCGCGGTGCAAGCCGGCGCCGTGGCGGCCGCCGGCATCCCGCGCGTGGGCCTGGTGCTGCCGGGCATGGTCAACCTGCATTCGCACGCGTTCCAGCGCGCGCTGGGCGGGCTGACCGAGGTGGCGGGCGCATCGCCGGACAGCTTCTGGACCTGGCGCGACCTGATGTACCGCTTCGCGCGCCACATCACGCCGGAACAGATGGAAGCCATCGCGGCCCAGCTGTATTGCGAATGCCTGCGCCACGGCTACACCGCGGTGTGCGAATTCCATTACGTGCAGCGCGCGCCGGACGGCGCCATGTACCCGCAAGCGTCGGAAACGGCGCAGCGCGTGATCGCCGCCGCGCGCCAGGCCGGCATCGGCATCACCATGCTGCCGGTGCTGTACGCCTACGCCGGCTTCGGCGAGCAGCCCTTGAAGCCGGAGCAGGCGCGCTTTCGCACCGATGCGCGCGACGTGCTGCAGATCATCGGCGAGCTCGAACCCTGGCGCGACGCGCAGGTGGAAGTGGGGGTGGCGCCGCATTCGCTGCGCGCGGCCTCTGTGGCGCAGATCCGCGAAGTGCTGGACCACCTGCCCAAGGCGCGCCCGATCCACATCCATATCGCCGAGCAGCAGGGCGAGGTGCAGCAGGCGCTCGATTTCTGCGGCCAGCGCCCGGTGCAATACCTGCTCGAGCAGCTGCCGATCGATGCGCGCTGGTGCCTGGTGCACGCCACCCACCTGAGCGAGGAGGAAGTGGCGGCCATCGCGCGCAGCAGCGCCGTGGCGGGGCTGTGCCCGACCACCGAAGCCAACCTGGGCGACGGCCTGTTCCCGCTTGAAAGCTTCCTGGCCCAGGGCGGGCGCATCGGCGTGGGCAGCGACAGCCATGTGTCGCACAGCCCGGTGGAGGAATTGCGCTGGCTCGAATACGGCCAGCGCCTGGCGCAGCAGCGGCGCAATATCGCGGTGTCGCCGGCGCAGCGCCGGGTCGGCGATTTCCTGTGGCAAGCCGCCTTGCACGGCGGGGCGCAGGCGGCCGGCCGCCCGCTCGGCGCGCTGGCGGCCGGCAAACGCGCCGACCTGCTGGTGTTGGATGACGGCCACCCCAACCTTGAGGGAATCGACCCTGCCGACATCCTGGGCAGCTTTATTTTCAGCGGAAATGATAATCTAGTCAGGGATGTGATGGTCGGCGGCCACTGGGTGGTGCGCGGCCAGGAGCACGTGGCGCAACCGGCCA
>CBFGQI010000266.1:0-3966 GCA_965650885.1 uncultured Oxalobacteraceae bacterium
ACAAGCTCGATGCCGTGCCCGACATCGACCTGGTCCTGATGGACATCATGATGCCCGTCATGGACGGACTGGAAGCCACGCGCCGCCTGCGCGCCGACCCGCGCTTTGCGCGCCTGCCCGTCATCGCCATCACCGCCAAGGCCATGAAGGACGACCAGGAACAATGCCTGGCCGCCGGCGCCAATGATTACCTGCCCAAGCCGATCGACCTGTCCCGCCTGTACTCGCTGCTGCGGGTGTGGATGCCCGCCATGGACACGGTGTGATGAGCGAAGATGCCACAATCAGCAGCGTCGAGATCGAGCTGCGCATGCTGATGGAAGCCATCTTCCTGAAGTACAGCTACGACTTCCGCGATTACACCGGGGCCTCGCAAAAACGCCGCGTGCTGCATGCCATGAATGAAATGGGCTGCAAGACCGTCTCCCAACTGCAATCGCGCGTGCTGCACGAGCCGAACGCCTTCAGCCAGCTGCTCCAATACCTCACCATCCCCGTCACCGAAATGTTCCGCGACCCTGGCTATTATGTCGCGCTGCGCGAGCATGTGATTCCGGTGCTGGGCACCTACCCCTCGCTGAAGATCTGGGTCGCCGGCTGCAGCACGGGCGAAGAAGTGTATTCGCTGGCCATCCTGCTGAAGGAAGAGGGACTGCTGGATCGCAGCATCATCTACGCCACGGACATCAACCCGCAGTCGCTGGAAAAAGCCAGGAAAGGCGTATTCCCGCTCGAGAACGTGCGCCACTACACCGCCAACTACCAGGCAGCCGGCGGACGGCGCGCCTTCTCCGACTACTACACGGCAGCCTACAACGCCGCCCTGTTCGACCGCAGCCTGTGCGAAAACGTGACGTTCGCCGACCATAGCCTGGCCACCGATGCCGTCTTCGCTGAAACCCAGTTCATCAGTTGCCGCAACGTGATGATCTACTTCAACCGCAAGCTGCAGGAAAGGGCGCTGGGCTTGTTCCACGAATCCCTGTGCCACCGCGGCTTTCTTGGCCTGGGCGGCAAGGAAAGCATCGATTTTTCGTCGTATGGACCCAAATTCGAAGTATTGTCCAAGCGCGAACGCCTGTTCAGGAAACGATGATGGAAACCGCCGCCACGCTGGAAATGGCAGTGCAGGGCCGCGCCATGGACGCGGTGGTGATTGGCGCCTCAGCCGGCGGCGTGAACGCGCTGCTGCAACTGTTGCCGGGGCTGCCGTCGGGTTACCGCTTGCCGATAGTCGTGGTGCTGCACGTGAGGAGCGGCCGCCAGAACCAGCTGGTGGAAGTGTTCCAGCAAAGGGTTGCGATACCCGTACGTGAAGCGGGCGACAAGGAAGACGTGATTCCGGGTACCCTGTATTTCGCACCGGCTGGTTACCACCTGCTGCTCGAGAATGACCGCAGTTTTTCGCTTAGCTGCGACGCGCCGCTCCACTTCGCCCGCCCCGCCATCGACATCACCATGGAGGCGGCGGCGGACGTCTATGGGGCGCGGCTGGCAGGCATCCTGCTGACCGGCGCCAATGACGACGGCGCCGCAGGCATGGCGGCCATCGGCAGGGCGGGCGGGCTGACCGTGGTGCAGGATCCGGAAGAAGCCAACGTGGGCGTGATGCCGCGGGAAGCGATCCGCATCCGCCCCCCCGACCTGGTCCTGCCGCTGGAACAAATCAAGCGACTATTGCTGATGCTGGAGACGCATTGATGGAACCGACCAATGTCCTGCTGGTTGACGATCTGCCGGAAAACCTGCGGGCGCTGAACGCCCTGGTGCGCGCCGACGACCGCGTGATCTACCAGGCGCGTACCGGCGAAGAAGCCCTGGCCCTGCTGCTGGAACACGAATTCGCGCTCGCGATCGTCGACGTGCAGATGCCGGGCATGGATGGCTTCGAACTGGCGGAGCTGATGCGCGGCACCGGCAAGACCTGCCACATCCCCATCGTCTTCGTCAGCGCGGCCGGCAAGGAGCTGAATTACGCCTTCAAAGGTTATGAAGCGGGGGCGGTGGACTTCCTCTACAAGCCGCTCGATGCCGATGCGGTCAGGAGCAAGGTCAATGTCTTCGTCGACCTGTTCCGGCAAAAGCAGGAAGTGCGGCAGATCGTCGAACAGCGCGAAGCCACGGTGCGCGAACTGAACGCCGTCCAGGAAGAGCTGCAGCATGCCCTGCAGGTGCGCGACCAGTTCATGTCCATGGTGGCGCACGAACTGCGCACACCGCTCAACACCCTCTACCTGGAAGCCCAGATGCGCAAGCTGCAGCTGGAGCGCGGCAATATGGACCACTTCGCCCCGGCACAGCTGGAGCGCATGGTGGCGCGCGACATGCGCCAGATCCACGCCATGGTGCGCCTGATCGACGACATGCTCGACGTCTCGCGCATCCGCGCCGGCAAGCTCTCGATCCGCCCCGGCCGCGTTGACCTGGAAGCGCTGCTGCAGCGCCTGGTTGGCGACCTGGCGCACCAGGCAGCCGATATGGGCAGCGAACTGCGGCTCACCATCGTGCAGCCGGTGGCCGGATGCTGGGATGAATTCCGCGTCGAGCAAGTGATCATCAACCTGATCACCAACGCCTTGCGCTACGGCGGCGGCAAGCCGGTCGACGTACGCCTGCACGCCGACAGCCAGAACGCCCGCATCGAAGTGATCGACCAGGGCGCCGGCATCCCCGAAGAAGTGCTGCCGAAAATCTTCGAACCCTTCGAGCGCGGCAAGATGGACAAAGTTCCTACCGGCCTCGGCCTTGGCCTCTACATCTCGCGCCAGCTCGCCGAAGCCCACGGCGGCACGCTGACCGTCCGCAGCAAGCTTGGCGAAGGCGCCACTTTCATCTTCACTCTTCCCCGTGTGGAAGTTTTGTCCACTTCGGGGCCAGCACGGTCCGGCGCGCCGGCCAGCGGGACAAAAGTGGATGTTTTGCAATTGCCAGCGAGTTGTGCCTAGAATAGGCACATGAACCGGGACTTGCTCAGGGAGCGCAGGGAATGGCTGCTGCGGCGCAATTGCTCATTGTCGCCCCAGCAGATGGGGATGGCTTATGCCCTGATGTGCCTGTTGTCGTTCGCCGTCGCCGCCGGCTTCGTGATGGTCGGCATGTGGCAAGTGCTGCTGTTCACCGTGCTGGAAATGACGGCCGTGGCCGCCGCCTTCCTCTACTTTGCCCGTCATGCCACGGACTATGAGCATATCGTCCTGGCCAATGGCCAGTTGCTGGTGGAAAAGGTCTCCGCCGGCAAGATGAGCGTGACCCAGCTGGAGCTGTACTTCCTGCGCCTGCAGATGCCGGCCCATCCCAGCGACCTGATCCATCTCGAATCGAAAGGCATTGCCGTCGACATCGGCTACTTTGCCACCGACCCGCGCCGCCGCGCGCTGGCCCGGGAGCTGCGCGCGGAAGTGCAAGGCGGGCTATTCAGTTAAAAGCGATAGCCTACGCCGACACCGAACAGCACCGGATCCACCTTGGCCTTGCTGACCTTGGCACCCGAGATCATCACGTCGCTGCGGATCTGCACCTTTTTCACATCCAGGTTAAGCGACCAGTTCTTGTCCAGCTTGAAGTCAAAGCCCGCTTGCACGGCGACGCCGAAGCTGTCGTGTTCCAGGCTGCCGGCACCGTTCAGGAACTGGTTCTTGGAGAAGGTGGTCCAGTTCACACCCAAGCCCACGTAGGGGCTGAATTGCGAGGCTGGCGTGAAGTGGTATTGCGCCAGCAGCGTCGGCGGCAAGTGCTTGAACGTCCCGATGGTCTTGCCGTCCAGATAGACATCATGCTTTTGCGGATAGGTCAGCACCAGCTCGGCGGAAATATTCGGCGTTACGAAGTAGGTGATATCCACTTCCGGAATGGTCTTGTCGCTGACGCTAATGCGATCGGCAGCGCCCACGCCGCCCACCGGGTCGGACTTATCCGCCGGATTGATGTGCACAGCGCGTGCGCGCACCAGCCAAGGGGTCTCCGCCG
>CBFGQI010000267.1:0-3922 GCA_965650885.1 uncultured Oxalobacteraceae bacterium
GACGAAGGCAAGAAGGCCATGCTGGCGCAGTACCAGGCCATCCTGGACGAGATCAACAAGGGCCTGGATCCGGTCTTCGACATCCGCCCCAAGCTGGGCGTGGAAGTGCAGCCGGTGCCGGCGGCATCGCAGGCTACCGCGCCGGGTGCCTACTACATGATGGGCTCCTTCGATGGCAGCCGGCCCGGGGTGTTCTACGCGAATATGCGCGCGCCGGGAGAAACGCCGAAGTTCGCCATGCGCACGCTGGCTTACCACGAAGGTATCCCAGGCCACCATTTCCAGATCGCGATCCAGCAGGAGATGCAGGGGGTGCCGTTCTTCCGCAAGATCATCCCGTTCACCGCCTATCACGAAGGCTGGGCGCTGTATGCGGAACGGCTGGCGGCCGAACAGGGCTTCCAGAAAACGCCGTTGGATAACCTGGGCCGCCTGCGCGACGAAATGATGCGCGCGACCCGCCTGGTGGTCGATACCGGCATCCACTACAAGCGCTGGACGCGCGAGCAGGCCATCGATTACATGATGAACACCACCGGCATGAGCGAAGGTGACGTGACGGCGGAGATCGAGCGTTACTTCGTCGATCCAGGGCAGGCGCTGGCGTACAAAGTAGGCATGCTGAAGATCCTCGAACTGCGCGAACGCGCGAAGAAGGAGCTGGGCGACAAGTTCGACCTGAAGCAATTCCACAACCAGGTGCTGGTGCACGGCGCATTGCCGATGACCTTGCTCGAAGGCGTGATCAACGACTGGATCGCTGAGCGCAAAACCGGTAAGGCGGGGTCAGGCCCAAGGGCCTGACCCCCGATGGGGTCTGACCCTTCGGGTCAGACCCCGGTTTACCGGTTTTACTCCTTCTTCTTATCCCCCATCATCTCCCGCCGCTTCGCCTGCAACTCCCGCTCGCGCGCATCGATCACCGACTGGTCGTAATAAGTCGCGTCGGGCGCCTTGCGCGCCAGCGCCAGCTGGTCCAGTGCCGCCAGCACGCCACCCAGCAGCACATAAGACTCCGCCAGCGAGATATGCTGCAAAGCGATCTTCCCCTGCTTCGCATAAGCCTGCGCCAGGTAATCATGCAGCTCCGGCTCCCGGCGGTACATCTGCAGCTGATCGCGCAGGAAACGCGTCGCCTCGTCATACTGCCCGCCCTTGATCAACGCATCCGCGTACTGCCACACGATACCGCGCGACAGCGGAAACCTTGCCTGCGCCGCCCTCGCCTCCTCGATCGCGGCAGCAATCACTTCCGGCTTTTCCTCCTGCGCCAGCTTGATCTCAAGCGACATATAGGCCAGTGCCGAATCCGTGATGCCCTTCGGGATCGGCGTACTGAACGCACCCGGTGTAGGCGGCTTGTCGATGGTGGCGCGCGCCTTGGCCAGCCAGTCCACCGCGGCAGCATATTCGGAACGCTTGAGCGACACCATCGCCATGCCGTACTGGCCTGCGGCCACGTTCTGCCGCCCCGGCTGCTGGATCTGGTTCCTGAACACCGCTTCCGAATCGGACAAGCCTTTGCTGCTGTCATCCTGCAGCACGCGCGCTCGGGCGCGGATCAGGTGGAAGTCCATACCATCCACACGCTGGCTGTATTTCTGCTCGCGGATGCGGGCCTGGATATCGGCGATCCGCTCTGTGGTCAGCGGGTGCGTCAGCAGCCATGGCGGCATCAGGTCGCTGTACATGCGCGTGCTGTTCTGCATGCGCTGGAAAAAAGCCACCATGCCGCTGGCATCGTAGCCCGCCGCATTCATGATCTGGAAGCCGACACGGTCCGCTTCGCGTTCCGCATCGCGGCCGAAATTCAGCTGCCGCTGGATGGCCAGGCCCTGACCGCCCATGAACACGCCCATCGCTGCATCGCTGCTGGATTTGGCGGCCAGCGCGGCCAGCAGCATCGCTGCCAGCGGGATCAATGCATCGGTCTTTTGTGCACCCAGTTGGCGCGCAATGTGGCGCTGTGCGACGTGGCCGATTTCATGCGACAGCACCGAGGCCAGTTCGGATTCGGTCTGCGCCGCCAGCAGCAGCGCGGAGTGAACGCCGATATAGCCGCCAGGCATGGCGAATGCATTCAGGTTCTTGTCGCGGATCGCGAAGAAGTAGTAGTCCAGGTTGGCGTCGCCGCGCGCACCGGGGCGGGCGTCCACCAGCCTGGTGCCGAATGAATTCAGGTATTCGATGATGGGCGGATCATCCAGGTAGTCGCGCTCGAAGCGCAGGCTTTGCATGATTTCTTCACCCAGGCGCTTTTCCATCACCGGAGAAAGATCCTCGCGCGAGGCGTCGCCCAGGGTCGGCAAGTCAGGCTGCTGCTGCGCCTGCCCTGCCGGAGTGGCAATCAGCAGGCCGGAAACCAGTGCCGCCAGCAGAGGACGGCGAAAATGTAGTGCATTCACAGTGCTATCATACCCGTTCAACAAGAGACTACCCGATGACCGATCACCTTACCCATTTCGACGCCGCCGGCCAGGCCCATATGGTCGATGTCGGCGCCAAGGCCGAAACCCACCGCATTGCCGTCGCCACCGGCAGCATCCGCATGAAGCCGGAAACGATGGCGCTCATTCTATCGGGAACCGCCAAAAAGGGGGACGTGCTTGGCATTGCACGCATCGCCGCCATCATGGCGTCCAAGCGCACTGCCGACCTGGTGCCCCTGTGCCATCCGCTTGCCCTGACCCGCGTTGCGGTGGACTTTACCACCGATGAGCCCAACAGTACCGTGCATTGCCGCGCACAAGTGGAAACCTATGGCAAGACCGGCGTCGAAATGGAAGCCCTGACCTCGGTGCAGGTCGGCCTGCTGACCATCTACGATATGTGCAAGGCGGTGGACCGCGGCATGGTGATGACCGATATCCGCGTCACCGAAAAGGCGGGCGGCAAGTCGGGCGACTGGAAAGCATGATACTGCGCCGCGTTGCCGCCGCCTCGTGCCTTGCCCTGCTCGCGGCCTGCGACAGCGACGGTGGCGGCCGGGGCGATGCAATGGCGGCGGTCGCGAACACCGAATGGCACCGCAAGGATCTCCATGCGCATATTGCGCGCTGGCTGGCCGTCGCGCCGCTGCCGTCGGGCTTGATGCAGGGGCAGTTCGACCGTAGCTGGCAACCGGCCAGGCAAGTGGTGGGTGACCTGACCCTCCATAGCCGGGTGGTCTACACCATGCTGGTTGGTTATGAGGCGACCGGCGATACGCGCTATCTGGAGACGGCCAAGCGCGGCGCGGATTTCATGCTGGAGCGCTTCCACGATCCTGTGCACGGCGGCTTCTTCCAGAACGTCGATGCGGCGGGCAAGCCAACCGCCATGGGCAAGAACACTTACGGCCATGCTTTCGCCTTGCTCGCCCTGTCGCATGCGGCACGGGTCACGGGCGAGCCGAAATACAAGGCGGCGGCGCTGGCGGCTTGGCAGGACATCCGCCGCAACCTGCGCGAGCCCGGTGGCGGCTTGCGGGGTTCGGCGCCGCGCGATTTCGCGCCGACGCCCGGCAACAAGCATTCGCAGAATCCTGTCATGCATATGTTCGAGGCGCTATTGGCCTTGATCGATGCCACCGGCGACCAGCAAGTGGTGGCCGATACGCGTGAACTGGGCGACTTCGTGCTGTACCAGCTGATGGTGGGGTTGCCGGATGGCGGTGCCTATATCCCGGAGTGGTATGACGAGGAATGGAAGCCGCTGAAGAATGGCAATGGCTATACGGACTTGGGCCACCAGTTCGAATGGAGCCACCTGCTGCGCAGCGCAGAGAAGCGCGGCCTGCCGCCTCTGTATGCGGACGTGGCGGACCGGCTGCTGAAGTTCGCGGTGGCGAAGGGGTATGACGAGCAGGATGGCGGCGTGTTCAACCGCATGTCGTCCAGCGGCCATGTGGACCGGAGCAAATTCTGGTGGCAGCAGGCGGAAG
>CBFGQI010000268.1:0-3917 GCA_965650885.1 uncultured Oxalobacteraceae bacterium
GGAGATAGCCCATGGACCTGGCCAGCCACCAGCGCATCCTGCTCGGGCTGATGCGCGCCACTTACCAGCCCGGGGCGGACGATGCGCCCTACTACCACCGCGTGGCCGCGTCAGCCGACCTGCAGGAGGCGCGCGGCAACGTCTACCTGTGGCGCGTCTTCGTACTGGAACGCACTTGCGTGCTGACGGTCGAATTGCTGCGCCGGCGCGGCCTGCTGGAGGAAGCACTGCAATCCTTCATCCGGCAGCAGAATATATCCCCGTTCCGCGAATACCAGCCGCTGGCCTTCCTGGACCGCCTGGCCGGCCATCACGACCCGCTGGTGGTGTCGGTCTCGCAATTCGAGCTCGCCATGATGAAGGTGCGCGACGGCGACACCGGCCGCTACAGCGTGACGTGGCACTGCGACCCGGCGCCGGTACTGCACGCGCTGGCCCAGCGGGGGTCGCTGCCGCTGCCGCGCATGCGCGGACCTGGTCCGTACCGGACCGTGGTCGCGCGCGCGCTGCCTCACTTATTCGTCATAAACAAGCCGGCATGCGATTCGGCGAACTGGCGCAGCACGTTCCATACGGCCCGCACGCGCGGCAGGCGGTACAGGTCGACCGGCGCCACCAGCCAGTAAGCGCGCTCCACGTACACTTCGTCCTGCAGTACCGGCACCAGCCGGCCATCGGTCGCCATGTACGGCGGCGCCATCATCAGGCCCAGGCCGGCCGCCGCGGCTTCGGCCTGCGCCAGCATGCCGGTGCAGCACAGGCGGCGGCGCGGATTGACGCCCAGCTCGTCGAGGAAATTCAATTCATTGCTGGCCAGGCGGTCCTGGATGTAATCGACAAAATCATGTCCCGCCAGGTCGCTGCGTTTCAGGATCGGGGCGTGGCGCGCCAGGTAGGCGGGCGAGCCGTAGACGTACAGGCGGAACGAAGCCAGGCGCGTCACCATGTAGCGTCCCGTGTTGGGCGCGTCCAGCGTCACGCCCAGGTCGGCCTCGCGGCTGGCCAGGTTGGCGAAGCGCGGCTGCACCAGCAGGTCGACCGACAGCTCGGGATAATCCTGCAGGAATTGCGCCAGCAGCGGCGTGATGAAGCGCACGCCCAGCGCTTCCGGCACCCCCAGGCGCACCACGCCGCGGATCGCGACCTCGGTGCCGGAGAGCTGGCCCTGCGCGGCCAGCACGGCGCTTTCCATCGCCTCGGCATGCGGCAGCACGGCGTGCCCCATCTCGGTCAATTCATAGCCTTCGCGCGAGCGGTCGAACAAGGTGGCGCCCAGTTGCTGCTCCAGGCGGTCGATGCGTCGGGCGACGGTGGTGTGCTCCACTTCCAGCCGGCGCGATGCGCCGGACAGGGTACCGGAGCGCGCCAGCTCCAGGAAAAAGCGCAGGTCGGTCCATTCGGGCAGTGTCTTCATGCGCCGTATTGTGCATCATTTTCCTGCGCCATGGTGTTGCTGTGCAAAATTGCACACACAGTGGGCGCAGCCTCCGGTTCCACGTTCGATGCATTTCTTGCACACTGCACGCTCCTGCAACGCTGCCTACGAGGACCATGTATTCCGAGATCAGCTACATCAGCGACGACGGCCTGCGCCTGTATGCGCGCGACTACCCAGCCGCCAGCGGCATGGCGCGCCTGCCCGTGATCTGCATCCACGGCTTGACGCGCAATTCGGCCGATTTCGAAGACGTCGCGCCATGGATCGCGGCCCAGGGACGCCGCGTGATCGCGGTCGACGTGCGTGGCCGCGGCAATTCCGAATACGACAGCCAGCCCGACCGCTACACGCCCATGGTGTATGCCAACGACGTGGTCAAGCTGGCGCACGACCTGGGCATCGAGCGCGCGGTCTTCATCGGCACCTCGATGGGCGGCCTGATCACGATGACCCTGGCGCTGCGCAAGTCCAGCCTGATCGCCGCCGCCGTGCTGAACGACGTGGGACCGACACTGTCCGAACGCGGCCTGGCGCGCATCCGCGGCTATACCGGCAAGGACGAACAGTTCACCAGCTGGCAGCAGGCGGCCGACTATATCAGCGGCATCAATGCGGTGGCCTTCCCTGCCAATACGGCGCAGGAATGGGAACGTTGGGCGCGCCGCGCCTTCCGCGAGCAGCGCGACGGCACCCTGGCCATGCGCTACGACCCCAATATCGCGGTGCCGATCCGCGCCAACAAGCTGCGTTCGACCTCGATGGCGGCCCATTTCGCCTTCCGCCGCCTGGCCCGGCGCCGGCCCACCATGCTGATACGGGGCGGGCTGTCCGACCTGATCGAGCCGGAACAGGCCCGCGCCATGCGCGCAGCCGCACCGCGCATGCTGTATGCCGAAGTGCCCGATGTCGGCCACGCCCCGATGCTGAACGAGCCGGCGGCGCAGGAAGCCCTGCGCGGCTTCCTCGATAGCGTCGATTGATCTATATTGGCGGGCACGGAGACACCGATGACAAAACTGATACCGCTGCTGATCGCGCTGGCGCCGGCCCTGGCCGGCGCACAGGACTTGAAAGTCGCCCTGATCGCCGGCAAGACCGGCATCCTCGAACCCTATGCGAAGGAGACCGAGACCGGCTTCATGATGGGCCTGGAATATCTGACCAGGGGTAAGATGGAAATCAATGGCCGCAAGCTCAAGGTGATCGTCAAGGACGACCAGAGCAAGCCTGACCAGGGCCGCACCCTGCTGGCCGAAGCCTATGGCGACGACAAGGTCGACCTCGCAGTCGGCACCAGTTCCTCCGGATCGGCCATCGCCATGCTGCCGATCGCGGCCGAGTACAAGAAAGTGCTGATCGTGGAGCCGGCAGTGGCCGATGCCATCACCGGCGCCAAATGGAACAAGTACATTTTCCGCACCGCCCGCAATTCCATGCAGGATGGCCTGGCCGCCGCCTCCACCTTCAAGCAGGGCAGCGTGGCGTTCCTGGCCCAGGATTACGCCTTCGGCAAGGACGCCGTGGCGGCGGCGCGCGAAGCGCTCAAGCTGACCGGTTCGAAGGCCAGCATCGTACACGAAGAATACGCGCCGCAGAACGCGACCGACTTCACCGCCTCGGCGCAGCGCCTGTTCGACAAGCTGAAGGACGCGCCGCCGCCGCGCGTGCTGCAGATCATCTGGGCCGGGCCCAACCCCATGAACAAGATCGCCGACATGAAGCCCGAGCGCTATGGCATCACGCTGGCGCCGGGCGGCAACATCCTGCCGGTGCTGAAGACGTGGAAGGCCTTTGCGGGCACCGAAGGCACGATCTATTACTACTACGGCTTCCCCAGAAACGCGATGAACGACTGGTTCGTGGCCGAACACCGCAAACGCTACGGGAAGCCGCCCGACATGTTCACCGCCGGCGGCTTCACCGCGGCCAGCGCGGTGGTGGCGGCCTTGTCCAAGGCCGGCGGCGGCGACACCAAGAAGCTGATCGCCGCCATGGAAGGCATGGAGTTCGACACGCCCAAGGGAAGGATGACCTTCCGCAAGGAAGACCACCAGGCCATGCAGCCGATGTACCACTTCCGCATCAAAAAGGACCAGAAGGACGAATGGGACCTGCTGGAACTGGTGCGCGAAATCCCGGCCGCAGAATTGCCGGTACCGATCAGGAATAAACGCTGACACCATGACGCCACTGCTGTCCACCCGCGGGCTGACGATCCGCTTCGGCGGCCACACGGCCGTCGACAATGTCAGCGCCGATTTCCATGCCGGCCAGTTGACCGTGATCGTCGGCCCCAACGGCGCCGGCAAGACCACCTACTTCAACCTGATGTCGGGCCAGTTGCCGGCCACCAGCGGCCAGGTGCTGCTGCGTGGCGAAGACATCACGCGCAGCGGCCCGGCGGCGCGTACCCGCAAGGGCATTGGCCGCGCTTTCCAGCTGACCAACCTGTTCCCCCACCTCACGGTGCACGAGAATG
>CBFGQI010000269.1:0-3911 GCA_965650885.1 uncultured Oxalobacteraceae bacterium
GGCTTCCTCAGGCATGGCGGCTCCGGTATTCCGATGCCTGAGAGTATAACCGACTCTCCCTCAAAAACTTGCCAGAAAGTCTTTCTCGAAGTGCATTGCTTAATGCACTTTACGCCCGGCGCGCGACTTTTGCGCCTTGGTTTCGCCGTGTTCGCGGCGTTGCTTGTTGACGATGCGCGCCGCCACTTCCTCTTCGCGGCCGCGATAGCGTCCTTCCTGCTTGAACTCCTGCTTGAGTTCCTTGTATTCCCGTTCCCGTTTCGGGCTGGCTCCGCGTGGCATGGTGCACCTCCTTTTGCATCGGTCCTGCAGCCATGCTAGCGAAGCCGGCCGGCGCCGAGCGCACGCCAGCGGCCCGGGCGCCTGGGGCCCGCCCGTCAGAATTGCTCGACCCAGGCCGCCAGCTGCGACGGGGTCAGGGCGGCGTCGGCCTGCACCAGGCGGCATTCGACGCCCTGGGCGCTGCTGGCCATCTGCAGCGAGGCGCCGCGCTTGCCCATCCACAACAGGCAAGCCAGCCAGAACGCGTGCTGCGACGACACCGGCGCACTGGTCGGGGTTTCCAGGAATTCCGTCAGCTGCGATGCCTGCAGGAACAGCGCCTGGCTCGCATCGATGGCGCGGAAGGTCGGGCCGAAGGTTTCCGCCAGCAGCGCCAGGGCATGCGACGGCTGGGCGTCGGCATAGCGGCGCTCCAGCTCCAGCAGGTGGTCGCGCACGGCGCAGCCGAAGGCAGCGCTGCGGAACGCTTCCGAACTGATCAAGTCCGAATGGTCCAGCATCAGCCAGTCCGGTTCCGGCGGCGTCATGCCGGCGCTGAGGGCGCCGGCCAGGTAGCTTTCCACCGGCACGCAGGAGGGGCCCGCGGCCGACAGGCTGGCCGCCAGCGTGTACAGGGTGCCGATGCGGCTGGCCACGGCCTGCTTCTGGCGCACCAGCAGCTTTTCGCGCAGCAGCTGCGAATGCTCCTTCTGCAGCTTGGCCAGGGCCAGCGCCTGCTTCAATTCCATGCGCAGCGCGGCGATATCCCACGGCTTCTGGATGTAGCGGTGGATCTGGCCCTGGTTGACCGCGTCGACCGTATGCTCCAGTTCCGAATAGGCCGTGGTCAGGATGCGCACGATGTGCGGGTAGCGGTCCCAGGCATAGAACAGCAATTCATTGCCATAGGCGCCGGGCATGCGCTGGTCCGACACCAGCACGGCGATTTCTTCCGCATGCTCGTCGAGCATGCGCTTGCCCTCTTCCACCGACTCGGCCACGTAGACCGGCGCCAGCGAACCGAGGGCCCGCTGGAAGTATTTCAGGGCGGTCGCCTCATCGTCGACGTACAGGATCGCCGGGGCGCTTCGTGCCGTTTCTTTTTCTGTCATGCTGGTTCCTTCTCTAAATCCGGGAAATTCATGGTGACGGTCGTGGAGCAACCCTGTTCCGACTGCACCCGCAGGTGGCCGCCGAACGATTGCATCACGCGGTTGCAGAAGATCAGCCCCCAGCCGCTGCCGCCCTCGCTGCCATGCATGGACACGGGGTCCAGCAGCAGGCGGTTCAGCAGCGCCGGCGCAATGCCCGGGCCGTTGTCTTCCACGATGATGTAGGGGCGGTCTGCCACGCCCACGGTGATCCTGATCCGGGGCTCAGGATGCTCTTGCAGCGCGCGCAGCGCATTGCTCAGCAGCGAAGCCAGCACCAGCGCCACACAGTTGGGCGAGGCGCGCACGGTAAAGTCGCCCTGCACCGCCACCTCGATGAGGTTGCGCTGGTGCGGCGTCAGCGGATAGACGCCCAGCAGCGCCGTCACCATTTGCTGCGCGCTGCCGTTGGCCAGGCGCGCCGCCGGCACCACGCTGGCGCGCTTGACCGATTCGACGAACGACGACAGCACGGACAGGCAGTAGCGCGCATTGTCGTTCATGTGCGCCGCGGCATTGCCGATATCGGCTTTCAGCGGCAAGCCATTGTCCGGCCCCTGGCCGTTGACGCGGCGCTGGATGTTGCGCGCGAAATTGGCGATGGTGGCCAGCGGCGTATTCAGTTCGTGCGCCAGGAAGGCCACGGTTTCCTCGATCGCCAGCAGGCTCTGGCGGCGCATGGCGCGTTCGCGCGCATTGACGCTGGCCAGGCGCAAGGCGTCGCGCACGGTGCCGGTGTCGAGCGGCTTTTCCAGGATGCGGAAAATATCGCCGCCATTGATGGTCTCCAGCAGCACTTCCTTGTCGGCGTAGGCGGTCACCAGGATGCGCACCAGGTGCGGATAGTCGCGCTCCACCTGGCGCAGCAGTTCGCCGCCGACCCGGCCCGGCATGCGGTAATCGGTCACCAGCACGTCGACCTCGCTGTCCGGCTGGCGCAGGATTTCCAAGGCCTCGTCCACGCCGGGCGCGGTCAGCACGGTGTAGTCGCCCTCCACCGCGCGCGCGAAATACTTGCGCGCCAACTCTTCGTCGTCGACGTACAGCACCGTGGCGGGCTGTGGGCGTTCGCTCATTTCTCGCCTCCCGTGACGCGCGGCAAATCGAAACTGAACTTGGTCCATTCGCCCGGCACGCTCTCGGCCGCCAGCAAGCCGCCATGGCGCTGGATCACGCTGTAGCAAATGCTCAAGCCCAGGCCCAGGCCCTGCCCCACTTCGCGCGTGGTGAAGAAGGGTTCGAACACGCGGCCAATGTTTTCCGGTGCGATGCCCGGGCCATTGTCGCGCACGGTGACCTTCAGGCGGTCGCCGCGCGCTTCGGCGTAGATGTCGATGGTCGGCCCGCTGGTGGCGCCCTTGCGCATGGCCAGGGCGGCATTGCTCAACAGGTTGATCAGCACCCCGATGATGGCCGCTTCGTCGCCGCGCACCAGGGTGTCGGGCTGCAGGTGGCGGTTCACCTTGATGCCCTTGATTTCATGGCCCACCAGGCGCACGGACGATTCCAGCGCGCGCTCGAACAGGAATTGGGCGCTCTCGTGGTCGGTACCGGACTTGCGGTAGGCGAAGGTCTTCAAATCCGACACGATGTACTGCACGCGCTGCATGCCCGACTTGGCGTCGGTCAGGCATTCGTACAGCACTTCGCTGCTCTTGGCGCCCGGCTCTTCCAGCGCGATATCGATCGCCATCATGCAGAAGTTGACCGGATTGTTCACCTCGTGCAGCAAGCCGGCGGCCAGGGTGCCGAGGGCGGCCATCTTTTCCTGCTGCAGCATCTGGCCCTTGATTTCGGCCAGGCTGCGGTTGTTGGCTTCCAGCTGGGCGTTCTTGTCGGCCAGTTCGGCCTTGAGCTGGAACAGGTTGAGGCGTGCCTGCTCGTTGTAATAGGTGCACACGGCGCTGGCAATGGCGCTGAAGGCCAGCAGCAGCGAATTGACGGCGAAAGCGCCGCTCATGCTGTCGCTGCCCGCATGCACCCAGCAGGCCGCCGCATACAGCATGTAGGTCAGCAGGCCCAGCGTCAGGTTTTGCCACATGCGGAAAGCAAATGCGATGGCCGAGGCGAACACGCCCAGGTTCAGGCCCGCATAATAGATCGATCCGGCGCCTTCGGTGCTGGCGATCATCCAGGCGATCATCACTTGCGGCAGCATCAGCCAGGTGAAGCTCATGGCTTCCACGTGCTGCGCCCCCCATGGCCGGCGCATCAGGCCGATGATGGCCAGGATCCCGAACGACACCAGCACCCGCGCCAGCGCAAACTCGGTCAGGTGCTCGCGGTACAGGCTGTAATCGAGCCCGATGCCCAGCAGCACCAGGGCGATCGCCGTCCACGCCCCGCCACGGCTGAAGCGCAGCCGGTAGGCGCGCAAATCGGCTTCATAGGCCTTGTGCAGGTGCGGGGCCACGAACGGCGGTGCCACAAACGGTGCCGGGCCAGTCATGGCAGCGACGCTTCGGCAAATACATTGACGCCGGTCGCATCGACATAGGT
>CBFGQI010000270.1:0-3861 GCA_965650885.1 uncultured Oxalobacteraceae bacterium
AGCTGCGCCTGACCGACAGCGCCAACTCGCCGGTGGTCAGCCTGGCGCGCGTCGAGCAGCAGGGCTACGCCCGTTACGACGCCGTGTACGTGCCGGGTGGCCATGCGCCGATGCAGGACTTGCTGGTCAGCCCCGCGCTGGGCAAGGTGCTGGCCGCCTTCCATAAGGATGGCAAGCCGACCGCCCTGGTGTGCCATGGCCCGATCGCGCTGCTGTCCGCGCTGCCCGACGCCAAAGGCTTTGCCTACAAGATGGAACAGGGCGCCACCCCAGCCCAGCCGAAATGGATTTACGCCGGCTACAAGGTGACCTCCTTCACCAACGATGAAGAGGAAGCCTCCAAGTCCCAGTTGGGCGGCGGCGAAATGAAGTTCTACCCGCAAACCGCGCTGCAAAAGGCCGGCCTGCAATTCTCCAAGGTCGCCAACTGGCAGGGCAATATGGTGACCGACCGTGAGCTGATCACCGGCCAGAACCCGGCCTCGGCGCCACTGGTGGGCAAGGAATTGCTGGCCCGCCTGCAAAAGTAATATGATGGGCGCATGAGCTATGCGCCCAATCCTGAAGCACTGCGCTCCGCCTTCGCCGCGGAGCGCTTCACATTCGACGACACCTCCCTGCAGTTCTCCCTGGCCGATGCCGGCAGGCTGACCGTCGTTGGCGGCCGCCTCGCCGCCGGCGACCCGCTAGCCGATGCCGGCCTGGCGCCATTCACGCAAAGCGTGCCAAATGGCGAGTATCCCGTCACGCTGGCCGCCGCGCGCGACGCCAACGCCAGTGCCGGCAGCGCTGAGCGGCTCGCCTACGCGCGGGTGCTGCTTGCCGACACGGCCGTCGTCCACTGGTATCCCGCGCTGACCGCCGGCCAGGATGCGCGCACCCTGGCGCCGGGCGAGTTTTTCGCTTATGCAGTGGAGTCGGGCAGCGCCTGCTTTGCGGCCGGCGACAACACCGTCAGCTTTGCCGCCGCCAATGGCCGCTATGCCTCCTATTTCGGCTATGACGCGGCCGGGCGCGTGGCGGCACTGGTGACGGACTTCGAGGTGGTGCCGGGCATCCGCGAGGTGCCGGCCCCACGGCGCAGCTGGTGGCAGCGAATGCTCTTCTTCTGGAAGTGACAATCTGCCAGATTTGAAGCCACTTGCGCCGGGTAAGATGTCGGCATGGAAAATCTTGCGACCAATGAACGCGTTTTGTGGCGCGGCGCCCCGCGCCAGGGCCTGATGCTGCGCGCCGCGGATGTGGTGATGATCCCATTCAGCCTGCTGTGGGGCGGTTTCGCCGCATTCTGGGAATATTCCGTGATCAATTCGGAGGCGCCGATGATGTTCCGCCTATGGGGCATCCCCTTCGTGCTGATGGGGCTCCATATGATCGTTGGCCGCTTCTTCCTGGAAGCCTGGCAGCGCGCCAGGACCGAGTACATGGTGACCAACGAACGCATCGTGATCCGCTCGGGGCTCTTCACGCGCCAGACCAAAAGCCTGGAATTGCGCACGCTGGGCGAATTCTCGCTGACGGAGAACGGCAAGGGCGAAGGCACGATCTCGTTCGGCGTTTCGCAAGCGGGCAATATGTTCAGCGGCCTGGCGTCCTGGCCCGGCATCGAGACCGTGCCGCGCTTCGACACCATCGCCGACGCGGGCAAGGTGTTCGACATCATTCGCAGCGCGCACTCCGCGGCTGGCCACACGCGACCATTCGCGCAACGTCTGGGTTGAGCAGGTAGTTCATGTGCGCATGGTCGGGCCGCTCCAGCAGCCCGAACCAGGTCGGCGCATTCGACACCAGCACATTCACCACGTCTACCCCGAGGCCGGCGTAGCGCTCGCGCTCCAGCGTGTAGGTCAGCAAGTCGTTCGGATCGCTGAATGCCACCATCGTCAGCTTGTGCGGGACGTTGCGCGGCGACGCGGGCGCGCGCCGTTTGCGCAGCAGGGCATGCAGGCTGTCCGCGTCCGGCGCCGCCGCGATGGTGCTGCGCCCGGCCTGCTGGTCGGCCAATGCCAGCAAGGGAATCTGGTTGGCCGCCATCACCAGGTAAGCCATGCGGTCGATGGTGCGCTGGGCCGCGGCGTCCATGCGCAGCAGGGTATCGAACAGGATCTTGCTGCCAAGGCTGGACGACAGCACCAGCAAGGGCGCGTTGTCCGCCGCGCCGGCGGTGGCGCGCGCGATGGCTTGCGCCATGCGCTGCTGGATGGCGTCGCGCGCCACACCCTGGTAAATCAGGGCGTCGGGAATGCAATCGTCCATCAGCATATCCTTGGCGCGTGCATTCAATTTGGCGCGCGTCGCGGGCAGGCGGCCGCTCAAGTCATAGTCGAGCTGGCGCTTGAGGGGCGTCGTCAGCGGCGACCAGACCAGGGCCTTGATGCGCAATTCGCCCTGCCGCAGCACGATGGTGCGCTCGACGATGTCGATGCCGTCCGCCGCCGGCGCGGACAGGGTCTTGTCCGCACCGCCCTGCACGTTGGCGCGCATCGCACTGCCCAGCTGCGCCACCGTTGCATCGGCCCAGCGCACATCGTGGGTACACATGCCATGCACCAGCAGCACGTCCACGCTATGGCCCGGCGCCATGGCGACAAAATCGACCAGTCCAGGGAACGCCCCATCCGCCTGCGCCGGACGGTAAGGCAGCGAAGTGCAGCCGGCGAGCAAGGCGCAAGCCAGCACGGTGAAAATTAACTTCATGATCGCCTCCATAAAGCTTCATGATCGGCGCAGATCGCGACAGCGCCTTTGCGGCGGCGCAAAACTGGCAACTTTGGGGGGCGCCGCCTAACATGAAGCATGATCAGCAAACGACCCTTGCCCGAGCTCTCCAGCGAGCCGGAACCGGCCGCCGCAATCCCGCCCCACCACCGCCTGCCAGGCCAGCCCGGCTACCCGCAAGCGCGCGCCATGGAGCGGCTGCGCCAGCGGCACGTCACACGCATCCGTAAGCTCAGCAGGAAATCATAATTCAATCACGCGCGTCGCACGGTCGTGGCGGCGCATGAAGTGCTCGATCCCATCCACGGTGACGGTGCCGAAACGCCCGCGCACGCGCAAGCCGGACGGATGGTCGTCAAAAGCCACATTGGCGCGGAACAGGCGGGCGCCGAAGCGTGCCGCCGCCCCCACTTGCACGCTGACCGGACGATAGCCGGCATCGTCCAGCCATTGCTGCGCCTCGGCGCGCGTGGCCACCTGGCCCGGCGCGGCGGCGGCCGTGGCCAGCATTTCCAGCACCCACTGGTTGGAGTTCTGGTAGCGCGTCGACCAGGCATACGACAGCATGCTGTAATGCGGCTCATGCAGGCGCAGCGGGGTGCGCGCCGCCAGCTCCTGCGCCAGCCGCTGCTGCAGCGCCGGCGCGGGCACGATCAATTGCGCCTGGTGGCGGTGCAAGCAGGTCAGGAAGAAATTGCCCAGCCCATCGTTGTAGAGGGCTGAGCGGTCGGTGCCGCACTCGTTCAGCAAATGCACCACCACCCAGCGGCCGGCCGGGTGGTCGCGCCACGCCAGCGCGGCGTGGGAATAACGCAAGCCGTACTGCGACAAATCCTGGCCGGCGCGCGCGATGATGGCCATGTGCGCGCCGCTGGCGTCGAGCGCCTGCATGGTGCGCTGGGCCAATGCCAGCGAACGGTCGACCGCGTCCAGCGTCAACGCTTGCTGTTCGCATTGCTGGCCCGCCTGGGCTGCCGGCAGCACAGCCGCGGCGGCGGCCAGGCACAGCGCGAGGAAGAAGCGGCGCATGGCTTAACCCACGCGGCTGTGGTGCAGCAGGGCCTTGCCCGCCTCATTGGGCAGGAAGGCGATCACCTTGCCCGCCACCACCAGCGCATGGCCGGCCGCCATGGCCACCACGCT
>CBFGQI010000271.1:0-3809 GCA_965650885.1 uncultured Oxalobacteraceae bacterium
ACGGACCACGTCCACGCCTGCCTTGATCATCTGGATCAGGATGCTCAGGTCGGTCGATGCTGGGCCGATAGTTGCGACGATCTTGGTACCACGTGCCATGAAGATTCCTTCGTGTGAGCTTGATAAAGTTCAAAAGGCGCCTTGCGGGCGCCTTTTACCGTGTTACTGGGCGCGTTGCGCCAGGATCTCCACTGCGGGCAGGGTCTTACCTTCCAGGAATTCCAGGAAGGCCCCGCCACCGGTGGAGATGTACCCGATTTTGTCGGTGATCTGGTATTTCGCGATGGCGGCCAGGGTGTCGCCACCGCCCGCAATCGAGAAACCCTTGGAGTTGGCGATAGCCATGGCCAGGGTCTTGGTGCCCTCGCCGAATTGGTCGAATTCAAAGACGCCGACCGGGCCGTTCCAGACGATGGTGCCGGCTTCGGCGATCTGGGCGGCCAGCTTGGCGGCGGTCTTGGGGCCGATGTCCAGGATCATGTCGTCGTCGGCCACGTCAGCCACGGCTTTGACGGTGGCAGCAGCGGTTGGGGCGAACTCCTTCGCGCACACCACGTCTTCCGGGATCGGCACTTGTGCGCCGCGCGCAGCCATCAGGTCGATGATGGCCTTGGCTTCGGCAACCAGGTCGGCCTCGGCCAGCGACTTGCCGATCTTCAGGCCGGCAGCCAGCATGAAGGTGTTGGCGATGCCGCCGCCGACGATCAGGTTATCCACCTTGTCGGCCAGCGATTTCAGGATCGACAGCTTGGTCGACACTTTGGAGCCGGCCACGATGGCCAGCAGCGGACGGGCCGGCGCGCCCAGGGCCTTGCCCAGCGCATCCAGCTCGGCGGCCAGCAGCGGGCCGGCGCAAGCGATCGGCGCGAACTTGGCGATGCCGTGGGTGGTGGCTTCGGCGCGGTGCGCGGTGCCGAAGGCATCGTTCACGTAGACGTCGCACAGCTTGGCCATTTTTTCGGCCAGCTCATCGGAATTCTTCTTTTCGCCCTTGTTGACGCGGCAGTTTTCCAGCAGGACGACCTGGCCTTGCGCCACGTCGACGCCATCAACCCAGTCCTGCTTCAGCTCGACCGGCTGGCCCAGCAGCTCGGACATGCGCTTGGCGATCGGGGCCAGGCTGTCTTCCGGCTTGAATTCGCCTTCGGTCGGACGGCCCAGGTGGGAGGTCACCATAACCTTGGCACCGGCGCCCAGGGCTGCCTTAATCGCTGGAATCGAAGCACGGATGCGCGTATCTTCGGTGATATTGCCCGCATCATCCTGCGGCACGTTCAGATCTGCACGGATAAAGACGCGCTTGCCTTGCAGCGCATTTTGCGCCACCAGGTCTTCCAGACGGTTAAATTTCAGCATGGTTACTCAAGGGTCACTGTTGGAAAGAGCGCTATTTTACCTTAAGCCAGGGGGGCTTAGCCGCTTGTTAATCTGCGTCCAAGCCGATATTTAGTTGCTAACACGAAAACATTGATCGTGCGCAATTACAGCTTATGCTTCTGAGGACTACAATAGCTTCCATGAACAAGCCGCTCGAAAAAATTGCTGCCGAGGTTCTCCGGCTCCCCCCCGAAGACCGTGAAGCACTTTTGGAAATGCTCATAGCGAGTCTCCCTCCCGAGCCGGGCTACGATGAAGCCTGGAGCCAAGAGCTCGACCGTCGGCTCGCGGCGATTGAGGACGGCACCGCAGAATTAGTCCCCGGCGAAGTGGTTTTTGCGCGTCTCAAGTCGAACTTGAAGTGAATTACGTCTTCGTTGCGGCGGCAGAAGATGATCTGCGCAACGCGCACCAATACTACGCGCAACATGCGAGCGCAGCGATCAGCGACGCCTTTTCGGCCGAGGCGAGGCTACCAAGTGCGGACCGATCACGTTCGTATCATCGCACTCGCCCATACAAGTAAACGCCCTGGATTCTGGCGAAAGTGCGGTTAGTGATATGCCGCATACAGCCCGCCGACAACAATCCAACACCTGCGTTGCAGCCGGACCGCTTCGTAAGCATCACCGCCCCGCCCGAACGACGGTCCGGGCATGGAATTTTAGCCAAGCAGCAATCGCAGCGCGGTGAAGCATGCCATGCCGAACACGATCGTCTCCAGCATACTGCGGCGGGCGAGGTAATAGGCGATGGCGGCGGCGCCGGCGATCAGTTTGTAGTTGTGCAGGCTGAACTGGACCGCGCCTTGCGGGTCGAGCAGCAGGTCGGGGCCGATGATCGCGGCCAGTGCGCAGGATGGCGCATAGCGCAGCATTTCCTGCACGCGGGTGGGAATGGAGACGTGTTCGCCGATCACCCAGAACGAGGAGCGCGTGATGGCCGTAGCGCAGGCCAATGCGAAGATGGTCAGCCAGACTTCCAGATCAGACATTGGCGGCCTTCCGTCGTTCGAGTTGTTCTTCCACCGCCATCGCGGTCACCATGCCGACAATCACGGCAGCCAGCAGGCCGAGCTTGTAGGGCAAGCCGTGCGCCAGCACCGCGGTAGCGGCAGCAACCAGCGCGCCGATCAGCGCGGGCCGCGTGGCAACCATCGGCACCGTGATGCACACGATCGCCAGCGTGCCTGCAAAGCCCAGGCCCCATTCGGCCGGTACCGCGCTGCCGAGGAAAATGCCGGCGATGGAGCCCACTTGCCAGGCAACCCAGTTCGGGTACAACAGGCCGCGCAGGTAGGACACCTTGCCCACTTCCGGTTTCTCGCTGGGGAAGCGCTGCAGGAACATGGCGGTGGTCATGTCGCCGGCGCCGAAGCCAAGCAGGAAACGGCGCAACACCGGCAGCTTGGCAAAGTGCGGCGCCAGCAAGGCGGCAAAAATGACGAAACGCAGGTTGACCACGACCGCGGTCAGGAAGATCACCCAGACTGGCGCGGCGGCCGCAATCAGGGGCAGAGAAGCGAGCTGGGCGGAGCCGGCAAACACCACCAGGGTCATGCCCAGCGCCTGCATCACGGTCAGGCCGGATTTGACCATGGCCACGCCCACCACCAGGCCCCAGGCGCCGATGCCGAACAGGGTTGGCGTACCGTCTTTCAGGCCGGCGCGCCAGGAAGGTTCGTGATGGGCTGCAACGTCGGGCTCGCTATCGGGATAACTCATGTGGTGTAGTTGCCACACATCGACAACTTCTCTGGCGGCCATGACATTCGTAAGCCGCCATTCTACCGGCGAATTCTTATCATTGCGCGAATGGATTAAAATCGTGCTTTTTGATCTCGCGGAGTGTTATAAAATGAGCAACGCCACCCAGCCAGTCGAACTCGATGGTAAAGACCTGCCGGCCTACTGCCCGAATCCGGCCATGCCGCTGTGGTCTTCCCATCCGCGCGTGTTCCTGGACTTTAAGCATGGCGAAGCGAAATGCCCGTACTGCGGCACCCAGTACCGCCTGAAGCCAGGCACCGAAGTCGGCCACCATTAATCACACCCCGGAGCCCGGATGGCAGCGCGTAAACACCAGAATGGCAGTGCGGCAGAAGTCGAAGCGGCCTTTTACGATGCCTTGAACCGGGCCGACCTGGAAGCCCTGATGGCGCTGTGGGCGGACGATGAAGAGATCGTCTGCGTCCACCCCGGCGGCCCGCGCCTGATCGGCCACCGTGCCATCCGCGATTCCTGGAGTGCACTTTTGGAACACGGCGGGTTGCAAATCCGCCCTTCCCAGCTGCATGAGACACACAACCTGATGAGTTCGGTGCATACTGTAATCGAAGGCGTGACCGCGTCGAGCGGCGAACCGGCGCACCTGATTGCGACCAATGTGTACGTTAAGACACCGAAGGGTTGGCGCATTGTGTTGCATCATGT
>CBFGQI010000272.1:0-3581 GCA_965650885.1 uncultured Oxalobacteraceae bacterium
CGTCCCATCCTGCCCTCCAATGGTTGTCGAATCGACATTAAGCCGAAAATTTTCTGGAGATGCAACAAATTTGCTTGCAATTCCTTTCATACTGTACAAAAATACAGACTGTCTATATTCACAGTCCACACCAGCGCCATGATCAAGCTCACTGCACGACAAGAAGAGATCCTCAACCTGATCAAGGAAGCGATCGACAATACCGGTTTCCCGCCCACCCGCGCAGAAATCGCGGCGGAGCTTGGGTTCAAATCCGCCAACGCGGCGGAAGAGCACCTGAAGGCCCTGCAACGCAAAGGCGCCATTGAAATCACCGCCGGCACCTCGCGCGGCATCCGCCTGACTGGCAATTTCGGCGGCACCGCCACCGGCACCGGCGCCGCTACCAACGCCGGCGTGCCGGCTTCGCGCGGCGCGCCACGCGCCAAGGTCGAATTTGACGACATGCCGGCGGTACCGGCCGGCATGCTGGTCTCCCTGCCCCTGATCGGCCGCGTCGCCGCCGGCTCGCCCATCCTGGCACAGGAAAACCTGGAAACCACCTACAGCGTCGACCCCAACCTGTTCTCCGCCAAACCGGATTTCCTGCTGAAGGTGCGCGGTGAATCGATGCGCGACATCGGCATCATGGACGGCGACCTGCTGGCAGTGAAAAAGACCGACACCGCCCGCAACGGCCAGGTGGTGGTGGCCCGCATCGGCAACGATGTCACCGTCAAGACTTACCGCAAGACCGGCAGCAAGATCGAGCTGCTGCCGGAGAACCCGGACTTCAAAGTCATTACCGTCACACCGGAAGACGATTTCGCCCTCGAAGGCCTGGCGGTCGGCCTGATGCGGACCTGGCACTGATATCCAAGCTGTACGGCAGCCTGATCCCGGATTTCTGCAGCCTGTCGCAATCGGATGCCATACCGAGGGGCGCGCGCGTTACTCTTCTTGCATCAAATCAATAAGGAGAAAACATGCTCGCCCGCCGCCTCAGCGCCTTCGCCTGCGCCATCGCATTCGCCTCGCCCGCCGCTTTCGCCGCAGCCCCGCAACAACAGTTTGCCCACTTGGGCGACCTGCAGCTTGAAAACAAGGCCACCATCAAGGATTGTTCGATCGGCTACCGCACCATCGGCACGCTGAATGCGGACAAGTCAAACGCCATCCTGTTCACCACCTGGCACACCGGCACCAGCCGCGACGCCATCGGCATGCTGCAAAGCGGCGCCCTGTTCGATCCGGCGCCGTGGTACGTCATCGTGGTGGACGCGCTGGGCAATGGCGTTTCCTGCTCGCCCTCCAACAGCAAGACCCAGCCCGGCCCCGCCTTCCCCCAATTTTCCGTGCGCGACATGGTCGACAGCCAGCACAAGCTGCTGACCGAAAAACTCGGCATCCAGCACGTGCGCGCCGTGATGGGCTATTCGATGGGCGGCATGCAGACTTTCCAGTGGGCGGTAAGCCACCCTGGCTTCATGGACGTCGCCATCCCGATCGCCGGCACGCCGCGCCTGACTTCCTCCGACATGCTGTTCCTGCGCATCGTTGAAAAAGCCGTCGTCGACGAACCCTCCTACGCAGGCGGACGCTATGCCAGCAACCCTCGCCTGCCGATGTACAACCTGTTGTTCGCCATGAACTTCGACAGCCCGGCGCACCGCAGCGCACGTACCGCGCCGAAGGATTTCGAGAAGTTCTTCCGCGAGAGCCAGGCCGGCGATCCGGACAGCACCGACGCCAACAACTCGCTGTGGCAGATCCGCGCAGTGCTTGGCCACGATGTGGCCCAGGGCGGCAAACTGGAGGAGGCGGCAGCGCGCGTCAAGGCGCAACTCTACCCGATCAATGCCGCCCAGGACCACGTGGTCAACCCCGCCCCGCCGCTCGCCTTTGCCAAGCTGCGCAAGCAGGAAGCCACGGTGCTCGACACCGATTGCGGCCACGCCGCCCTGCGCTGCGCCATGCCGGCGATGAAGGCGGTCGTGGAAAAGGCGCTACGCTAAGCCTGCGGCCTGTCCCGCCAATCCTGCAGTTCGTCGCAGCCGCGCTCTCCGGGTGGCTGCGATCGCTTAGAGTGGCGCAAAACCACACAACACCGGGGAGATCTGATGTTCAAGCCTTTATGCGTCGCAGCCGCGATGCTGGCGGCGCAATCTGCGTTCGCTTTCGATAATCAGCAAAACCACTACCGCCTGAGCATCGACAAGGACGCCAGGCGCGCCCATGTCGAAGCCGACGTCTGGGTCGAAGGGCGCGAACTGGCGCTGTTCAACTGCATGCCGATTCCGCAACTGAAGAACGGCCAGGCCGACCTGGTCGAGAAGCTGGCCGTGCGCGACATGGCGGGCAATGCCGTCGCGTTCAAGGACAAGGGCGAAGGCGAATACGAGGTTGACGGCGACCGCCGCCTGCGCCTGTCCTACGACGTGCGCCTCGATCATGACAAGTACCTGTGGCCGGGCGGGAATGAGGAAGTGTCCTACCACACGGAAGAAGGCCTGATGTCGGTTGGCTACCCGCTGTTCATCGTGCCCGGCGTGAAGATGCCGGGCCAGACTGAAGTCAGCTTCGACCTGCCCGCCGGCTGGAAAGCCAACACAGCGCTGCGCACTGCGGGCAAGCCGGGCGTCTTCCTGGCGGAATCGCGCCGCGAGCTGGTCAACAACGCCTATTTCTTCGGCACCGCCCGCGCCGAGACCTTCACTGCCGGCGGCGTCGAGATGACGCTGGTGATGGGCAAGCAGTACTGGAAACGCCGCGACGCCTTCATCTCGATGATCGACAAACAGATGAACGCGTACCAGAAACTGTACGGCCGCGGCCCGGTGGCCAAGCGCTTCCTGATCGTGATCAACCAGGGCGACACGGGCGATGGCGGCGCATTCTCCGGCTCATTCAGCCAGTACCTGAAGGACGATGGCAGCGAAGTCGCGCGCCCGATCTGGGGCAAGGTGATGGCGCACGAACTGGCCCACTTCTGGGACGGCCATTCGCTGCTCCCGAAGAACGAGAGTGAGGAATGGTTCAAGGAAGGCGTAAACGATTACGTCACCGTAGTCACCATGGCGCGCAACAAGCTGATCGACCGCGCCATGCTGATCCAGCAGCTGGAAAACCTGGCGCGCGGCCAGAACGTGGCGCGCAATGTGCAGGGGCTGACGGTCACCGTGCGCGAAGCCGTCAAGGACAAACACCGCAACTGGCTGCTGGTCTACGGCGGCGGCACGATTGCCGGGCTGGCGATGGATGTCGAACTGCGCAAGGCCAGCAAGGGCAAGGCCAGCCTCGATACGTTGCTGAAGGAGATGTACAAGGAGTTCGGCCACCAGGGCAAGACCTACGACCAGGCCGACATTGTCCGTATCGGCAAGGCCGTCGGCGGCGTCGACCTCAACCCACTGCTGGACACCATCGTCGCCAGCAGCAAGGCACCCGACCTCGCGCCGCTGTTCAAGGACATCGGCCTGCGCCTCGAACAATTCGGCATGCTGGAGACCTACCTGCTGCGCGACCCCGCCGCGACAGCAGAACAGAAAGCCCGCTTCAGCGCCATCTTCGGCGTGCCTTATTGATGAAAAGTCGGGGTCAGC
>CBFGQI010000273.1:0-3575 GCA_965650885.1 uncultured Oxalobacteraceae bacterium
CATTTGCGCAGCAAATGTCCGGTTGCCAGAGCTGACCCCGACTTTTATCGTGTTAGGCGGTACAGCAGCACCGCGGTGCGCACCGCGCCCTGCTCGATCGAGCGCACATCCAGATCCTCGCCCGGCGCATGGGCGCCCTTGCCGGTGGCGCCCAGGCCATCCAGACTGTCGACATACGGCGCGACGAATTGCACGTCGCCGGCGCCGCGCAAACCCGGCGGCAAGGCGGCAATCGGGCCCAGGCCGGCATCGGCGCTGGCTTTCGAATACAGCTCCAGCACTTTCAGATTACCGGCCGTGGGCGCCATCGGCGGATAGCCGTCGCGGAAGCTGATCGTGGCGCTGGTGCCCGGCAGGCTTTGCGCCACAATGGCGCGCATGCGGGCACGGGCCTGTTCGCCCTGCTCCGGCGTCAGGAAGCGCAGGTCGCCTTTCACCACGGCGCTGTTGGCAATCACATTGCTCTTGCCGAAGGCGCTGCCCTTGGCGCTCACGTCGTCGTAAGCGACTTCGGTGCCGCCCAGGATCACGCCGGGGTTGTAGGTCAGGTTGGGCTCCTGCAATTGCTGGCGGAAGGCGTCCAGGATGCGTGCCGTCTCGTACACCGCGCCATAGCCCGCCGTGGCGTTGAAGATGCCGGAGGAGTGGCCTTGCTTGCCCTTCACCTCCAGCTGCCATGAGGTCGACGAGCGGCGGCCGATGGTGCCGGTAGCCTTGCCCTGCTCGTCCAGCACCGTGCCCTCGAAGGCCAGCGCGACGTCGCTGCGCTTGGCCAGGTTGACCATGTCGCGGCGCGAGATCTCTTTCGGCTCGCCGGCATTCTCTTCGTCGCCGGTGAAGATCACACTGATGGTGGTGTTGTCCAGCGCGCCGGCGGCGTGCAGCGCGCGCAGCGCTTCGATGATGATGACGTCGCCACCCTTCATGTCGTTGACGCCCTGGCCGCGCGCGCGGTCGCCCTCTCGCTGCCAGCGCTGCATCGGCGCATCGGCTTCGAATACGGTGTCGAGGTGGCCGATCAGCAGCACACGCTTGCCTTGCTTGCCTTCGCGGGTTGCGACCAGGTGGCCGGCGCGCCGCATTTCCTTCGGCATGTCGACCCATTGCGTCCTGAACCCGAGCTTGTCGAATTCGGCGCGGAACAGCTTGCCCACGTCGCGCACGCCCTGATGGTTCATGGTGCCGCTGTTGATGTTGACCGATTTTTCCAGCAGCTCCAGTGCTTTCGGCGCATTGGCCTTGACCAGGGCGACGATGCGTTCTTCTTCCGGCGACAGCGATTGCGCCGCGGCGCCTCCCATCAATCCAGCGGCAAGCAGCGAAACGAACAGGCGGGTCAAGCGCATTTCTGGCATCCTCCTAAAAAGTGTGTCCGCAACTTTACTACGGAATACTCAAATGAACATCCGTGTCGGCATTGGCGGCTGGGATTTTCCGCCTTGGCGCGAAACCTTCTATCCGCCCGAAGTCCCGCTCAAGCGCGCGCTCGAATACGCGAGCAGCGTGCTGACCAGCATCGAAATCAACGGCACCTTCTACCGCAACGCCAAGCCCGAACACTTTGCCGACTGGGCGGCGCGCACGCCGGACGGCTTCGTCTTCGCGCTGAAGGCGTCGCGCTACGCCACCAACCGCAAGGTGCTGGGCGAGGCGGGCGAGTCGATCCAGCGCTTCATGGACAGCGGCCTGGCGGAGCTGGGCGACAAGCTCGGCCCCATCCTGTGGCAATTGGCCGCCACCAAGCGCTTTGATCCGGACGACCTGGAAGCCTTCTTCAAGCTGCTGCCGAAGAAGCTGGGCAAACGCAAGCTGCGCCATGTGCTGGATGCCCGCCACGAGAGCTTCATGTGCCAGGAATACCTGGCGCTGGCGCGCAAGCATCGGGTGGCGACCGTGATCACGGACTCGCCGAAATTCCCCAACTTCACGGAAGTCACCGGCGACTTCGTCTATGCCCGGCTGATGGATGCGCGCAGCGAGGTGGCCACCGGCTACACGCGGCCGGCGTTGAAGAAATGGGCGGCGCAGGCGCGGGAATGGACGGACGGCGGCAAGCGCGACGTCTTCGTCTATTTCATCAACGGCGCCAAGGAGCGCGCGCCGGCGGCGGCGCAGCAATTGCTGAAGAACTTCGGCTAGTCGCCGAACGCCACCACATGTTCGGCCGCCAGCACGATGCCGATGCGCTCGCCCAGCGCGTGGTTATGGTGGCTGGGCACCAGCGACAGCACCTGCGCGCCGCTGGCCAGGCGCAGCGTGTACAGGAACTCGGCGCCGCGGAACGCCTTGGCCACCACCTCGGCCTGCAGGGTGCTGGCGTCGTCGTGCAGCACGTCGTCCGGCCGCAGCAGCACCTGGACCCGCTGCCCCGGCGCGCCGGCCGCCCCCAGCGCGGGCAGGCAGCCCAGCTCGATCCGGATGCGCCCGTCGCCCTGCACTTCGCCCGGCAGGAACACGCCCTGCCCGACAAAGTCGGCCACGAAGCGGCTGGCGGGGCGGTGGTACAGGTTGTAGGGGGTGTCCCATTGCTGGATGCGCCCCTCGTCCATCACCCCGACCTGGTCGGCAAAGGCAAAGGCTTCGTTCTGGTCATGCGTCACCAGGATCGCGCTCACGCCCTCGGCGCGCAGGATGCTGCGCACTTCCAGCGCCAGGCGCTCGCGCAGGTCGACATCGAGGTTGGAAAAGGGCTCGTCCAGCAAGAGCATGCGGGGGCGCGGCGCCAGCGCTCGCGCCAGGGCGACGCGCTGCTGCTGTCCGCCGGACAGCTCGTGCGGATAGCGCCCGCCCTGTCCGGCCAGGCCCACCGTCGCGAGCAGGGAAGCGACGCGCGCCGGCCGTTCGCCGCGCCCCAGGCCGAAACCGATATTCTCGGCCACGCTCAAATGGGGAAACAGCGCGTAATCCTGGAACACCATGCCGATGCGGCGCTTTTCGGGCGGCACGTGCAGTCCGGGCCGCGCAACGATTTCGCCCGCCAGCGCGATGCTGCCCTCCGCCACCGGCTCGAAGCCGGCGATGCAGCGCAGCACCGTGGTCTTGCCGCAGCCCGATGGGCCGAGCAGGCAGGCGATGCTGCCCGGCGCCAGTTGCAGCGACAGGCGGTCCACCACCTTGTGGCTGCCGAATGCGAAAGAGATGTGCTGCAAGTCGAGAATTGGCATAGCCCGCAATTATAATTCCCCTTTTTACCCAGGAGTTACCTTGTCCGCCATATCCGCCCACCTGAGCTGGCGCTCGTTCAAGGCGCAACCCGCCATCGTGTGGTGGGCGCTGGCCGTGGCCGTACTGGTGGCGCTGCCGATCGCCAGCGTGATGGGCCACCTGCTGGCGGGCGAAGGCGGCGAGACCTGGTCGCACCTGGCCGGCACGGTGCTGGCCGGCTACATCGGCAACACGCTGCGCCTGTGCGCCGGTGTGGCGCTCGGCACGGTCTTGATCGGCACCGGGGCGGCCTGGCTGGTCACCATGTACCATTTCCCCGGGCGCCGCCTGTTCGAATGGGCGCTGGTGCTGCCGCTGGCGGTGCCGGCCTACGTCATGGCCTATACCTATACCGACCTGCTGCAGTTCAC
>CBFGQI010000274.1:0-3541 GCA_965650885.1 uncultured Oxalobacteraceae bacterium
TACCTGAGCGGCAAGCTGAACGAGGCGGCCAAGGAACTGCAAGGCGCCAAGTCCGAAGGCAACCTGCAAATGCTGGCCAACATCCAGCTGAAGCAGAACGACAAGGCCGGCTATGTGCATACCCTGGAAAAACTGGCAGCTTCCTACCCGAAGGCATCGTACTGGGCTGACCTGCTGAACCGTGTGGTCGGCAAGCCAGGCTTCTCCTCGTCCCTGAACCTGGACGTGCTGCGCCTGAAGCTGGCCCTGAAGCAAATCGCCAAGCCGGCCGAATTCATGGAAATGGGCCAGCTGGCCCTGCAAGCCGGCAACCCGGCCGAAGCGCTGAAGATCGTGGAAGAAGGCTACAAGAAGGGTGCCCTGGGCACCGGCGCCGACGCCGGCCGCCACCAGCGCCTGAAGGACCTGGCCATCAAGACCCTGGCCGAACAGCAGAAGAATGCCGCCGCCCAGGAAGCCAACTTCCGTAAGGAAAAGGACGCCGACGGCCTGGCCAACCTGGGCTATGCCCTGGTCTCCGACGGCAAGGGCGCCGAAGGCTTGAAGCTGATCGACGAAGCGATCAAGCTGGGCAGCGCGCGCAAGCCGGAAGAAATGAAGCTGCATTACGGCATCGCCCAGTACAACGCCGGCAAGAAGGCTGCTGCCATCAGCACCCTGAAGTCGGTGAAGGGCACCGCTGGCGAGCCGGAACTGGCCCGCTACTGGACCATGTACATTAACAACCCGGTCTAAGCAAAGCCGGGCTGAGCCGAGAAAAGCGCTGCCTGCACCCGCAGGCAGCGCTTTTTTGCTTTCACCACGTATAATCAAGTATTTACGCCCAACAACTGAAGCATGAAGGTATTTCGCGGACTTCCCAACGCAGCGGCGCGTGCGCCCTGTGCCTTGACGATCGGCAACTTCGACGGTGTCCACCGCGGCCACCAGGCGTTGCTGGCGCGCGTGCGCGCGGCCGCCGACCGTCTCGGGCTGGAATCGGCCGTGATGACCTTCGAGCCCCATCCGCGCGAATTCTTCGCCCGCAGGATGGGCGACCTGTCCAAGGCGCCGCCGCGCATTGCCAACCTGCGCGACAAGCTGCAGGCGCTGGAGAACAATGGCGTGGACCGCGTCATCGTCGAGCACTTTTCCGAGCACTTCGCGGCCCAATCGCCGCCAACCTTCGTCGAGAAGGTGCTGGTGGAGGGCTTGCACGTGAAATGGCTGATGGTGGGCGACGATTTCTGCTATGGCGCCAAACGCGCCGGCAATGTCGCCCTGCTGGCCGAAGCGGGCCGGCAGTACGGCTTTGAAGTCGAAGTGCTGCCGACCGTGCGCAACGGCGACACCCGCATCTCCTCCTCCGCCGTGCGCGCCGCGCTGGCGGCAGGCGATTTCCCGCAGGCGCAGGCGCTGCTGGGCCACCCTTATGCGATTTCCGGCCACGTGATCCACGGCGCCAAGCTGGGACGCGATATCGGCTTCCCGACGCTGAACCTGCGCGTGCCGCACCGCCCTGCCCTGGGCGGCATCTTCATCGTGCAGGTGCACGGCCTGGGCGGCAAGCCGCTGCCGGCCGTCGCCAGCCTGGGCGTGCGGCCGACGGTGGAAGACGCCGGCCGCGTGCTGCTGGAAGTACACGTCTTCGACTTCGCCCAGCATTGCTACGGCAAGCTGGTGCGCATCGAATTCCTGAAAAAGATCCGTGACGAAGAAAAGTTCATCGACCTGCCCACCCTGGTCAAAGCCATCGAGCGCGACGCCGACCACGCGCGCGCCTTCTTCGCCACCCGAAACTAGAACCAGAGTTATTTATCATGTCCGACAACAAAGCAAAGAAGCCTGAAAGCAAGTACCCGGTCAATATGACCGAAACCCCGTTCCCGATGCGCGGCGACCTGGCCAAGCGCGAACCCGGCTGGGTCAAGCAATGGCAGGACAAGAAGATGTACGAGCGCGTGCGCAAGGCCGCCAAGGGCCGCCCGAAGTTCGTGCTGCACGACGGCCCGCCCTACGCCAACGGCGACATCCACATCGGCCACGCCGTCAACAAGATCCTGAAGGATATCGTGGTCAAGTCGCGCACCCTGGCCGGCTTCGACGCGCCGTACGTGCCGGGCTGGGATTGCCACGGCATGCCGATCGAGATCCAGATCGAAAAACTGCACGGCAAGAACCTGCCGACCGCCGAGGTGCTGACCAAGGCGCGCGCCTATGCCTACGAGCAGATCGAGCGCCAGAAGAAGGACTTCATCCGCCTGGGCGTGCTGGGCGAATGGGACAACCCTTACTTGACCATGAACTTCGGTAACGAAGCCGACGAACTGCGCGCCCTGGGCAAGCTGCTGGAAAAGGGCTACGTCTACCGCGGCCTGAAGCCGGTGAACTGGTGCTTCGATTGCGGCTCCGCGCTGGCGGAAGCGGAAGTGGAATACAAGGACAAGCGCGACCCGGCCATCGACGTCGGCTTCGCCTTCCATGAACACGACAAGCTGGCCGCCGCCTTCGGCCTGCCGGCCCTGCCCGAGGGCGAAGGCTTCGTGGTGATCTGGACCACCACGCCCTGGACCATCCCGGCCAACCAGGCCCTGAACATGCACCACGAAGTGACTTACGCGCTGGTGCAGGCCGAGCGCGAAGGCAAGCCGCTGATGCTGATCCTGGCCGTCGACCTGGTGGAAGCGTGCCTGCAGCGCTACAAGCTGGAAGGCAAGGTGATCGCCACCACCACCGGCGACAAGCTGGCCGGCATCTCCTTCAAGCACCCGCTGCATGCGCGCGACGCCTTCTACGACCGCCTGTCGCCGGTCTACATCGCCGACTACGTGACCACCGACAGCGGTACCGGTATCGTGCACTCGGCGCCGGCCTACGGCCAGGACGACTTCGTGTCCTGCAAATCGCACGGCTTGAAGGATGACGAGATCCTGAAGCCGGTGATGGGCGACGGCAAATACGTCCCTTCGCTGCCGCTGTTCGGCGGCATGACCATCTGGGAAGCTTCCAAGCCGATCTGCGAGGCGCTGCGCGAAGCGGGCGCCTTGTTCGAACTGAAAATGTTCGACCACAGCTACATGCACTGCTGGCGCCACAAGACCCCGATCGTGTACCGCGCCACTTCGCAGTGGTTCGCCGGCATGGACATCCAGCCGCTGGACGGCGGCTCCACCCTGCGCGAAACCGCGCTGGAAGGCATCGAGGCGACCCAGTTCTTCCCGGACTGGGGCAAGGCGCGCCTGCACGGCATGATCGCCAACCGTCCGGACTGGACCCTGTCGCGCCAGCGCCAGTGGGGCGTGCCGATGGCGGTGTTCGTGCACAAGGAAACCGGCGAGCTGCACCCGCGCACGCCGGAACTGCTGGAACAGGTGGCCAAGCTGATCGAACAAGGCGGCATCGACGCCTGGCATGCGCTGGACGCCAGGACCCTGCTGGGCGACGAGGCGGAGCAGTACCTGAAGAACAAGGACACGCTGGACGTGTGGTTCGACTCGGGCTGCACCCACCAGACCGTGCTGCGCGGCTCGCACCCGGAACAGTCGCATTTCCCGGCCGACCT
>CBFGQI010000275.1:0-3515 GCA_965650885.1 uncultured Oxalobacteraceae bacterium
CTGACCCCGTTCGGCCGCGCCGTGTACGCGGTGGGCGGCAACGAACAGTCGGCCCACATGATGGGGCTGCCGGTCGGCGCGACCAAGGTCGCCGTGTACGCCATCAGCGGCGGCTGCGCCGCCGTGGGCGGCCTGCTGTTCGCCTTCTACATGCTGTCCGGCTACGGCCTGCACGCCCAGGGCACCGAGCTCGATGCGATCGCCGCCGTGGTGATCGGCGGCACCCTGCTGACCGGCGGCTACGGCTATATCGCCGGCGCGCTGACGGGCGTGCTGGTGCTGGGCGCGATCCAGACCCTGATCGTGTTCGACGGCACGCTCAGCTCGTGGTGGACCAAGATCGTCATCGGCGTATTGCTGTTCGCGTTCTGCGCATTGCAAAGGCTGCTGGCCTGGAAACAGAAAAACTAAAGGAGACTACATGTTCAAGAAGACAGTACTGGCAGCGGCCCTGGCCGCCGCCGGCGGGCTGGCTTACGCCGGAAATCCGCTGGTCAAGGATATATTCACCGCCGACCCCTCCGCCCTGGTCGACGGCAACCGCGTCTACCTGTATGTCGGCCGCGATGAAGCGCCGGTGGAAGGCAAGGATTACCTGATGCGCGAATGGCGCGTGCTGTCCTCCTGCGACATGAAGAACTGGACCGACCACGGCGTACCGCTGAACGTGAAGACCTTCAAATGGGCCAAGGCCGACGCCTGGGCCGCGGACGTCACCAAGCGTAACGGCAAATACTACTTCTACGCCCCGGTGGAGCACGACGCCACCAAGCCAGGCAAGGCCATCGGCGTGGCGGTCGCCGACAAGCCGACCGGTCCCTTCGTCGACGCGCGCGGCAGCGCCCTGATCACCAACGAAATGACCAGGGAAAGCGACATTTCCTGGGATGACATCGATCCCGCCGTCTTCATCGACAAGGATGGCCAGGCTTACCTGTGGTGGGGCAACCGCGTGCTGAAGTACGCCAAGCTGAAACCGAACATGATCGAACTCGATGGCCCGATCCATACCGTGGGCATCGACAACTTCACCGAAGCGGCCTACGTGCACCGCCGCGACAACACCTACTACCTGACGTACTCGCGCAACTTCCCGGAGGAGACCGCCTACGCCACCGCGCCGAGCGCCACCGGCCCCTGGACTTTCCGCGGCAAGATCATGGACATGAACAAGGTGGTGAAGACCATCCACCAGGCGGTGATCGATTTCAACGGCAAATCCTACATCTTCTACCATAACGACAAGCTGCCGACCGGCGGCGAATACCGCCGTTCCGTCGCGGTGGAGGAATTGCGCTACAACCCTGACGGCACCATCGCCTTCATCCCGCAAACGGCGGAAGGCCCAGCAGCCAATCCGGCACCGGGCTGCAAATGAAGCGCGATCTATTGGTCGATAACGGCGGTGGTATCATGCCCCGCATGACTACCCCGAATCCGAACTGGTTCCTGAAGGCGAGGTTGAAAACCCGTCAACTGCTGCTGCTGATCGCGCTTGATGAACACCGCAACATCCACCGCGCGGCGGAGGAACTGCACATGACGCAGCCCGCCGCATCCAAGCAGCTCAAGGATCTCGAGGACATGCTGGATGTGAAGCTGTTCGAGCGCCTGCCGCGCGGCATGGAGCCGACGCTGTATGGCGAGACCATGATCCGCCACGCGCGCATGGCGCTGACCAGCCTGGCCCTGGCGCACGACGACATCGTGACGCTGAAGGCCGGCCTGTCCGGCCAGGTGGAGGTGGGCGTGATCATGACGCCGGCCATGAACCTGCTGCCCAACGCCATCACCCGCGTCAAGAAGGAAGCGCCGCTGCTGCGCATCGGCGTGCAGGTCGAGGCCAGCAACGTGCTGATGGAAATGCTGCAGCGCGGCACGCTGGACTTCATGATCGGCCGTATTCTGGAAAAGGAAAGCACGGCGGGCCTGGTGTACGAGGAGCTGACCGAGGAACCGGCATGCGCCGTGGTGCGCAACGGCCATCCGCTGCTCGGGCGCGACCGGCTGCAGCTGAAGGACCTGGCCAACCGCCCCTGGATCCTGCCGCCGCAGGGCAGCATCCTGCGCCACCGCTGCGACATGATGTTCCGCCGCGCCGGCCTGGAACCGCCGGTCGACGTGGTGGACTCCACTTCGCAACTGCTGGTCACGGCCCTGCTGCAAAAGACCGATGCCCTGCACGTGATGCCGGTCGAAGTGGCGCGCTACTATGCCGAGCAGAAGGTGTTGTCCATCCTGCCGCTGGAACTGCCGTTCAGGATGGATGCATTCGGCATCATCACCAAGGCCGACCATCTGATGTCGCCGGGCGCCAACCTGCTGTTGCAGGCTGTGCGCAGCGCGGCGAAAGAGCTCTACTAGCCGAAAGCGTTGGCCGGCAATCCCGGCACGTCGATGCGGGCGCTGAATACGGCGCCCGCCAGCGGCTCCTGCGCCAGCTGCGCGGCCGACAGGCCCTCGCGCGCCGTGGTGATGTAGAGGGTGCGCAAATCGTCCCCGCCAAACGCCAGCGATGCCGGATGCGATGTCGGCAGCGGCACCTCGGCCAGCAATGCGCCGGCCGGGCTGAAACGGCAAACGCGCTTGCCGCCCCAGAGCGCGACCCAGATGCCGCCTTCGCTGTCGGCCTGCATGCCGTCCGGGCTGCCGCCATCGGTGTAGCGGCGCCATACTTCACGCGGCCCCAGGCTGCCGTCGGCGGCCAGCGCATAGCGGTACGTGACGTCGAGGAAGCTGTCCGAGTGGTACAGGGTGCCGCCGTCGGGGGCGAAGGTCGGCCCATTGCAGATGTGGTAGCCCTCGTCGGCCACGGCCAGGCGCAGGTCGGGATCGAGGCGGAACAGCTTGCCCGCGCTCTGCCGGTAATCGCTGTTGTGCATGGAGCCCAGCCACAGGCGGCCCCGGGCGTCGACCTTGGCGTCATTCAGGCGCTGGCCGGCCGCGCCATCCACCACGCGTGCCACCGGTTCGATGCGCAATGCCGGTTCCAGCCACAGGCGCACCACGCTGTCGCGCAGGCCGGCCATGAAACCGTCGCCGTCGCGGCGCGGCACCAGCCAGCAGATATAGTCGGGCAGGGTCCAGCTGCGGTGCTGCTGCGTTGCCGCGTCCCAGGCATGCAGGGTGCAGCGTTTGAGGTCGACGAACAGCAGGCGGTCTTGCGCCGGCACGTAAAGCGGGCCTTCGCCCAGCTCAGCGGCCAGGGGCAGGACACATTGGGCGGTATAGGATTTCATCCCCGCATTCTATGCGCAGGCCGGGCCGCCGCGCGATTCATTTTTTCGGCCCTGCTATAACCGAATTGGCATGGGGTGACGATTGGAGAGAATCAAGCGCCCTGCGACGCACTACAATGGGGGCCCCAACCAAAGTGTTTGGCCCGCCATTGGCGGGCCTTTTTTTTCGGGCTCAAGTGCTTACGGCAGGGCTCGTGTCCGGTTGCCAGAGCTGACCCCGACTTTCAACATCGTCAGGGTGGCCATGCCGATTGCCGCCAGCACCAGCCAGGGCAG
>CBFGQI010000276.1:0-3463 GCA_965650885.1 uncultured Oxalobacteraceae bacterium
ATCGGTGCCGGCGACCACCTGGGCCTGAACTACATCACCACGGTGGAAGACCTGGCGGTGCTGAAACGCGTGATCGTGATGAACGTCGACGAGCACGGCTATGCGGTGCTGAATGCGACCGATCCGATCGTCGCTGCCATGGCGGCCAAATGCAAGGGCAAGGTGATCTTTTTCGGTGCCGACCGTTACCACCCGGTGGTGGCGACGCATCTGGCGCAAGGCAAGCGTACCGTGTTCATCGACAACGGCCAGCTGGTGGCGGTGGAAGGCAAGAACGAGCAGCGCATCCCATTGGCCGATATCCCGATCACCCATAACGGCACCATCGGCTTCCAGGTGGAGAACACCATGGCGGCGGTGGCGGCGGCCTGGGCGTCCGGGATCGCTTGGGATGCGATCCGTCGCGGCCTGCTGACCTTCAATACCGACAGCCATAATGCGCCGGGGCGCTTCAATATCTTCAAGTACCGCGGCGCGACCGTGATCGCCGACTATGGCCACAATCCGGATGCGATGCTGGCCCTGGTGCAGGCGGTCGATGCGATGCCGGCCAAGCGCCGTTCGGTGGTGATTTCCGGTGCCGGCGACCGCCGCGACCAGGATATCCGCCAGCAGACGGAAATCCTGGGCAAGGCGTTCGACGAGGTGGTCCTGTATCAGGATGCTTGCCAGCGCGGGCGCGCCGACGGCGAGGTGGTGGGTTTGCTGCGCCAGGGGCTGCAAGGGGCGAGCCGGACTACGCGCGTGGACGAGATTACCGGGGAGTTCGTGGCGATCGATACGGCAATGGACCGGCTGCAGGATGGGGATCTTTGCCTGATCCTGGTGGACCAGGTGGAGGAGTCGCTGGCGCATATCGCGAAGCGGATTGCGGCCGGTTGAAATCCGGTAAACCGGGGTCTGGCCCGCAGGGCCAGACCCCGATTCACCGGTTCTATGCCACCAGCACCGCCCGCGGCGCCACCAGCCGCGCCGTCTCCCCCTCGACAAACTGCGCCGCGAACACGCGCTTCTCCGCGTCCACTTCGCCATCGGCTTCGATCAGGTTGCACATCAAATCCGCCGCCGCCGCCGCCATCTTGTGCAGCGGCTGGCGCAGCGTGGTGAGCTCATAGCTCAGCCAATTGGAGCCTTCCACCGCGTCGCATCCCACCACCGACATCGCCGACGGCACGTCGATATGCAGATGCTGGCGCGCCGCATCGACGCAGCCCATGGCCATGGCATCGTTGCCGCAGATCACAGCGTCCGGCACCGTGCCCAGCCTGCCGATCAATTCATGCAGCCCGGCCACCCCGCTGGCGTAATCGAACGCGCCGGTAAACACTGGCGCATCCGGCAAGCCCAATTCGACAATCCGGTCCTGCGCCCCGCGCAAGCGTTCGCGCGCCACCGAATTCTGGTCCGGCCCGCCGATCAAGGCAAATTGCTGGTGGCCCGCCGCCACCAGCCGGTTGACCAGGCTGCGGCTGGCGTCATACTGGTCGCACAGCACCGTATTGACGTCGAGGTCGCGCAGGTGGCGGTTGAACACCACCAAAGGCACCTGGCGGCGCTTGAATTCGGCCACGTGCACGGCCGTCAGGCGCGACGCCGCCACCACGCCATCGACCTGGAACTGCCAGACGTCGGTCAGGATGCTCTCGATTTCCCCTTCATGCTGCATGGTGAAGAGCAGGGCGCGCTTGCCGCGCCGGTTCAGCTGCTGGCTCAACTCCGACAAGGCCGCCGGGTTGTACAGCATGCTGGAGTGGGAGACGATGATGGCGACGATGTTGGTGCGGCGCGTGATCAGGCTGCGCGCCGCGGCATTGGGGATGTAGTCGAGCCCCTGGGCCGCCTTCATCACCCGCGCATAGGTCGATTTGGAGACGCTGGCGCCCGGCTTGAAGCAGCGCGACACCGCCGATTGCGAGACCCCGGCCACCAGCGCGACATCATAGGAGGTGACGCGGCGTCCCTCCTTGAGGATGATGGCCTTTTGCGTGGCCAAGTCGATCGCAGGTTGTGGCATGGTCGGATACGGCAGGTTGGCTTGCGATGTTGAGAATAAGTTAGGATCTTACCACATGGCAATTGTTTCCTAGTGTTTATAACCTGGGGTGTGGTGCCCTAGCCGCGCCGCAAACTGTTAAAATACCGCCCCTTTGGGTTTTCGGACGATTCACATGGCACAGGCTTGCGGCATCGACTTTGGCACTTCCAACTCCACCGTGGGATGGGTGCGCCCGGGCCACCCCATCATGCTCGCGCTGGAAGATGGCAAGATGACCCTGCCTTCCGTGGTCTTCTTCAATGCCGAGGACGATGACACCAGTTATGGCCGGGCCGCCCTGGCCGAATACCTGGCCGGCTGCGAAGGCCGCCTGATGCGTTCCCTGAAAAGCTTGCTGGGCACCAGCCTGATGGAAGGGCAGACCGAGGTGGGCGGGCGCGCCTTGCCATTCCGCCTGCTGTTGTCCCAGTTCATCGGTGAGCTCAAGCGCCGCGCCGAAAGCGCTGCCGGCCGCCAGTTCGACCAGGTGGTGCTGGGGCGCCCGGTGCACTTCATCGATGACGACCAGGCGGCCGACCAGCTGGCGGAAGATACCCTGGCCGCGATCGCGCGCAGCGTCGGTTTCCGCGAGGTGGCGTTCCAGTACGAACCGATTGCCGCCGCCTTCGAGTACGAGGCGCAAACCGAGCGCGAGGAACTGGTGCTGATTGCCGACATCGGCGGTGGCACCTCGGACTTCACCCTGGTGCGCCTGGGGCCGCAGCGCGCCGGACGCGCCGAGCGCGGCGACGACATCCTCGCCACCGGCGGCGTCCATATTGGCGGCACCGATTTCGACAAGTACCTCAGCCTGTCGAGCGTGATGCCGCTGCTGGGCTATGGCAGCCAGTTCCGCAGTGGCGCCGAAGTGCCGTCCAGCTATTACTTCAACCTCGCGACCTGGCACACCATCAACCTGGCCTATACGCGCAAGATGCAGGCCCAGTTGACGGAAATGCTGCGCGATGCACGCGAGCCGGCCAAGCTGGAGCGCCTGCAGCACCTGATCGAGGAACGCGCCGGCCACTGGCTGGCCCTGCAAGTGGAGGAGGCCAAGATCGGCCTGTCCAGCGCCGACGCCGTGCAGCTTTCGCTCGAGCGCCTGGTGCCGCCCGCCGTGCTGGACATCCCGCGCCCGCAATTCGACGCCGCGGTCGGCCATCTGGTGGCCAACGTGGGCGCCACGGTGCGCCGGCTGCTGGCCGATGCCGGCGTGCAGCCGGGCCAGGTGGATACGGTCTTCTTCACCGGCGGCTCCAGCGGCGTGCGCCTGCTGCGCGAACGGATTGCCGCGCTGGTGCCGGATGCGCGGCGCGTCGAAGGCGACCTGTTTGGCAGCATCGGCGCCGGCCTCGCACGGGATGCATTGCGCAAGTTTGGCTAATTTGCTTACAATAGCCGCCGTGAAAGCCAACCGCCACATCCTGC
>CBFGQI010000277.1:0-3369 GCA_965650885.1 uncultured Oxalobacteraceae bacterium
CGCACGCGCCGCTTTGCCGGCGAACTGAATATCAGCGGCAAGGCGGGGCAGGGCACCACCCTGCAATTGCGCCTGCCTTTGGAGGACAAGAATGGGTGAGAAGATCACCGTGCTGCTGGTTGACGACCATGCGATTGCCCGCAATGGCGTACGGCTGATGCTGGGCACCGCGCCCGATATCAGCGTGGAGGGCGAGGCCGGGAACGCCGTGGAAGCGCTGCAGCGGGTGGCTGAACGCAGTTTCGATGTGGCCTTGGTGGACATCAAGATGCCTGGCAAGAACGGGCTGGACTTGCTGAAAACCCTGCGTAGCGACTATCCGCGCATGGCGGTGCTGGTGCTGAGCACCTATTCGGAAGAGATTTATGCCGTGCGGGCCCTGAAATCCGGGGCGGCCGGCTACCTGACCAAGGATGCACCGACCGCCACCCTGGTGGAAGCGGTGCGCAAGGCTGCGGCGGGCGGCAAGCACGTCAGCCCGGCATTGCTTGAAAAGCTGGCAACCCTGGTGGGCGGCGGCCCGAGCGGCGACCACGAAGAATTGTCGAACCGCGAGCTGGAAGTGTTCAAGCTGATCGCCCAGGGTGAATCGCTGGTGAAAATCGGCGAAACCCTGCACCTGAGCCCCAACACGGTGACCACCTACCGCAGCCGCATCCTGGAAAAAATGGGCATGTCCAGCAATGCCGAGCTGACCCGCTACGCCCTCGAACATGGCCTGATTTAGCAGTGTAGGGGAAGCCCTACATCAACTACACAGGATGCTTGATACCGGGAAAGGGCGCCGGGCGCGATACTGCTCCCATCGAAAACAAGGAGCAGCACCATGAGCCCGGTCATCCCCATCACCCCAGCCAAATCGAGCAACTGCGCCAGCGCATCCATTGCAGCGAAGTGTTCGCTGTGCAGCTTCAACCGCCTGTGCCTGCCGCAAGGGCTGGCCGAAGACGACGTGGCGCGGCTGGACCAGATCATTGCACGGCGTCGCCGCGTCAGCCGCGACGAAGCCTTGTACCAGACCGGCGACGGCTTCCACAGCCTGTACGCGGTGCGTTTCGGGCACTTCAAGACAGTCCAGGTGAACCAGCGCGGCGAGCAGACCATCGGCGGCTTCCACATGGCCGGCGACTTGCTGGGCATGGAAGCCATCGGCACCGGCCAGCATTCCTGCAATGCCGTGGCACTGGAAGACAGCGAAGTGTGCGAAATCCCATTCTCCCGCCTGCAGGAGCTGGTGATGCAGATCCCCGGCCTGCTGCAGCAATTCCACCGCACCATGAGCCGCGAAATCCAGCGTGAGCAATCGGTGATGCTGTTCCTGAGCCATATGCGCGCCGAACAGCGCCTGGCCATGTTCCTGCTCAATCTGGCCGGCCGTTACGCCCAGCGCGGCTACTCGTCGACCAGTTTCCAGTTGCGCATGTCGCGCGAAGACATCGGTGGCTACCTGGGACTGACCGTGGAAAGCGTCAGCCGCCAGCTGGCCCGCCTGCGCCAGGATGGTTCGATCGTCCTGCAAAACCGCGACCTGCGCATTACCGACCGCGCCAAGCTGGAAGCCATGTCGTCCGGCGGCATGGCGCAAGAACTCGCCGTCGCCTGACGGAAGACGGGTCGGGCCCTTGGGCTTGGCCCGCTGCTGCCGGTTTCCGGGTCGCGTCAGCCGAGGTGGCTGGCGGCGACTGCCAGCGCGAGATCCATGGTGTTGATGTGAGCCTCGATCCAGTCCGGCAGCGTGCGGACAATGTCACGGGCCGCGTTTTCCTCGTCTTCCTGCAATAGGCCCAGGACCCGGGCGACCATGTCCAGCAACTCGTCGTGAGCCGCGTGATGGGCTGGCGCCGCGGCATAGGCGATTTGTTCCATCAGTCTGGCTTCCTCGCGAAGGTGTTCCCTGACTTCCACCGCCAGTTCACGGCAGCCTTGATCAAAGGCAGGGCGCGGCAGGCGTTCCAGCGTTTCCAGCATGTCGAAGACGATGCGGTGCGAGTGGTCCAGTACCGGGATGCCAAGCGCGAGGTCAGGTCCGAAGACGATGGAATCCATGGGGCTCTCCAGTCGTGTTGATGGGCAATTGTGCCCTCGGCCAGGCCGGAAGGCACATGACACATGTCAAATCTTTACCAATATTGTGTGCTTGCCATCTGCGCCAGGTGATCGATGAACAATCTGGTTCGCCGTGCAAGCTTGCCCGCATTGGGCCAGACGGCTTGAAGCGGAATGGGGGCCGGCTCGAAGTCTTGCAGGATCAGCTCGATGCGGCCTTCGTCGAGCAGGCGGCGCAGTTGCCAAAGCGGTGCCATGCCGATGCCCAGGCCGCAGGCCACCGCTTCGTTGGCTGCGGCGGCATCGTTTGCGCTGAATGGGCCGTTGACGGCAATGTGGCGGCTGGCGCCGTCAACGCGAACGGGCCATTGACGCCGGTACTTGCCGGTGTTGCGCAACACGCAGGGCAGCCCGGCCAGTTGCTCGGGATGGCGAGGCGTGCCGTGCTGTTGCAGCCAGCGCGGGGCGGCGAAGAAGACGCGGCGCAACCGGGCAAGCGGGCGGGCCTTCAACGTTGAATCGGGGAGCTCGCCGACGCGCACGGCGAGGTCCATGCTTTCTCCCACCAGGTCGGCCTGGCGTTCGGACAGCACCAGTTCGATCTCGATGCCTGGCCAGCGTTGCATGAAGGCCGCGGCGACGGGTGTCAGCCAGCTTGCACCGAGCAAGGTCGGGGCGGCAACGCGAAGTGTGCCGTGCGGGGCGTCGCCTTCATCGCGGGCTGCTTCGCGGGCGGCTTCGATATCGGCGAGGGCCGGGCGGATGCGGTCAAGGAAGGCTGTACCGGCCGGTGTGGCGTGCAGCTTGCGGGTGGTGCGCTGGATCAGCTGTGTGCCGAGCGACGATTCAAGCTCCGCCAGTGCGCGGCTGACGGCCTGCAGGGAGCGGCCGGTGCGGCGGGCGGCGGCGGTCAGGGAACCTGTCTCCATGATGGCAACGAAGGTCGCGTAGTCGTCTAGTTCACTCATTGATTCTCCCGAATATTGGGAGAGTTTATCAATATCTGCTCCAATTGTTGCGCGGCCTGGCATTGAATAGACTGGGCTTTTGTCGCCAGGAGGGCTTGATGCCGCAGATATTCCACATCGATTCGTTCACCCGTACACCATTCCGGGGCAATCCGGCAGGGGTCGTGCTGGACGCCGATTGCATGACCGAGGTACAGATGCTGGACCTCGCGCGGGAATTGAAACACTCGGAGACAGCTTTCGTGTTGCGCCCCGATGGCGGGGACCACGATGTACGCGTGCGCTTCTTTACGCCGGCTGTCGAGGTGCCGGTATGCGGGCATGCCACCATCGCCGCGCACTATGCGCTTGCCTG
>CBFGQI010000278.1:0-3212 GCA_965650885.1 uncultured Oxalobacteraceae bacterium
TGCGGCGTGCTGCTGCGCCACCTGGCGCGCTCGCTGGCCGAAGGCGAGCAGCTGGCGTTCTACGACCCCTTGACCGGGCTGCCGAACCGGCGCCTGCTGCGCGACCGGCTGGCCGGCCTGCTGGCCAGCTCCGAGCGGCAGCAAGTGTTCAGCGCCGTGATGTTCATCGACCTGGACCGCTTCAAGACCATCAACGATGCGCGCGGCCACGCCACCGGCGACCATTTGCTGCGGCTGGTGGCGCAGCGCCTGTCCGACCTGGTGCGCAAGAGCGACACGGTGGCGCGCATCGGCGGCGACGAATTCGTGGTGCTGCTGGGACACCTGGCGCCCGACCTGGCGGCCGCCGGCAATGCGGCGCAAGCGGTGGCGGAAAAGATCCGCGCCGCGCTGGCGCAGGAATTCGAGATCGCCGGCCAGGACTATGCCAGTTCGGCCAGCATCGGCGTGACGCTGTTGCCCAAGTTCGGCCAGAGCGCCGACGACCTGCTGCGCGAGGCCGATACCGCGATGTACCGCGCCAAGGGCGGCGGCCGCAACGGCATCGCCTTCTTCGAAGCGGCCATGCAGGCCGAAGTCGAGCGGCGCCTGACCCTGGAACGCGAGCTGGCGCAGGCGATCGAACAGGAGCGGCTGCACATGGTGTACCAGCCGCAGTTCGATTGCCACGGCCGGCTGCACGGGGCTGAACTGCTGATGCGCTGGGAGCGCGACGACGGTGGCGCGGTGTCGCCGGCCGTCTTCATCCCGCTGGCGGAGGAAGCCGGGCTGATCGTGCCGATCGGGATGTGGGCGCTGCGGCAAGCCTGCCTGGCGCAGCAGCGCATGGCGGCCATGGGACAGGCGCTGCCGCTGTCAGTCAACGTCAGCCCGCAGCAATTCCGCCAGGCCGACTTCGTTGAGCAGGTGCGCGGCGTGCTGCAGGACCATGGGGTGGAGCCGGCGCTGCTGATCCTGGAAGTGACCGAAGGCCTGCTGGTGGAGAAGCTGGAGGAAACCGTGGCGCGCATGAACGAACTGGCCGCGCTGGGGGTGCGCTTTTCGATCGATGATTTCGGCACCGGCTATTCCAGCCTGGCCTATTTGAAGCGCATGCCGCTGTACGAACTGAAGATCGACCGCAGCTTCATCATGGACATGCCGGACGACGCCAACGACGTGGTGATCGTGCAGACCATCCTGGCCATGGCGCGCCAGATGGGCTTGCGCGTGGTGGCCGAAGGGGTGGAGACCCGGGCCCAGGCCGATTTCCTGGCGGCCCACGGCTGCCATGCGCTGCAAGGCTACCTGCTGGGCCGCCCGGCGCCGTTGCCGGCGCTGCTGGACTTGCTGGCGGCGCAGGCGGCGCTCACGCCGCGCGGCGCCGCCCGTCACCCCTCCTAGCCAAGCGGCACGGTCAGCGCCTTGCGGATGGCCACGCAACGCTGGTCCTCCTGGTGCGCGACCAGCAGCGCGCGGCGCGTGCCGGCGCTCAGGCCGGGATTGGCGGCCGCCGCATCGGCCAGGCGTTGCACGCTGTGCGCGGTACAGGTGGCCGGGATCATCACGCCGGCATAGTCGCGCATGAAGACCGGCCCGGCGCTCTTGTCCAGCAGCGGCAGCTGCGCCAGGCGCGCGGCGGCGCTTTGCTCGTTGAGCGCGACCTGGGTCGACGGGTAGAGCGCGTGCATGGCGCTGCGCAGGCGCGAGAACGGCAGCTTGGTCTGCGGGTCGCCGATCCTGGCCAGCCATTCCTGCTTCACTTGCGGGTCGGGGCGCGCTGCCTGCGCGGCAACGGCCGCCAGTTCGCCGCTGTCGGACTTGTCCTTCGCCTGTTCCGCCGCGATGCGCGCTTCGGCGCCCGGCACGGCCTTGCGGTTCAGCAGCGCGATGATGTCCCAGCGCAGCTCCTGGCTCAGCTTCAGGCCCGGCAGCTTGCCGCGGCCATCGAGCAAGGCGGCCAGGCGCTCCAGCGATGCCGCATTGCCGGCAGCGGCCAGATAGGTATTGAACCAGCGGCGCTGGAAGTCGCCCTCGGTGGCGCTGGCGCGCTCCCAGGCCATCTTGCCGATCCTGTCCTCCACCTGGCGCGTGTAGGCGGCATCGGCTGCCATCGTGCGCAGGTAGCGCAAGGCATTGTGGGTCTTGCCCAGCACGTCGCCCAGCAGCACGTAGTCGCGCTCGGACGGCGCATTGGCCAGCACGGTGTCGATGAATTCGTTGAGCGGCAGCTCGCCGTCGCGCACGTTGTCCCACATGCTGTGCCACAGCATGGTGCGCAGCAGCTTGTCCTCCACCTTGCTGACGTCCTGGCGCGCGGTGGCGAAGGAGCGCGCATCGAGCTTGGCTTTCACGAAACCCCAGTCCTGGTAGTTCGGGTAGACCAGGTCCGGGCAGGCGGCGCCTTTCAATTCCGGCACGGCGGTCGCGGCGCCCTTGTAGGTCACCGGCAGTACCCTGGCCACTTTGAGCTGCTTGCCCTTCTTTTGCATCAGGGCCAGCTGCACGCGCTGTTCGCGCAGGGTCGGGAATTGCGCCACGGCGCTCTGCTGCAGGCTGAACGCATCGATCTTGCCGGCTTTGCAGCTGTAATTGGCGGTGATGGTGTTCACGCCCGGCTGGTACAGCCAATCCTGGGTCCACTGGCCCAGGTCGCGGCCGGCGGCAGCGGCCAGGCTGCCGATGAAGTCGTCCAGCCTGGCGTTCTTCCACTGGTATTGGACCAGGTAGTTGTGCACACCCTTGCGGAAAGTCTCTTCGCCCAGCAGGTGGCGCAGCTGCTTCAGGGTGGAGGCGCCCTTGGAGTAAGTGATGGCGTCGATATTATCGAAGGCGTTGGCGGTCGACGGCACCGGGGTTTCGATCGCGTGGGTGGTGACGCGCTGGTCCTGCACGTAAGCGCCGGCCTTGCCCTGGGAATAGAAATACTGCCAGGCCGTGTCCTTGAATTCGGTGGCTTCGGCGGTGGCCAGGGTGCCCATGAAGGAAGCGAAGCTCTCGTTCAGCCACAGGCCGTTCCACCATTGCATGGTCACCAGGTCGCCGAACCACTGGTGCGCCATTTCGTGCATGATGACGCTGGCCAGGTCGTGCTTTTCGGCGCCGGTCATCTTTTCCTTATGCAGGAAGGAGTGCTCGGCGAAGGTCACGGCGCCGGCGTTTTCCATCGCGCCGTACAGGAAGTCCGGCACCAGCAGCTGGTCGTATTTGCCGTACTGGTAAGGGATGCCGAA
>CBFGQI010000279.1:0-3174 GCA_965650885.1 uncultured Oxalobacteraceae bacterium
GACTGGCCGCCGCCGGACAAGCGCCTGCTGCGCCTCAAGATTCGCTAGCCCATTCGCGCACATAGGCCGGCGCCGGCACCACGCAGGCCGGATCGGGCACCGGCGCCGCGCGCCGCTGCTCGAAAGGCAGCTCGCCCACCCAGGCCGCGATGCCCATATCCTCCTCATCGTCGTTCGGGCCGCCGCGGCGCATCTTGCACGCCGCCTCGGCCAGCGGGATACGCAGCACCGTGGTGGCGGCATGTTCCTTGTCGTTGCCCGGCCGTGTCTCGCGGCTGCGGCCAGGAGCCAGGTGTTCCATGAATGCATCCAGCGAACGGCGCTGCTCCGCTTCCTCCACCGCCTCGAACCGGCCGTAGATCATGACCGAGCGGTAGTTCATCGAATGGTTGAAGGCCGAACGCGCCATGACCAGTCCGTCCAGGTGGGTGATGGTGACGCAGGCATCCTGCGCCATCAGCTGCTTCAGCATGCGGCTGCCATTGGAGCCATGGATGTAGAGGTGGTCGCCTTCGCGCCAGCAGGCGGTCGGAATGCAATGCGCGCCCTGCCCGTCGCTGAAGGCGATATGGCAGATGTACGCGGCATCGACGATGACGCGCACCAGTGCGGGATCATAAACGGCATTGCCGGCGCCACGCCGCACCCGGGTGCGGTCGGAAGGAGGATAAGTTGTTTTCATGGCATCGGACTATAATAGCCCGCTGGCCCCTGCAACAGATCCAGGGGTGCGCAAAACCATGGAGCCACGGATTGGACTACTCGCTGCTGATTTCGAACTTCACCGCCAGCCACGGCCACCACGGCTGGCCGCGCCAACGCCTGCTGCACGAATGCCTGCGCGCCGCCATCCGCGACGGCACGCTGGCGCCCGGCACGCGCCTGGTCGCCACCCGCGCACTCGCCGCCGAACTGGGGGTGGCTCGCAATACCGTGCTGTACGCCTACGAACAACTCACCAGCGAAGGCTATGTGAGCACCGACCGCAGCGGCACCATCGTCGCCGCCGTGGCGCCGGCGCGCCAGCACCAGCGCAACAACATCGTCCCCTACAAAGGCTTGTCGCAGCGGGCGCAGAACCTGCGCCACAGCGTCGCTTCGGCCACCAGCGGCACGCCCTTCGTTCCGGGCGTGCCGGACCTGCCCAGCTTCCCGATCGGCTTGTGGCGCCGCCTCCTGGAGCGCGCCTGGCGCGCGCTGCCCACGGAAAAGCTCAACTACGGCGACCCCTGCGGCGAACCTGTGCTGCGCGAAACCATCGCCGACTACCTGCGCGCCTCGCGCGGCGTGGTATGCGAACCCGCGCAAGTATTCATCACGGACGGCAGCCAGAGCAGCCTTGACCTGTGCGCCCGCGCCTGCGCCGATGCCGGCGAAACGCTATGGATGGAAAACCCCGGCTACGGCGGCGCCATGGCCGCCTTCCGCGCCGCCAGCCTGAAGCTGGAGGGCATTGACGTCGACGACGATGGCATCGCCCCGCGTCCCGAAGATTGGGAACAGCGCCCGCCGCGCCTGATCTACACCACTCCCTCGCACCAGTACCCCACTGGCACCGTGCTGTCGCTGGCGCGCCGCATGGCACTGATCGATGGCGCGCGCTCGTGCGGGGCGCTGATCATCGAAGACGACTACGACAGCGAATTCCGCCACGACGGCCCGCCGCTGGCATCGATGCAAGGCTTGCAGCCCGACGCGCCGGTGCTGTATTGCGGCACCTTCAGCAAGACCATGTTCCCCGGCTTGCGCATCGGCTACCTGGTGGTGCCGCCCTGGCTGGTGCAGCCCTTGGCCCTGATGCGCCAGCAATCGGCATCGCGCGGCCGCGCCGCCGACCAGCTGTCGCTGGCCGAATTCCTGCGCAGCGGCCAGTTCGCCCTGCACCTGCGCCGCATGCGCCGCCTGTACCGTGAACGGCGCGACACCCTGGTGGCAGCGCTCGATAAGCACCTGGGCAGCATCGCCAGCGTGAAGGGCGCCTCCGCCGGCATGCACCTGGCACTGCGCTGGCAAGACCCGCGACTGTCCGACGTGGAGATCAGCCGCCGCGCCCTGGAGCAGGAAGGGATGATCGCCAATGCCCTCAGCACCCACGCCGTAGCCGGCCACAGCAACTGGCAAGGTTTGGCGCTGGGTTACGGCCAAGTTGCACCAGAGCAAATGGACGGCCTGGTCAAGCGCCTGGCCGGTGTTGTGCATTTGGCCGCGTATGAAAATTTTCACCGAAAGTTCAAGTAGTTGATCGAAATGCCGGCCCACTTGTTTTTAGAATGAACTAAATCTGGCCTGACCAGATGTAGTAAAACTAAAAAGACATTACTGGGGCGCAATGAGTCAACATTTCCTAAAGCTTCGGCAACATTTCAAGGCCGACATGATGGCGCGCTACGCCGTCGACGAGCATCTCTTTGACGAAACCACCCGCTGCATCGCACCGCTGGCGGTGCCGTTTGCGGCCCGCCGCGGCGAGCTGCTGCAGCGCGTGGGACAAACCTCGCGCGACGTGTTCTGGCTGACGGGCGGCGTGGCCCGGGTCGGCTACGTCAGCGAAGGCGGCAACGAGGTCACGATGCGCTTCGCCACCGAGGGGCATATTTCGAACGCCTACGAAGACTTGCTGGAGTTCCGCGGCGAGCAGCCGGCGCGCTCCTTCATCGTGGCCGAAACCTCGGTGCAGGGCTTCCGCTTCGACTGGGAGCAGATGAGCATTGCCCGCGCCCAGCATCCCGTGCTGACGGCGTACATGACGCGCATGCTGGAGTTCGCGGTGTGCAGCCAGGCACGGCGCTTCGTCACCCACACGGCATCGAGCGCCGACGAGCGGCTGGCCAGTTTCCGGACGGAATATCCGAACCTGGAACGCCGGATATCGCAAAAGGTGCTGGCGTCCTACCTGCAGATCACGCCGGCCTACCTGTCGCAGCTGATGCGCCGCGAGCAGGAAGCAGCTTGAAAGTCGGGGTCAGCTCTGGCAATCCGCCATTTTGCTCTGGCGCAACAGCGTCGACATGTACTGCGGGGTAATGCCAAGGAAGGAGGCCAGCGCTTTCTGCGAAATGCGCTGCTCCAGCCCCGGGTATTGCTCGCGGAAAGCCGACAGGCGGCAGTTGGCCGACGTCATGCTGCGAATCAGGCAGCTTTGCGAATAGCGCCGGATCGACTGCTCCGACACCT
>CBFGQI010000280.1:0-3034 GCA_965650885.1 uncultured Oxalobacteraceae bacterium
CGCCGGCGCTGATCGTGTGGGGCACGGCAGACCGCATCCTGAGCCCGGCCGGCGCGCCCGCCATGGCGGCCCTGATGCCGAACAGCCGGGTGTTGCTGATGGAAGGGATCGGCCACTTGCCGATCATGGAAGCGCCACGCCGCACGGCGCGCGACTTCCTCGATTTCCAGCTCAGGCGGGACGTCCCGTCAGCGCGAAGGCACGGGTACGCTTGAGGAATTCGTTGAACTGGCCGGCATGCTCGGGAAAGCGCTGCTGGCCTTCGGTGAAGATGGCTTCCGCTTCGTCGAGATGCCCCAGCTTCATCAGGCACTCGCCCTTGCAGAAGAAGGCCGACATGCCATCCGGGTTCAGGTACAGCGATTCGTCCAGGTCGCGCAGCGCCTGCTGGTGCAAGCCCAGCTCCATGAAGGCGAAGGCGCGCTGGTCCAGCGCATCGGTGTAGGCCGGATACAGCTCGATCGCCTTGCCGTATTCGTTGATGGCCTCGATGCGGCGGCCTTCCGCGGCATGGGTGCCGGCGCGCGCGAAATGCCCGGCGGCGGCGCGCATGATGGCGGCGGCATCCTGCCCCGTCAGCCGCACGTACAGCGCGAAATCCATGTACTTCAAGCCTTGCAGCTCGCGCCCCGTGGCGGGCTGGTTGCCGAGCAGTTCCCAGCCCTCGGCCAGCGCGGCCGGCGGCCGCGGCGCATGGGCCATGCGCACGGCAATCTGCGCCAGCGTTGCCAGCGTCGGCTTGCGCGCGACCGCTTCGTACGTCAGGCAATGCGCGGTCGCGCCCTCGACTGCGAACACTTTGAGCGTGCTCCAGCCCTGGCCATCGGGCAGCGGTTGGGCCAGCACGTCGCCGGCCTGGACGGCAAGCTGCCGGCTGGGCTGGAAGCCCTGCGCGCCCCGTGCGCGCGAAGCGCCCAGGGCGGCGAGGAATGCGGTGAGGGATTTAAGCATGCACCGAAGTGTACATGCTTTTTTGGCCGGCTTACTGGTTGGCGTAGGCGGCCAGGCGGGCGTCGATGCAGGGCTGCAGGTCGGCCAGGGAACTGATGTTCATGCCCAGGTCGTGCAGCAGGCCATCCTTCAAACCGTACACGAAGCCGTGCACGGTGAGTTCCTGGCCACGGTCCCAGCAATCCTGCACGATGGTGGTCTGGCAGACGTTGACCACCTGTTCCACCACGTTCAGTTCGCACAGGCGCTCGCTCTGCTTGCCGACGTCGGCCAGCGCCGAGCCCAGGTAGCGCTCGTGCTTTTGCGCCACGTCCTGCACATGGCGCAGCCAGTTGTCGACCAGGCCCACGCGGCCGCCGGTCAGGGCGGTGTGCACGCCCTTGCAGCCGTAGTGGCCGACGATGATCACGTGCTTGACCTTCAGCACCTCGGTGGCGAACTGCAGCACCGACAGCGAATTCAGGTCGGAGTGCACCACCACGTTGGCGATATTACGGTGTACGAACACCTTGCCCGGCGGAAGACCCAGCAGTTCGTTCGCCGGCACGCGCGAATCGGAGCAGCCGATCCACAGGAATTCCGGCGCCACCATCGACAGGTCGTGGAAGTAGTCGGGATCCTGGGCGACCTTTTTCTCCGCCCATTGACGGTTGTTGTCCAGCAGGTGCTTCAATACGTCGTCGCTCATATGTCTCACTCGAAGAAGTCTTTGACCTTGTCCATGAAGGACTTGGTCTGGGGGCTATGCTTCGCGCCACCTTCGGTGGTGGAGCGCTCGAATTCACGCAGCAATTCCTTCTGTTTTTCGGTCAGCTTGACCGGCGTCTCGACGGCAACGTGGCAGAACAGGTCGCCCGGATAGCCGGAACGGACGCCCTTGATGCCCTTGCCCTTGAGGCGGAAGGTCTTGCCGGACTGGGTGCCTTCCGGCACGGTGAAGGAGACCTTGCCATCCAGCGTCGGCACTTCGATCTCGCCGCCCAGCGCCGCCTTGGCGAAGCTGATCGGCATCTCGCAGTGCAGGTCGTCGCCTTCGCGCTGGAATACCGGGTGCGGCTTGATGTGGATTTCGACGTACAGGTCGCCCGGCGGCCCGCCGTTGGTGCCCGGCTCGCCGTTGCCGGTGGAGCGGATGCGCATGCCGTTGTCGATGCCGACCGGGATCTTCACTTCCAGCGTCTTGTTGCGCTTGATGCGGCCCGCGCCGGAGCACGATGGGCATGGCTCGGGAATGATCTTGCCGGTGCCGTGGCACTTGGGGCAAGTCTGCTGGATGCTGAAGAAGCCTTGCTGCATGCGTACCTGGCCGTGGCCGCCGCAGGTGGAGCAAGTGACCGGCGAGGTGCCCGGCTTGGCGCCGGAACCGTGGCAGGTGTCGCACTTGTCCCAGGACGGCACGCGGATGGTGGTGTCGAAACCGTGGGCGGCCTGCTCCAGGGTGATTTCCAGGTTGTAGCGCAGGTCGGCGCCGCGGTAGACCTGCGGGCCGGACGAGCGGCTGCGGCCACCGCCGAAGATGTCGCCGAAGATGTCGCCGAAGGCGTCGCCAAAGCCGCCGAAGCCGCCGCCGCCGCCCATGCCGCCCATATTCGGGTCAACGCCGGCGTGGCCGTAGCGGTCGTACGCTTCGCGCTTTTCCGGGTTGGTCAGCATCTCGTAGGCCTCTTTGACCTCCTTGAACTTTTCCTCAGCCTCTTTGCTATCCGGATTGCGGTCCGGATGGTATTTCATCGCGAGCTTGCGATAGGCTTTCTTGATTTCGTCTTCGGACGAGTTCTTAGCGACCCCGAGGATCTCGTAAAAATCACGCTTTGCCATGGTGTACCAATTTATGCGAAAAAGCCGAGCGAGCCCCTGATGGATGCTCGGCTCGGCGGGTCATTGTGTTGACCGGATTTGAAGCTTACTTGCTGTCTTTGACTTCCTTGAAGTCGGCGTCGACCACGTCGTCCTGGGCCGGCTTGGCTTCCGCGCCGGCGCCCGCACCTGCTGCGCCCGCACCGGCGGCACCGGCCGCGCCTTGCTGCGCCTGCATGTCAGCGTACATCTTCTCGCCCAGCTTCTGCGAAGCTTCGGACAGCGC
>CBFGQI010000281.1:0-3023 GCA_965650885.1 uncultured Oxalobacteraceae bacterium
AAGTACGGGTCCATTGCGGGGTCATCACTTAATGTATCACGCTGCGTTATCGCGCTGGCTTTAACCCAAATCAACAGGTACCATTGCCGTGCAGATATGGAAGCACAACGGGATCGCGGCCGGCAAGCGCCGGCGTCAGGCGTGCATTGAATTGCGCGGGTCCAGGGACGCTGCTTGGCGGAAGCAATTCCGGCCGGCACGCTTTGCTTCGTACATGGCCTGGTCGGCAGCCTTCACCAGTGTATCGGCCGACATGCCGGGTTCGAAATGGGCGACACCGATGCTGGTGCTGACCTGCAGCCGGATACCGGCAATCACGAACGGCGGGGCCATGGCCGCCACCAGCTTTTCCGCAATCACGGCAGCATCTTCCCGTTCGCCCAGCCCCTCCACCACCAGGACAAATTCATCGCCGCCCAGGCGGGCCATGAAATCGGCCTCACGCAGCACGGCACGGGTCCGGTTGGCAAACATGCGGATCACCTCGTCCCCGACGTCGTGGCCATGGCTATCGTTGATGTGCTTGAAGCGGTCGATATCGAAATACATTAGCGCCAGCCCGTCGCGCCGCTGGGCGCGCTTGACGGCTTCGGCCAAATGGTTGTCGAGGTAGCCGCGATTCGGCAAGCCGGTCAGCGCATCGTAATTGGCGCGCCGGAACAATTCCTGTTCCATGTACTTGCGCGCCGTGATGTCTTCCGTGACCGCCAGCACCCCGACCACCCTGCCCTGTTCATCCTTGAGCGGGATCTTGCTGGTTTCGATCCAGCAGGGCGTGCCGTCGCGCCGGTGGTCGGCTGCCTGCATTTTCAGGCGCGCGACGCCGGTCCCCATCACTTCCAGGTCGACCTGGCGGAAGTGGTCGGCCTGTGCGTGCCAGCGCAATTGGTGGTCGGTCTTGCCGGCCAACTGGTCAACGCTGTCCAGCCCGGCATCTTCCAGCAAGGACCGGTTGCCGCCGACAAAGACACTGTCCAGGTCTTTCCAGAACACGCTTTGCGGAATGTTGTCGATAATCAGCTGCAGCATCTGGCGCGATTCGTGCAGCGCCAGCTCGGCCTGCTTACGGTCGGTGATGTTTTCGGCAAAGCCCAGCACATGGGTCACCTGGCCGCCGGCATTCATGGGCATGAGTACGATCGACATGTCGAAAGTACGGCCAAGCGCGCCCGTGATCCGGATGGGATAGGCGACGGCATTGCCAGCCATGGCTTCCTCGAACCGGCTGGCGGCGCCGGCCCGGTCTTCTTCCGCGATAAAGCTGTCGATCGGCGCCCCGATCAGCGCTGCGCGCGACACGCCAAGTTCCTCCGCCAATTGCTGGTTGGCGTGCAGGATGCGCCCGTGCCGATCCAGCGCATAGGCGGCAAAGGGGTGGTTTTCGAAAAAGCCGGAGAACCGTTCGCTGACGTCGCGCGTCGCACGCCGGCGCAGCTGGTAGCGCGGCCAGGCCGCTGCGCCATAGCCGGCGATCGCGGTCAGCAGCAATCCGATGGCCAGCACCTGCGCGCCGGCATGGGCTGAGCGCGGTGCCAGCGCGGTATTATTGGCATAGAAAAAGATCAACCATTTGCGGTGGGCAAACTGCACTTCGGCCTGGTGGGCCAGCACATGCTCCGCGTCCTGCTGCAAGCTGTGCGGCACGCCGTCAGCATCGAACAGGACGTTGCCGGCAGCGGCCCGGTCCTCGAACACTTCCAGGTCGAACAGCCTGGCCAGGCGCCCATGGTCGAAGCCGAGGAACAGACGGTCGATGTACATGGCCGAAAAAGTGAAGCCTTTCAGGGTGCCAACGGAACGGCCGCCGTCCTGGCTTACGCCCCGCACCGGCGAAAACAGCATGACCACCTGGGCCTTGCCGGCGTGACGCAGGGCCGCGTGACGCCGGGTGGCCACCGGCTCGTCGCGCAAGTCCGCTTCACGCATCGCTTCCCAGCGGTCGGGAACGGCGGAGAAATCGACGCCGCGCAAGGCGTCCGCGCGGCGGGGATCGCTCGCATGCTGGCCGTACAGCAAAGGGAAATAGGCGTCGGCGCCGGGTCGCGGCCCGCTGACGCGGTAGCCGGGGAAAGCCCGGCCGGCGTCCGCTTCGAATCGCCGCAGCTGCGCCGCCGGCACCATGGGCAGGAAGCCGAAGGAACTGCTGCCTTCCAGGCGTTCGAACAGATGGCTGGCTTTCAAGTAATTGTCGAATTCCCGCGGCTCGACCCGGCCCGAGGCGCTGAAAAAGGCGCCCAGCGATTGGCCGGCGCCGACGTACTGGTTGAGGCGGTAGCGCAGCTGCGATTCGTAACTGCGCGCCGCATCCTGCAGTTCGTCGAGCTGTTCCGCTCGGCTGTGCTGGACCGTGGCGACATAGGCATAGGCCGAGGCCGCTGCCCCGGCCAGCAGCACGGCGGCAGACAGGCCGAAACGGCGCACGATATTGCTGACGCTGACTGGAAACGCAGCCACAGGTCCCTCTCTCTGGTAGGTGATGGCAAACACTGGCCACGCGCAACGCGACAGCCGGATTGGAACAATTCATCCTTCAGGGGCGGGGAAGGGAGCGGAGCGGCGGCGCGGAGCCGCCCAAAGACATCGAAACAGTCGACACGCACAGGGTAGCACAGAACCGCCGGATAAATGCCCAGTGGCAACTCGTGCGCGGGCCAGGTGTCGCATCTTGACCGCATGGCGGCCCGGCGCCGGGCCCGCCATTGTCGATCTGCAAATCCCCGTCCGGCCTGGGGCGCTTCACGCCGCTGCCGGCCTTGCGCGGGGCTTGGCGGGCGTCCATGCCTTGGCGCCGCGTGGCCCCAGAAAATACGCGCGGGCTGGCCCTGTTACGGCAGCGGCACCAGGGCTAAGATCCATTTATGAAACTTGCCCAACTTCCCGCATGGCTGTTCTGCGCCATCACTGCTGCGCTGGCGGCCGCGCCGGCCAGCGCCAGCCAGCACGACTTCGATTGGGAGATCGGCAGCTCGGATACCAAACTGCAGCGCCTTGGCAAGCCCCTCAGTGGCAGCCAGGAGTGGTTT
>CBFGQI010000282.1:0-2994 GCA_965650885.1 uncultured Oxalobacteraceae bacterium
TGCCAGGGCCCAACACGCTGCGCGTGTCAGGACCTGGCACCGGGGTTATTTAGATCTTTCCCGGTCGAAGACGGGCCCGCGATTCGTAAATGCGCAGGTTGGCCAGCTTGCCCGCGTAGATGGCGCTGTCGTTGCGGGTGGTGCTGTTGAGCAAGGCCAGGCCCATATGCTTGTCGGCTTCCTTCAGGTCGCCCAGCGCAAAAGCAGCCTTGGCCAGCCAGAAGTGGAATTCGTGGTAGTAGGGCGCGCGCTGCACTTCGCGTACGAACATGGAGCGTGCCTTGCGGTAGTCGCCTTCATTCATGGCTTGCTGGCCCAGGTGGAAGAAGTGGAACGGCGGGTAGGGTTCCAGCAGCGCCAGGTCGGCCTTGAACTTCGCCGCATCTGCCTTGTTGCCCATCGCTGCCGCCACTTCGGACAGGTTGAACAGGATTACGGTGTTGAGCGGGTCGTGCTGGTGGGCGAAACGCAGCGTGCGGTCGGCCTGCGCCAGGTCACCGTGGCGCTGGTAGATCGTGGCCATGGTGTTATAGGCCAGCAGGTAGCCAGGGTCATGTTCGATGGCGGCGCGCGACCACCAGTAGGCATCGTCGATCTTCCCCTGTACCAGCGTTTCGGCCGCGCGGTTGTTCATGTACATGGCGACGATGCGCCGCTCCGAAATGACTTCGGTCGGCATCTTTTCGGCGTCCGGCGGCGGCAGGAAGTCGATGGTCACCGACTGCGAGCGGTCGAAGATATTGGTCGGTTCGAAACCGGTCTTGCCCAGCACCAGGTTGACGTGCCCGCTGCTGAAATACAGCGAGCCGGAACGGCTCCAGGTGTCCTCGCTGGTGATGCGCTGGAACTGCACATCCAGCCCCAGCTCGCGCGCAAAAGCGGCCGTCATGATGACCAGCGACAGGCAGTTGCCGGAGCGGGCCTCGAAAGCCTGGGCGGCGGTGCGCGTCATTTCGGAATCGTATTCAAGGCGCAGCTGGTCGCGCTGGTACAGCGCTTCGAACAGCGCTTCGTGCTGTGCCTTGGTGCGGCGCATGACGCGGATCTTGGCCGCATACGCCTTCATTTCAGGGGTGAGCGCGAAGATCTGGTCGGCGGTCACCATGTCGGCCGGCCTGGTGAAGGCGGCATCGCTGAACAGCGCGCGCTGCGGCGCCGTGACTTGCGGCGGCGCGCTGGCGCAGCCGGCCAGCAGTGCAGCAAAAATCAATGTTGACAGTAGTTTCATGGTGGCGTCTCCTCACCTCTATGAAACTAGTATGTGCGTGTCTCAGGGGGCTGTCAATTCAACGGTAATATCGTCGATGCCGAGGGTGCCCAGGGCATCGCGCAAGTCGTCGATTTCGGCTTCCACGTCGTCGCCGAGGTCGAGGCGGCGGTCGGCGTGCGCCAGTTCCCCGGCGGCGCCGAGCAATTGCACGCCGAGGGCGGCCTCATCGTCGGCTTCCACCAGGGTGATGACGGCGCGCGCCGGGCCATGCGCCGCCAGCGCCGCGCCGAATTCGGCCATCATGGCCAGCATCCAGTGTTCGGAGCGGCCTTGCTGCAGGGCGCCGTAAAACAAGTCCTGGTACAGGAAGTTCAGGCGCAGGTCCCGGCCGCCGGCCGCCAGGCAGCGCTGCACCAGCGGCGCCGCCGAGACGGTCCAGTCCTGGTAGCGCCGCATGCGTGCTGCGAACCAGGCATCCTGCTGCTTGCCGGCCGGCGGCATGGCATAGAACGGGTCGTCGGCGCGCTTCAGCGCAAAGCCCAGCAGGAAACGCAGCTCGACCGCCTCGTCGTCGGCGCTGAACGCGGCCGGCTGCCAGCCGGCGATGCTGCGCAGCAGGGCGGGCGCTTCCGCCACCTTCTTGTCCATCAGCGTGGCGGCCGCCTCGTGCACCATGGCATTGAGCTGGCTGTAGCCGATGCCCTGCATCTCGGCCAGGTCGTAGGCGTGCTGCACCAGCGCCACCTTGGCCCGCGGGCCTTCCAGCCCGGCGTCGGTGAAACTCGCCAGCAGGGCGGCATACGCTTGCTCATCCTGGAAGCCTTCCGCTTCGCGCAAGCCGCCCTGGCTGTGCACGAACAGCGGGATGGCGAAGGCGTTGATCTCCATTTCCGGACCGTCGCCCTTGCGCAGCACGACGGTGCCGGCATCCTCTTCCACCGTTTCCTTCAGCAGGCGGTAAGCGTCGGCATCCTCGCCGCGCGCCAGGTCGATGGCGCCGGCCAGCACGCCATCCTTGCCCTGGCGCAGGTGGCGCCGCACGGCATGGCGCAGACCGGGATCCTGCGCCAGCGCAAGGCTGCACAGTTCCTGGCTCAGGAGATGGTCTTTGTCGGCGGGGAGGGAATTCGGTTTGCGTGGTGCTGGGCGCTTGTTCTTGGTCTTGCTCATGCGGCTTAGTGTTCCATATGGAAGGTTTCGTGCAGTTCGTCCAGCAGGTCGGCGGTTTCATCCTCGTTCATGCCGAGGTGGCGGCAGGCGTCCGCGCCGCCCTTGGCCCATTCCAGCGCTTCACTGTTGCCGTGGTAGCGCTGGATCGCGCGCTCGGCCAGCACGGCGCCGGCCACCAGCGAGCGGATGGCGTCGTCGGTGGCTTCGTCGCCCAGCACTTCGTAATCGTGGTGGTGCAGGATGGCCCAGGACACGTCAGGCGACAGGCCCCAATTGCGCGCCAGCAGGCAGCCGATGGCGGCATGGTTGGTGGCATGGCGCGCATCTTCGATCTCGGTGACCTTGCGGTTGGCGGCGCCGTTGCACATGTCCAGCGTCTGGCCATAGTCCGCGAAGCGCGCCATCAGGATCGGGATGCCGATGTCGCAGAACAGGCCGAAGGTATGGGCGATGTCCTGCGGCGCCAGGCGCAGCTTGCGCGCGATGAACACCAGCGCTTGCGCGCGGCACGAGGACACTTCCCAGAACTGGTTCAGGACCGGGTTGTTGGCGCCGATGGCTTCGCGCGCCAGGATGCCGGTCAGCATGGCGGCGCACTGGTTGATGCCGAGGAA
>CBFGQI010000283.1:0-2927 GCA_965650885.1 uncultured Oxalobacteraceae bacterium
TGATGGTGTTGTCGTCCTGGCCGAAGGTGTTGTGGCCGATATTGCCGACCAGGAGCGGGATGCCCTTGCGTTCGCGCTTGGAGGCGCCGTATTCGATCAGGTTTTCCGATTCGGCGGCAAAGCCTACGCAATAAGGCCAGCCTGCCAGGCTGGTGCGGGCGGCCACGCTGGCCAGGATGTCGGGGTTCTGTTCGAACTTCAGTTCCGGCACGCTGCCGTCGCCGGTCTTCTTGACCTTTTGCGCGCTCGGGTTGATTACCTTCCAGTCGGCCACCGCGGCGACGGAGATGAATACGTGCTGGCCGCCAATATGGTCCATCACGGCGTCGAACATTTGCTGCGCGCTCTTGACGTCGTGGCGTTCCACGCCGAATGGCGTCGCCAGGGCGACGGGGCCGGACACCAGGGTCACGTCGGCGCCGGCTTCACGCGCGGCGCGCGCCACGGCATAGCCCATCTTGCCGGAAGACAGGTTGGTGATGCCGCGCACCGGGTCGATGGCTTCGAAAGTGGGGCCGGCCGTGACCAGGATGCGTTTGCCGGCCAGGGCTTTGGGCTGGAAGGCGGCGATCATTTCGGCCAGCAGCTGCTCCGGTTCCAGCATGCGGCCCAGGCCCACTTCGCCGCACGCCTGGTCGCCGGCGGCCGGGCCGAACACGGCGATGCCGTCGGCGCGCACCTGCTCCACATTGCGCTGGGTGGCCGGGTTGGACCACATCTCCACGTTCATGGCCGGCGCGATCAGCAGCGGCAAATTGCGCGGACGGGCCAGGCACATGGTCGACAGCAGGTCGTCGCACACGCCATGCGCCAGCTTGTAGATGAAGTCGGCGGAGCAGGGGGCGATCAGGATGGCGTCGGCATCGCGCGTCACGTCGATGTGGGCCATATTGTTGTTGACGCGCGGGTCCCACTGGCTGCTGAACACCGGTTTGCCGGACAGCGCCTGCATCGTTACTTCGGTGATGAAGTGCGTGGCGGCGTCGGTCATCACGACCTGTACCGAGGCGCCTTCCTTGGTCAGTGCGCGGCACAGTTCAGCGGCCTTGTAGCAGGCCACGCCGCCGGACAGGCCGAGGACGATTTTCTTGCCAGTCAGTTCCATGGTGCTGCTCCTACTTGTTCACGCGGCGCAATTCGTCGAGGACGAACAGGGCGGCGCCGATGCAGATCGCGGTGTCGGCGATGTTGAAGGCCGGGAAGTGGCCAAAGCCCTTCCAGTGGAAGTCAAGGAAGTCGATCACGTGGCCGTAGGCGATGCGGTCGATCACGTTGCCGATGGCGCCGCCCAGGATCAGGGACAGGGCCCAGCAGAACAGGCGCTGGCCGTTGTGGCGTTTCAGCAGGTAGATGATGTACAGCGCGGCGCCGATGCCGATGGCGATGAAGAAGTGGCGCTGCCAGCCGCCCGCCTTGTCGAGGAAGCTGAAGGCGGCGCCTTTGTTGTAAGCCAGGACCAGGTTGAAGAAGCTGGTGATGAACTTTTCTTCGCCGTACACGAACATTTTGGTGATCGTGATCTTGGTGAGCTGGTCGAGCAGGATGATGATGGCGGCAATGCCCAGCCATGGGGTCATGCTGCCGCTGGAGGATTTGGTGCTGAAGGTTTTTTTGGTGGCCATTGTTTGATTTTTCTGTTTGCTTGCTAAAACCGGTAAACCGGGGTCTGGCCCGAAGGGCCAGACCCCGATGACGCGGCCGCCGCGGACTGGGGTCTGACCCTTCGGGTCTGACCCCGCCTTACCGGTTTTAAGCGAACTTGCGCGCTTCACCAGCGCCGAACAGGTTGGCATGGCAGCGCCCGCACAGTCCCGGATGGTCGGCATGCGCGCCCACGTCGGCGCGGTAGTGCCAGCAGCGCTCGCATTTCTGCGCCGACGAAGCCGCCACGTTCACCGCTTCTTCCGCTTCGGAGGCCACTTCGACCGCCTTCGCCAGCGACGTGATGAAGATGAACTTCAGGTCATCATCCAGCGAAGCCAGCACCTGGTACTTGTCGCCGGCGGCCTTCACCTCCAGCTCGGCCTGCAGCGAAGAGCCGATCGCGCCCGAGGTGCGCAGCTCTTCCAGCCGCTTGGTCACGTCGGCGCGCACCGCGATGATGGTGGCGTACTTGGCCATCAGGGCTTCGGCATCGGCCAGTTGCGGCAGTTCCCACCAGGTCTGGGTGTAGATGGTCTCGTCGCTGGCCTTGAATGCTTCTTCACCGGCGAAGAAGCCCCACGCCTCTTCGGCGGTGAAGCACAGGATCGGGGCCATCAGGCGCAGCAGCGACTGGGTGATGTGCCACAGCGCGGTCTGCGCCGAGCGGCGCGCCTTGCTGTCCACCGCGCTGGTGTACAGGCGGTCTTTCAGGATGTCCAGGTAGAAGCCGCCCAGGTCTTCGGAGCAGAAGTTCTGCAGCTTGGACACCACCGGGTGGAATTCGTAGCGCTCATAGTGCGCCGCCAGTTCGACCTGCAGCGCAGCCATATTGGCCAGTGCGTAGCGGTCGATCTCCAGCAGTTCGGCCGCCGGCACGGCGTTGGCCTTCGGGTCGAAGTCCGAGGTATTGGCCAGCAGGAAGCGCAAGGTGTTACGGATGCGGCGGTAGGACTCGGTCACGCGCTTCAGGATCTCGTCCGAGATCGACAGCTCGGAAGTGTAGTCGGTGGCGGCCACCCACAGGCGCAGGATGTCGGCGCCCAGCGTGTCGGACACCTTTTGCGGCGCCACGGTATTGCCGATCGACTTGGACATCTTCTTGCCTTCGCCGTCGACCACGAAGCCGTGCGTCAGCAGCGCCTTGTACGGTGGGCGGCCATTCAGCATCGAGGAAGTCAGCAGCGAAGAGTGGAACCAGCCGCGGTGCTGGTCCGAGCCTTCCAGGTAGAGGTCGGCCGGGAAATGCGACTGTTCCGGGTGCGAGCCGCGCAGCACGGTCTGGT
>CBFGQI010000284.1:0-2847 GCA_965650885.1 uncultured Oxalobacteraceae bacterium
CGCTGCCGCCGAACTGCTCGGCCTGAGCCTGCAGGATATCGGCCGCGCCGCCGCCCTGCATTGGGGCTTGCCGGCCAACCTGATCTCGGGCATGCGCACCCTGGTGCCCCCGTCCGGCGACATGCCGGCCGAGCCGCTCAGCCAGGAAGACTGGGTGGCGGGCGTGTCCACCATGTCGAGCATTTGCGCCGGCGCCCTGTGGCATGACAGCGAAGAAGGCGCGGCCGAAGTCAAGCGCATCACGGCGCGCTATTCGGCGATGATCGGCGTCAGTACCGACCAGTTGGCACAGGCCATCGAGCAAGCCAAGGTGGTGGCGGCAAGCGACCTGTCGATCGCCCCGCTATCGAAGCCGGCCGAGCGCCGTGCCAAGGTCCTGGCCCAAACCCGCCAGCGCGCTGCCGGCAACAATATCCTGCTCAGCGGCCTGTCCGACATGCGCGATTCGCTGGAAAGCGCCAGCCCGGGCCAGATGGTATCGATCGCGCTGGAGACCGTGTTCAAAGGCTTGCAGTTCAGCCGTGCGGTCGCTTTCGTGCGCAACCGCCGCGAGGGCAAGTATGGGGCGCGCATGTGCCTGGGCGATGGCGTGCGCGAGCACCTGCCGTCCATGCACTTCCCGGACGCTTATGAGCCGAATGTGTTCCACGCCGCCCTCAGCAGCGACCGCGTGATCTTTATCGAGAATGCGGCCGATCCGAAATTCGCCGCCAAGCTGCCCGCCTGGTGGCGTGATACGCTCAGCGATGCGCGCAGCTTCGTGATCCTGCCGCTGTGCTCCAGCGGCCAGCCGACCGGTTTCCTGTACGGCGACTGGGACGATTCCTTCCCCGCCATCCATCTCAGCCCGACCGAGTTTTCGCTGCTGAACGACATCCGTGGGCTGGTGATGAAGGCGGCCGAGCGCCGCCATCAGGTCGACACCGTCAACCGCGCTGCCTGATCAGTCCCGCTGCCAGCGGTAGCTCAGCGCAGCGGCGACGGCGGCCGCCGCCACCAATCCCGATGCCACGTAGTAGATGGCCGGCGGCCCCGCGCTTTCCCATACCTGGGTCAGCGCCAGGCTGCCAATGCTGGCGCCGACACCGTAGGAAATGCTGATGTACAGCGCTTGCCCGCGCGCCTGCAACGGCCCGCTGAACCAGCGCTGCATCGTCTGCACGGAAGCCGAGTGGTGCAAGGCAAACGTCGCCGCGTGCATCAGCTGCGCCAGCACCAGCATGGCCAGCGATTGGGCGCCGGCGCCGATCATGGCAAAGCGCAGCACGCCCAAGGCCAGGCAGGCATACATCAGCCGCCGGGCGCCCCAGCGCTTGAACAGGGGCGCCTGGTAATAGAAGCACAGCACTTCCGCCACCACGCCGACGGACCACATCAGGCCCGTGACGGTTTTGCTGTAGCCCTGCTTTTCCAGGTAGAGCGAGTAGAAGGTGTACAGCGAAGCGTGCGCCGAGACCATCAATGCGGTGGAAGCAAAGAAGGCTAGGACTTCCTTCTTGCGCAATACGGCCAGCAGCGCCGGCGGCTTGCCGCTGTGGCTCACGCGCGGCACTTCCTTCAGCCTGAAGGCGGCGCCCAGCACGAAAACCAGCAGCACGCCGCAGAACCAGATCAGCGCATCGGTGCCCTGCCAATCCATCAGGAAGGACGACAGCATCACCGTGACGATGAAGCCGATCGACCCCCACAGCCGGATGCGGCCGTAATACGTCAGGTCGCCGCGCATTTCCGACAGCATGAGCGCTTCGCAGATCGGGCCCTGGGCGCTGGTGAACAGGTTAAGCAGCACCATGGCCGCAAAGAAGTGCGCGAAGGTGCTGCCGAAGAGGAAGCCCGAGAACGATACCAGCGCCGCGGCGCCGGTCAGGCGCAGCACGAAGACGCGCCGCTCGGAGTGGTCCGCGACATAGCCCCACACATTGGGGCCGAAAATGCGCAGTACCTGGATCAGCGACATCAGGATCCCGATCTGCGCGACCGACATCCCCCTGCCCTGGAAATACAGGCTGGCGTAAGTGGAAAAAGTACCGGCGTAAGCGTAATAGCAGAAGAGGAAAAGCGCGAACCCGAAAGCCTGGGCCGGGATCACTTAACCGCGCGCTTTACTGATGTCCGGGGTGGCGACCTTGACGTCGCCGCACTGCGCGCGGTGCATCAGGGCGTGGTCCATCAGCACCAGTGCCAGCATCGCTTCGGCAATCGGCGTGGCACGGATGCCGACGCAGGGATCGTGGCGGCCGAAGGTTTCGACATTGACCGGGTTGCCTTCCTTGTCGATCGAGCGGCGCGGCGTGCGGATCGAGGAAGTGGGCTTGATCGCAATCGATACCGTGATGTCCTGGCCGGTCGAGATCCCGCCCAGCACACCGCCGGCATTGTTGCCGACAAAGCCTTGCGGGGTCAGTTCGTCGCCGTGCTCGGAGCCGCGCTGGGCCACGCTGTCGAAGCCGGCGCCGATTTCAACACCCTTCACCGCATTGATGCCCATCATGGCGTAGGCGATGTCGGCGTCAAGCTTGTCGTATATCGGCTGGCCCAGGCCCACCGGCACGTTGCGCGCCACCACGTCGATGCGGGCGCCGATCGAGTCGCCATCCTTGCGCAAACCGTCCATGTAAGCTTCCATGCGCTCGATCAGGGCCGTGTCGGAGGTGGCGGCGAAGAAGGGGTTGGACGGCACGTGCTCGAAGCTCTCGAACGGCACTTCGATCTCGCCCAGCTGGCTCATGCAGCCGGCAAATTCGGTGCCGTACTTCTCCTTCAGCCATTTCTTGGCAATGGCCGCGGCGCCTACCACCGGGGCCGTCAGGCGCGCCGAGGAGCGGCCGCCGCCGCGCGGGTCGCGCA
>CBFGQI010000285.1:0-2835 GCA_965650885.1 uncultured Oxalobacteraceae bacterium
CCCGGCCAGCTTCAGCGACGCCGACAAGCAGCGCCTGGCCGCCGCCTACCGCGCCGCCGTGGCCGACAAGCTGAACCCGGCGCTGGCCAAGCTGGCGGCCTTCGTGGAAAAGGAATACATCCCGGCCTGCCGCACCAGCACCGGCTGGAACGCCCTGCCCAATGGCGCGGCCTGGTACAAGGTGCGCATCGCCGATGCCACCACCACCAGCAAGAGCGCGGAAGAGATCCACCAGACCGGCTTGCGCGAAGTGGCGCGCATCCAGGCCGAATACGCCAAACTGGGGCCGAAGCTGGGCTACGATGGCCCGGCCGCCGGCCTGCCGACCTGGGTCGCGCAGCAGCCCAAGTTCTTCCCCTTCAAAACCGAAGAAGAAGTGCAAGCCGTGTACCACCAGCTCAACGACGTGCTCGACACCAAGCTGCCGGCCATGTTCACCCTGATCCCGAAAGCCAAGCTGGACTTGCGCCTGGAGCCTGAACTGAGCCGCGACACCGCGTCCGACCATTACACCGCGCCGGCGCTGGACGGTTCGCGCCCCGGCGTGTTCTGGTCGGTGGTCACCGATCCGAAGAAATACGGCAGCACCGGCATGAACACCCTGTTCCTGCACGAAGGCAAACCGGGCCACCACTTCCACATCGCCCTGATGCAGGAATTGGACATGCCGAAATTCCGCAAGTTCGGCGGCAACACCGCCTTCACCGAAGGCTGGGCGCTGTACGCCGAAACCCTGGGCAAGGAAATGGGCATGTTCGAGGACCCGGCGCAATACTTCGGCCACTTGAACGATGAAATGCTGCGCGCGGTGCGCCTGGTGGTCGACACCGGCATGCACGCCAAGGGCTGGACGCGCGAGCAATCGATCCAGTACATGACCGATACCCTGGGCGACGCCGACGTCGCGCGCAACCAGACCGAGCGCTACATGGTGTGGCCGGCGCAAGCGCTGGCGTACAAGACCGGCGCGCTGAAGATCCAGGAATTGCGCGCCAAAGCCGAAAAGGCGCTGGGCAGCAAGTTCACCCTGGCCAAGTTCCACGCCGTGGTCCTGGGTGACGGCACCGTGCCGCTGGCCCTGCTCGAATCCAAGGTCGACGCCTGGATCGCCGCAAGCCGCTGACCGCCGGTCCCGTGCCGCACCCCGCGGTGGGGCACGGGCCGCGCCCTTATTTCTTGATGGCGTAACGCTTCAGGCGCTGGATCACGAGCTCCGGCAGCGCCGTGATCTGCTTGGCGTGGTTGGCGAACACGATTTGCTGGCGGCCCACGCCGACCGGGTGGCCGTTGGCATAGAACCGGAATTCCAGCCACAGCGAGCAGCGCCGCACGTCGTAGGTGTTGACTTCCACGTCGATCTCCTGGAACGGGAACGTCTCCTGGATGTAATCCTGCGACGCATGTTTGGTGATCCACACCCCCTGGTCTTTCAACAGGTCGCGCGCAATGCAGTCGAACAGCATTTTCTCGCGGCAAATGCCCTGCCATTCGAAATAGCGGGCGAAGTACGTATTGCCGTAAGCGTTAGAGTCCTTCAGGTACACCGACAGCTTGTGGTGGAAGGTGAGCGCGGCGGCCGGGGTGTCATCGTTAAGGGGGGCGTGCATGTACATGTACTAGTCTCCAAAATTGCACTGGCAACTGCCAGCACCATACTTTTTGCAGATTCCCACGTTGAACTATTGATAAAGATCAATACTTGCGCATTTATTCCCAATAAGCTGTCAACAATCGTTTTCCTCCGCTGAGGTAAGTCCATGTATGCGCTCATACCGGCCGTGGTCTCAGCCCTGTTTATCGGATATGGGCTGTTCGTGCTTCGCTCGCGCGGGCCCAGCAAGACCGCCCTGACCTTCTTCGCCGTCTGCCTGACCACCTGCTTCTGGCAAGCGGCCTGGGCGTTGCTATTCATGAGCCGCGATCCCGGCCTGGCGCAAGCGCTGGCGCGCCTCGGCTACTTGCCGATCCTGTTCCTGCCCACCACGCTCTACCACTTCATGATCGAGCTGACCGGGGCGCAGCGCGACCGCCCCTGGCTGTACGCCAGCTACCTGCTGTCCGGCGTGCTGGGCGTGCTGCTGCTGGCCAGCAATTGGGTGCTCGACGGCGTGCAACTGTACTTCTTCGGCTATTACCCCAAGGCCGGCTGGCTGCACCCGCTGCATCTGCTGCAAACGGTGCTGATCGCCGGCCGCCTGATCTGGCTGCCCTACAAGCGCCAACAGCGCGCCGTCTCCACCGAGCGCACGCGCTTGCGCTATTGCCTGGTCAGCGTCGGCATTTATTCCGGCGCCGTCATCGATTACCTGTGCAATTACGGCCTCGAATGGTATCCGCCCGGCGTCGCCTTCATCGTCGCCAGCCTCGGCTTGATTGCCCTGGCCATGGTGCGCCACAACCTGCTGGCCGACCCGATGGCGGCCGCCGCCAGCATCGCCCACGAAATGCGCACGCCGCTGGCCAGCATCCGCAGCCAGACCCGGCTGCTGGCGCGCAGCTTGCCCGAATTGATCGCCGGCTACCGCCCGGCCCACCAGGGCGCCCTGGGCGCGCAGCAGTTGCAACACCTGGGCCAGATCGCGCGCTCGATCGACGCCGAAGTATCGCGCTCGAACTTCATCGTCGACATGCTGCTGGCCTCGGCGCGCGATGGCGTGATGCAGGCCGACAGCTTCGCCCTGCATTCGGTCGGCATGTGCATCGATGAGGCGATGGCCTGCTACCCCTTCGCCGGGACCGAGCGGGCGGCGGTGCGCGTCACCGTCAGCGAGGATTACCAGTTCCACGGCTCGGACGTGCTGCTGATGTTCGTGCTGTACAACCTGCTGAAGAACG
>CBFGQI010000286.1:0-2817 GCA_965650885.1 uncultured Oxalobacteraceae bacterium
ATCCGTAGCGCCGGGACCCGTTCCCGTCGATCCGCGCGCTCAAATTCTGCACTAAAAAAAAGGGGGATCGCGCCCGCTGGGACGATCCCAGCCGCGCCATGAACTACATCGCCCCATTCTGGCTGCCGAGCGGCCATTTGCAAACCATCTATCCGGCTACCTGCATAGCCAAACCCGACGTGCGGTACCGCCGCGAACGCTGGCATACGCCGGATGCCGATTTCATCGATGTCGATTTCGTCGACGGCCAGCCGGGCAAGCCGTTCGTGGTGCTGTTCCACGGCCTGGAAGGGTCGTCCGACAGCCATTACTCACGCGCCCTGATGGCGGAAATCACGCGCCGCGGCTGGTCCGGCGCGGTGCCGCATTTCCGCGGCTGCTCGGGCGAGCCGAACCTGGCGCCGCGCTTTTACCATTCCGGCGATTCGGGTGAACTGGACTGGATCATCCGCCGCCTGCATCCGCATGCGACCGGCAGGTTTTACGCTTGCGGCGTGTCGCTGGGCGGCAACGTCTTGTTGCGCTGGCTGGGCGAGTCGCAGCACCAGGCGGAATTCGTCGACGCCGCCTGTTCGGTCTCCGCGCCGCTCGACCTGGCGCAAGGCGGCACGGCCCTGTCGCGCGGCCTGAGCCGCCTGTACACGCGCATGTTCCTGCAAACGCTGAAACCGAAATGCGTGGCCAAGCTGCAGCAATTCCCCGGCCTGTTCGACCTCGATGCCTTGATGGCGGCGCAGGATCTGCACGCCTTCGACAATGTGGTCACTGCACCGCTGCATGGTTACCGCGATGCCGACGATTACTGGGACCGCGCCAGCGCCAAGCATGTGCTGACCGATATCACGGTGCCCACGCTGGTGCTGAATGCGCAGAACGACCCGTTCATGCCGGGCGAGTACCTGCCGCGCAAGGCATCGCGCCAGGTGCTGCTGGATTATCCGGAAGAAGGCGGCCACGTGGGCTTTGCCACCGGCCGCATGCCGGGCCGCCTGGACTGGCTGCCGCTGCGCATGCTGAACTTCCTGACCGCCGCCGAGGCCACCCAGGCATGCGAGGCTTGAGCGATGGATGAAATCGTCAAGCAAGCCATGGCCAAATGGCCCAACGTGCCGCATTGCTACGGCTGGCTGGCGCTCGACGCGCGCGGCAACTGGCGCATGCGCGACGAGCGCGCGCAGCATTTCAATGAAGCGGGCGACAAGCTGACCAACCCTGCCTTGGTGGGCTTCATCACTCGCAACTACCAGAGCGACGAGCGGGGCTGCTGGTATTTCCAGAACGGCCCGCAGCGCGTCTACCTGAACCTCGAAACCACACCGTTCATCGCGCGCACCGATCCCACGCATGGCTTCGTGCTGCACACCGGCGTCCCGCTCGGCGAGATCGATGCGGCCTGGCTCACGGAAGCAGGCGAGCTGCTGCTGCGCGGCGGCGGCGTGCTGGCCCAACTCGACGACCGCGATTTCGCGCAAGTGCTGCCGCAGCTGGAATTGAATGGACGCCCCGTCGGCGACAATGCCCTGCTGGCCTGGCTCGACGCGGCCGCCAACGATCCATCCGGCCTGTCGCCGCTGACCTTGCGCATCGGCGACCGCACCGTGCCGCTGGCGGCCATGGCGCGCGCCAGCGTGCCGGCAGCCTTCCATTTCGAGCGATTGCCGCAACCTTGACCAAAGGTCAAGTCCGGGGCATGATGTTAGGATAAAAACAACCCCGGAGCATCCCTGATGAAACGTGCAGCAAAATGGCTGGGCGGTATTGCGCTCGGCCTGCTGGTATTGGTGCTGGCCCTGGCGGCCCATACCTGGTATTTCAAACCGATCAAACTGGATTGGTTCTACGCCCGCGTGTTCGCGGCCTTTGCGGTGGACAGCCCTGAGATGCTGTCGAATATGCGCATCCTGCCGGGCTGGCTGGATTTCTATAGTAAGAAGCTGGACGATGCCTCCCCTGCCCACACCGCCAAACAAGTCGCGCAGCTCAAACAAGACCTGGCCGACCTGGAGAGCTACAGCACCGAGGGCCTGGATGCCGAGGGCAAGCTGTCCTATGAATCGCTGCGCTTTTTCCTGAAGATCCAGGCCGACGGCGAACCATTCATTTACCACGGCTTCCCGGTCAACCAGATGATGGGCGTGCAAAGCATGCTGCCCCAGTTCATGACCGACGTGCACCAGGTCACCACCAAAGGCGAGGCGGAAGCGTATATCGCGCGCCTGAACCTGTTCCCGGTGAAGTTCGGCCAGGTAGTGGAATCGATCCGCCTCAGCGAGAGCAAGGGCATCGTCCCGCCGAAATTCACGGTCGACAAAGTCCTCAAGGAAATGAAGGCGGTGGTGGCAACGCCGGTCAAGGAGCACGTGCTGTACACGAATATGCGCGACAAGCTGGCCAAGGTCAAAGACCTGTCCGACGCCGACCGTTCCGCCTTGCTGGCGCAGACGGAAAAGGCGGTACAGGGCGCGGTCTATCCGGCGTATGGCAAGCTGATTGACGCCTTCACTGCGCTGCAACCAAAAGCCACCGCCAACAATGGCGCGTGGAGCCTGCCGAACGGCGAAGCTTATTACGCCTGGGCCGTGCGCTCCCATACCACCTCGAATATGACCCCGCAGCAGGTACACGACCTGGGCTTGGCGGAAGTCGAACGCGTTGGCGCCGAAATGGATGCCATCCTCAAAGGCGAAGGCTTGAGCGAAGGTTCGATCGGCAAGCGCGTGCAGCAATTGGCGTCGCGCCCCGAGCAGCAATACCCGAACACCGACGAAGGCAAGAAGGCCATGCTGGCGCAGTACCAGGCCATCCTGGACGAGATCA
>CBFGQI010000287.1:0-2780 GCA_965650885.1 uncultured Oxalobacteraceae bacterium
GGCAGCACCTGGAAGGCTTCCGCCTCAAGGCGCAGCAGGTGGGCGACTTGCTGCAAGCGCGCTTCAGCGAGCACGAGCGTTATGCCTTTGCGATGGCGCGCGCCATCAACCGTTATGGCCGCGTGATGTCGGCGCAGGGCTTCGACAAGATCGCGCACGGCTACCTCGACCAGCGCTCCGAATTGCTGTCGATGGCTTGGCTGCGTCCGGTTTCGGCCGAAGAACGCCCTGCATTCGATGCCTGGGCGCGCGACAAGATCCATCCCGATTTCCGTGTCATCGCCCCTTCGGCCGGCCCGGGCCATACCCATCGCCATGACGCGCACCAGCAAGCCGCCATGCCGCCCGGCGAACATATGGTGACCCTGTTCATCGAACCGGCTGCGCGCCGGCATTACGAAGGGCTCGACTGGCTGGCCGAGCCGGTGCGCGCACAAGCCGTGCGCGAGGCGCTGCGGACCGGCAAGCCGGTCGCCAGCGCGCCCGTCCTGCTGTCGCTGCCGGGCGAAGGCAGCGGCGTGGTGCTGCTGCAAGCGGTCGATCCCGGCGACGGGCAGCCTGCCGTCGGCATGCTGATGCTGGCGATGCAGATCGATTCCTATGTGCACGGTGCCCTGGCTGACGCTGAATTCCCACATATGCAGGCACGCCTGGTGGACCGTGGCACGCCGGGCCCGACCACCCTGGTCGACCAGTTGCCGCGCGCGCCGAGCCAGGAGGACTATTGGCGCACGCTGACGTTCGGCGGCCGCGAATACGAACTGGTGCTGGCGCCTTCCGCCGCCTACATGGTGCACCAGCACGGCTGGCAAAGCTGGCTGGTGCTGAGCGCGGGCCTGATGCTGACCGGCTTGCTGGGCGCGCTGATGCTGCTGACCAGCGGCGAACGGGCCCAGATCCAGCAGCAGGTGAAGGAAAGCACGGCGCGCCTGCGCGAACGCGAGGCGCGGCTGCAAGCCATCCTCGACAAGGCAGCCGATGCCATCCTGACCATTGGCGCCGACGGCTTGCTGGTGTCGGCCAATGCCGCGGCCGGCCGCCTGTTCGGCTATGCGCCCGAAGCGCTGGCCGGCATGCCGCTGGCCACCCTGTTGCCGGAAGCGGAAAGCGATAGCGCAGCGCGCCTGCTGCGCAATATCGCCGGCGGCGCCACCCACGAATACGAGTCGAGCGGCCGCCGCCATGACCGCAGTATCTTCCCGATCGCCATTTCGGTCAGCGAAGTCGAACTCCCCGACGGCAACGTCTTCGTCGCCATCCTGCACGACTTGACCGAGCAGCAGCGCGCCCAGGAACGCATCTACAAGCTGGCCCACCACGACCCGCTGACCGGCCTCGACAACCGCCTGTCGCTGAATTTGCGCCTCGACCAGCTGCTGGCCCAGACCCGCCGCGCCCAGGGCACGGCGGCGGTGATGTTCCTCGACCTTGACCACTTCAAGAAGATCAACGATACCCATGGCCATGCCACCGGCGACCAGTTGCTGGTGGCGGTGGCCGACCGCTTGCGCGAACTGCTGCGCGAAGTCGACACCATTGCCCGCCTGGGCGGCGATGAATTCATCGTGGTCACCTCCGGCAGCGTGACGCCGGCGGAAGCCAGCCAGATCGCGGTGCGCATCGTGGCCGCGCTGGCCGAGCCGTTCCAGCTGGCCGGCAAGACCATCCACACCGGCACCAGCGTCGGCGTGGCCATGTTCCCGCTCGACGGTGCCGACAGCGCCACGTTGCTCAAGCATGCGGACACGGCGATGTACGCGGCCAAGAGCCAGGGCCGCGGCAATTTCCAGTTTTTCGAAGCGGCCATGAATGCCGCCACCCACGAGCGGCTGATGATGGAAAACCGGCTGTGGCAGGCGCTCGAGCGCCAGGAATTCGAGCTGTACCTGCAGCCGCAGGTGGAGCTGGCCAGCCGCCGCGTGATCGGGGCCGAAGTGTTGCTGCGCTGGCACCATCCCGAATTGGGCATGGTGGGGCCGGACCGCTTTATCCCGATCGCCGAAGAGTCGGGCATGATCCTGCCGCTGGGCGAGTGGGTGCTGCGGCAGGCGGTGGCGCTGCTGGGCCGCTGGCAGGGCCAGTTGCGCCTGGCGGTCAACCTGTCGGCGCGCCAGTGCCACGGCAGCGGGCTGCTGCCGCTGCTGGACCGGTTGCTGTGCGAGAGCAGGATCGATCCGTCATTGCTGGAGCTGGAAATCACCGAGTCGGCGGCCATGCAGGATCCGGAACGCAGCCGCAACCTGTTGCGCGAATTGCGGGCGCGCGGGATCACGGTGGCGATCGACGATTTCGGGACCGGGTATTCGTCGCTCAGTTACCTGAAGCTGTTCGAGATTGACCGGATCAAGATCGACCGGGCGTTCGTGAAGGATATCGAGAGCGATCCGAACGATGCGGTGATCGTGGCGGCCACCATCGGGCTGGCGCATGCGCTGGGGCTGGGCGTAGTCGCTGAAGGGGTGGAGACGGAGGCGCAGGTGGAGTTTTTGCGCAGCAAGTGCTGCAATGAGGCGCAGGGGTATCTGTTTGCGCGGCCGATGCGGGTGGCGGAGTTTGAGGCGTTAGAACCGGTAAACCGGGGTCAGACCCAAGGGTCAGACCCCGTCAGTTCAGGCGAGACCGTTGGGGGTCTGACCCTTCGGGTCTGACCCCGGTTTACCGGTTGCGACGGCACTAAGGCGACAATGCCGCCAGCACTTGCCCCTTCAGCGCCCGGATCAGCGAAGTCTCATCCGGCGGCACCCCTTCCGGCGCCGGCTGCGCCCGATCCGCATAAAACA
>CBFGQI010000288.1:0-2774 GCA_965650885.1 uncultured Oxalobacteraceae bacterium
AAGTGACCAATGTGACGATGCAGGGCGTGCAGCCGCCGGAGCAGGTGCAAGCCGCCTTCGACGATGCCGTCAAGGCGGGCCAGGACCGCGAGCGCCAGAAGAACGAGGGCCAGGCCTATGCCAACGATATCGTGCCGAAAGCGCGCGGTGCGGCCTTCCGCCTGATCCAGGAAGCCGAAGCCTACCGCGCACTGACGGTGCAAAGCGCGACCGGTGACGCCGACCGCTTCAAGTCGGTGCTGGTCGAATACCAGAAAGCGCCGGCCGTGACGCGCGACCGCATGTATCTGGACACCATGCAGCAGATCTTCGCCAACACCAGCAAGGTGATGGTCGATTCCAAGGCTGGCAGCAACCTGCTGTACCTGCCGCTGGACAAGCTGATCGCCCAGGTGGCCGCTACCGAGGCACGTGCCGCCAATGTCTCCGCGCCGCCGCCAGCCGCCGTGCTGCTGCCGCCGGAGCCCACTTCCGACCCGAACCGCCGCGATGGCCGTTCGCGTGAATCTTCCCGTGACAGGGAGAGCCGCTGATGAACCGTTTTGCCACTATCCTGATTGCGGGCTTCATTGCCCTGATGCTGCTGTCCTCCACCGTGTTCGTGGTGGACCAGCGCAAGTACGCCATCGTATTCGCGCTGGGTGAAGTGAAGCAGGTGATCTCCGAGCCCGGCCTGCACTTCAAGCTGCCGCCACCGTTCCAGAACGTGGTGTACCTGGACAAGCGCATCCAGACCCTCGACCCGAAGGAAGCCGACCGCTTCATCACGGCCGAGAAGATGAACATCCTGGTCGACGCCTTCGTCAAATGGCGCGTGACCGATCCGCGCCTGTACTTCGTCTCCTTCGGTGGCGACGAGGGCAGGGCGGGCGACCGCATGCAGCAGATCGTGAAGGCGGCGCTGAACGACGAGATCACCAAGCGCACCGTGCGCGAAGTGATTTCCGGCCAGCGCGGCAAAGTGATGGAGTCGATCCGCAGCAAAGTGGTGGACGAGGCCAAGCAGATCGGCGTGCAGATCGTGGACGTGCGCCTGAAGCGCGTCGACTACGTCGAACAGATCAACAACTCGGTGTATGAACGCATGAAGGCCGAGCGCGTGCGCGTGGCCAACGAGGCGCGCTCCACTGGTGCCGCCGAATCGGAGCAGATCCGCGCCGATGCGGACAAGCAGCGCACCGTGATCCTGGCCGAAGCTTACCGCGAAGCGCAGAAGATCAAGGGCGAGGGCGATGCCAAGGCGTCGCAGATCTATGCCGAGGCGTTTGGACGCAATCCGGAGTTCTACAAGTTCTACCGGTCGCTGGAGGCGTATCGCGCTTCCTTCAAGAACAAGGCTGACGTGATGCTGGTCGATCCGCAGTCGGACTTCTTCAAATACTTCAAGAGCGCGGGGGCCGGTAAGTAAAACCGGCAAAGCGGGGTCAGGCCCGAAGGGCCTGACCCCGGGCCCGCGGCCGCCGCCGGCCGGGGTCTGACCCTCGGGTCTGACCCCGGTTTGCCGGTTTAGAATTTTCCCGCACTGCCACAAATTCGCGTAAAATACGCGGTTTGGTCACCCGCTTTTCGGGTGGCGCAGTTGCGCCTGCATTGTTTATATTTCAATAGCACCAACCATGCCGAATTGGCTTTTGCCTGAACATATTGCCGACGTCTTGCCGTCCGAAGCACGCAAGATCGAGGAGTTGCGCCGCCTGATGCTGGATAACTTCCGGCGCTACGGCTACGAGCTGGTGATGCCGCCGCTGCTGGAATACGTCGAGTCCCTGATGACCGGCGCCGGCGCCGACACCGACCTGCGTACCTTCAAGCTGGTGGACCAGATTTCCGGCCGCATGCTGGGCCTGCGCGCCGACATGACGACCCAGGTGGCGCGCATCGATGCCCACCTGCTGAACCGCGCCACGGTCACGCGCCTGTGCTATGCCGGCTCGGTGCTGCACACCCGTCCCTCCGGCCTGCATGCCACGCGCGAACCGTTCCAGATCGGCGCTGAAATCTACGGCCATGCCGGGCTGGAGGCGGACGCCGAAATCCAGGAACTGGCGCTCGGTTCGCTGGCCCTGGCCGGCTTCACCGAGGTGCGCCTGGACTTGACCCATGTCGGCGTGCTGCACGCGATCCTGGAGCAGGACGCGGCAGCCAAGAAGGATTACGAAGCCATCGTGCAGCTGTTGCGCGGCAAGGATGTGCCGGGCCTGCAGCAGCAGACCGCCGGCTACAACGACACCACGCGCGCCGCGCTGCTGGCGCTGCCCAACCTGTACGGCGACGTCGAAGTGCTGAAGCGCGCCCGCGAAGTGCTGCCCGCGCTGCCGGGCATCACCCATGCGCTGGCCGAACTGGCCGCGCTGGCGGCATCGGCCATCGGCCGCGCCGAGGTGGCGATCGACCTGGCCGACCTGCGCGGCTACCAGTACGAGAGCGGCGCCATGTTCGCGCTGTACGTGCCGGGCCTGCCGAACGCCGTCGCCAGGGGCGGGCGCTACGACCATGTCGGCGAAGCCTTCGGCCGTGCGCGTCCGGCCACCGGCTTCTCGCTCGACCTGCGCGAACTGGCACGCCTGCTGCCGACCGCGGAGCGCAAGCATTCGATCCGCGCACCGTGGGGCAATGCGCCCGAACTGAAGGAAAAAATCGCCGAGCTGCGCAAGGCCGGCGAAGTTGTGATCCAGTCCCTGCCGGGTCATAACGATGAACAGGACGAGTTCGAGTGCGACCGCGCGCTGGTGCTCGACGAAAGTGGTAGTAACTGGATTCTCAAAAACTTAGGT
>CBFGQI010000289.1:0-2685 GCA_965650885.1 uncultured Oxalobacteraceae bacterium
TAGGGGCACATGTACTTGCACACCTGCTCGCGCATCCAGCCGGCATTGCCGTAGGTGGCGAAGCTGTAGAACAGCACCCAGAAGCTTTCCCATGGCCCGAAATTGAAGGTCTGCGCTTCCTTGGCGAGGTTGTGCAGCGGCGAGAAATAGCTGACGAAGGTGAAACCGGTCCACAGCGCGAGCAGCAGCCAGGTGGCGTGCTTGCCGCCCTTGCGCCAGATCTTGTCGAATGACAGCGGTGCCTTCTTCAGCCGCATCTGGGCGCTGCGCGAACCTTCGAACTTGCGTTCGATCCACAGGAACATCTCCGTGTAGACCGTTTGCGGGCAGGAATACCCGCACCAGACGCGGCCCGCGACCGCCGTGACCAGGAACAGGCCCCAAGCGCAGGCGATCAGCAGGGCCGCCAGATAGATGAAGTCCTGCGGCCACAAGACCAGCCCGAAGATGTAGAACTTGCGCTGCACCAGGTCGAACAGGATGGCCTGGCGGCCATTCCACTGCAGCCATGGGGCGCCGTAGAACACCAGCTGGGTCAGGATCAGGCAGATCCAGCGCAGGCGGGTGTAGTGTCCTTTCACCTCGCGCGGGAAGATATCCTCGCGCTTGGCGTACATCTTGATGACTTGTGGTGCAGGGGCGTTCATGATGCTTTGCGACTTACTTCATTGCGGTTTTCACCGGAGGGTTGGACAGGCCCCACACGTAGGCGGCCAGCACGTGCACTTTGCCTTCGCCGAGGAAGTCCTCGAAAGCAGGCATGGTGTTGTTGCGGCCCTTGCGGATGGTTTCCATCACGGTTTCGGCGCTGCCGCCGTACAGCCACGTCTTGTCGGCCAGGTTCGGTGCGCCCAGCGCAGGGTTGCCTTTGCCGGTCGCGCCGTGGCAGGCCATGCAGGCGCTGAACTTGGACTTGCCCATCACCGACTTGATCGGGTCATGGGTGCTGTCCGACAGGCTCAGGACGTACTGTGCAACGTTCTCGATATCCTTTTCCGAACCCACGGCGGCGCCCATCGGCGGCATCACGCCGTGACGGCCCTTCAGGATGGTGTCCTTGATGGTGCTTGGCTCGCCACCATACAGCCAATCCTTGTCGGCCAGGTTGGGGAAGCCTTTGTTGCCGCGCGCATCGGAACCGTGGCACTGTGCGCAATAGGTCAGGAACAGGCGTTCGCCGATGGCGCGCGCTTGCGGGTCCGCCGCCACGGCTTGCAGGTCCTGGCCCTTGTATTTGTCGAACAGCGGGCCGTATTCCTTCTCGGCCTTGGCCAGTTCTTCCTTGTGCTCGCCGGTCGAGGTCCAGCCCAGCGAACCCTTGTAGCTGCCCAGGCCCGGATACAGCCACAGGTAGCCGATCGAGAACGCAATGGTCAGGTAGAACAGGATCATCCACCAGCGCGGCATCGGCGTATTCAGCTCGGTCAAGTCTTCGTCCCAGATGTGGCCGGTGGTGCCGACCTTGCCGTCCACCGATTTCAGGGCGGCGCCCTTGACCGACGACTGGGACCACAGCAGCACGCCACAGCCGACGATGCCGATGACGGTCAGGACGACGATATACAGGTTCCAGAATTCATTGGTGAAGTCAGCCATTTTTCTTCTCCTCGTCAGCGAACGGCAGCTGCGCGGCTTCGTCCCAGCGGCCACGGGCGGCCCACCACACGATGCCGAGGAATGTGGCGAACGAGATCACTGTCATCACGTTGCTCGCATTGCTAAAAAAGTTTTCCATTTCAGTTCCTCGTCTTGATCAGGGTGCCCAGGCCTTGCAGGTAAGCCACCAGCGCATCCTCTTCCGTCTTGTTGGCCAGTTCGGCCGGTGCAGCGGCGATTTCCTGTTCCGTGTACGGGTCGCCCATGCGCTTCAGTGCACGCATCTTCGGCACCACTTCTTCCGGCTTCAGCTTGGTCTTGGCCAGCCACGGGTAGTTGGGCATGTTCGATTCCGGCACCACGTCGCGCGGGTTGTTCAGGTGGGTGCGGTGCCACTCGTCGGAGTAGCGGCCGCCCACGCGCGCCAGGTCGGGACCGGTGCGCTTGGAGCCCCACTGGAACGGGCGGTCGTAGACAAACTCGCCCGCCACCGAGTAGTGGCCGTAACGCTCGGTCTCGGCGCGGAACGGACGCACCATCTGCGAGTGGCAGGTGTAGCAGCCCTCACGCACATAGATGTCGCGGCCGGTCAGGCGCAGCGCGGAGTAAGGTTTCAGGCCCGCCACCGGTTCGGTGGTCGACTTCTGGAAGAACAGCGGGATGATTTCCACCGCGCCGCCCACCGATACCACCAGCGTCACCAGGACGATCAGCAGCCAGGGGTTTTTCTCAATCCATTCATGGGAAAATTTCATTTTTTCTACTCCGTTATGCAGCCAGGCTCAGTTCAGGAATGCGCGCACGCGGGGTTTCGCGACCCTTCAGGGTCATCCAGGCGTTGTAAGCCATGATGCACATGCCGCCGAGGTACAACAGGCCGCCGATCACGCGTACCACGTAATACGGGTAGCTTGCTTTCACGCTTTCCACGAAGGTGTAGGTCAGGGTGCCGTCGGCATTGACCGCACGCCACATCAGGCCCTGCATCACGCCGGCGATCCACAGCGCGGCGATGTAGAGCACGACGCCGATGGTGGCGACCCAGAAGTGCACGTCGATCAGCTTGGTGCTGTACATCTTGTCCTGGCC
>CBFGQI010000290.1:0-2600 GCA_965650885.1 uncultured Oxalobacteraceae bacterium
ACATGCTGGTCGATTCGGACGACCTGGCCATCCTGGAGGGGGTGCTCGGCATGGCCGCTGCCTTCAAGCGCGAAGTGATCGCGGAAGGCGTGGAGAGCGTCGCGCATGCGCGTATGCTGGTGCAGATGGGCTGCCTGATGGGACAAGGCTATGGCATCGCGCGTCCCATGCCGGCGCAGCAACTGATGGCCTGGGCCGCCGCCTGGCGCCTGCCGCGGGAACTGGCCGGCTGTCGCGTCCTCGACCGCAACAGGGCGCAGTTGCTGGTGGCCAGCGTCGAACATCAAGCCTGGACCAGGGCATTCTTGAATTATGTCCGCAATGGCGGCGAGCCCGTGCAGGCTTTCCTCGACGAAAAGTGCCGGCTCGACATGTGGTTTGAGGACGCCGTCCCGGGCCCCCAAGGCGGCCAGCTGGTCAACATCGCTGACCGCCTGCACGGGGCACAGCATGCGCTGGCGCGCCAACTCATCGGCCATATGGAGCGCGGCGAGATGGCGGCGCTGCATGACGCCGCTGCCGACCTGGAACGCATGGGGGATCAATTGCAGGCGGTGCTGAACCGCCTGGTCGATGGCGGGTAAGCTTGCAAAAAGCAGCGTATGATGTGGCCCAATGTGGAAGGAGCGGACATGCACGCACAACGACTCGAATTCCCTGGGGCGGCCGGCCACACGCTGGCGGCGCGGCTGGACTCGCCGGACGCCGGCGTGCGCGCCTATGCCTTGTTTGCCCATTGCTTTACCTGTGGGAAGGATGTGTTTGCGGCCAGCCGCATCGCGCAAGCCTTGACCGAGCATGGCATTGCCGTGCTGCGCTTCGACTTCACCGGGCTGGGCGCCAGCGAAGGCGATTTCGCCAACACCAATTTCTCCTCCAATGTGGCCGACCTGCAGGCGGCGGCCGACTTTTTGCGGCGCGAATTCCAGGCGCCGCGCCTGCTGATCGGGCACAGCCTGGGCGGGGCGGCGACGCTGGCCTTTGCCGGCAGCGTGCCGGAAGCGCAAGCCGTGGTGACCATTGCCGCGCCCAGCGACCCGGTCCACGTGACCCATCTTTTCGGCGAGCAGATCGATGCCATCACGGCCCAGGGCGAAGCCATGGTGCAGCTGGCGGGACGGCCGTTCCGCATCAAGCGCCAATTCCTGGAAGACGTGGCCGAACACAGCTTGCGCAACAAGATCGCCAGCTTGCGCAAGGCCTTGCTGGTCATGCATGCGCCGGGCGATGCCACGGTGGGCATCAACAATGCCCTGGAAATCTTCACGGCGGCCAAGCACCCGAAGAGTTTCATTTCGCTCGACACGGCCGACCACTTGCTGAGCAGCCGTGACGATGCCGTGTATGTGGCCAGCCTGATCGCCGCCTGGAGCGCGCGCTACCTCAAGACTTAGCGGGCGTCCACGCCATGGCCCGTTTGACCGCGGGGCGGCGGCCCACCAGGGCCAGCCAGCGCTGCAGCGCGGGTTTGCCGGACAGGTTCAGCTTAAGGTGCTCGGCGGCCGCTTGCGCCCAAGGGTAACAGGCGATATCGGCAATCGTGTATTCGTCGCCCGCGACGTAGGGGGTGCCGGCCAGCGCGCGGTCGAGCACATTCAGCAGCCGCTCGGCTTCGGCGACGAAATGTTCCCTGGCCAGGGCCGTATCCTGTTTTTCGAAAAAGCCCAGTTGCCCCAGCATGGGGCCCAGGCCGCCGACTTGCCAGAACACCCATTGCAGGGCGCGGTAGCGTGGTGGCCCATCGGCGGCCAGGAAGCGCCGGTGCCGCTCGGCCAGATAGGTGAGGATGGCGCCGCTCTCGAACAGGGCGAGCGATTCGTCGCGCAGCGCGGGGATCTTATTGTTGGGCGAGATGGCCAGGAAGTCCGGCGCGAACTGTTCATGTTCGCGCAAATCGACCGGCGCCACCTGGTACGGCGCACCGAGTTCTTCCAGCATGATCAGGGGCTTGCGCCCATTGGGCGTGCTCCAGGTGTAGACGGTGTACATGGCGCCCACTCTAGCGCGGGGCGCACGCGGCGGGCGCACGGCAGCGCGCCCGCCAGGCCGGGCTTACTGGCGCGGCGCCAGGATGGCTTCCAGGCGGTCCGGCGTGCCCTCGATACGTTCCAGGCGCGGGTACTTCAAGCCGTCAAAGTAGTCCAGCGCGACGGTGCGGTATTGCTGGCCGCGTTTGACCAGCAATTCGATCGGCTTCCTGCTGGCCTTCGCTTCGGTGATGGCTTTGCGCAGCAGTTCAGCCTTGTAAGCGCGGCCATTCACCGCCAGCAGGGTGGTGTTGCCGGACAGGCCAGCCTTGAAGCCGACGCCTTCCCACTGGATGCCTTCGATCTTGCCCTCGTTGCCGACGTTGAAGCCCAGCGAGTAGGTGAAGTCGGCCGATTTGTTGCGCTCTTCGGCAGCCTTCAGGAAATCGGTCGGCTTCTCGGTGAACACCAGCTTGTAGCCGGCACGGGTGATGCCGTCCATCGGCACCGGGCCCAGTTCTTCGACCCGCGTGCGCAGGAAGCTGGCCCAATCGTGCGGCTGGACGCTGTTCAGCACTTTGACGATCTCGTCGAAGGTGTAATACAGGGCGTCCACGCGGCCATCCTGCACGC
>CBFGQI010000291.1:0-2559 GCA_965650885.1 uncultured Oxalobacteraceae bacterium
TGGCGTTGTAGCCGGCCAGGTTACGCACGCCCAGCTTGGACATCAGCTTGTAGCGGCGCTCCATTTCGTTCACCGCCCAGTTCAGGGCGTGGCCGGCCTGGCGCATATCGGTCACCACCGGCGCCAGCAGGTGCGGGATGCCTTCGTACACCGACATTTCCAGCATCTTGGGGTCGATCAGGATCATCCGCACATCGTTCGGGTCGGCCTTGTACAGCAGCGACAGGATGGTGGCGTTGATGCCGACGGACTTGCCGGAACCGGTGGTACCGGCCACCAGCAGGTGCGGCATCTTGGCCAGGTCCGCCACCACCGGCTTGCCGCCGATGTCCTTGCCCAACGCCACGGTGAGCGGAGAATGGCTGTCGTTGTAAACCTTGGAACCCAGGATTTCGGTCAGGCGCACGATCTGGCGTTTCGGGTTCGGCAGCTCCAGCGCCATGTAATTCTTGCCGGGGATGGTCTCGACCACCCGGATCGAGGTCAGCGACAGCGAGCGCGCCAGGTCGCGCGCCAGGTTGACGATCTGGCTGCCCTTCACGCCGGTGGCCGGTTCGATCTCGTAGCGCGTCACCACCGGGCCAGGATACGCCGCCATCACCTTGGCTTCCACCCCGAAGTCGGACAGCTTTTTCTCGATCAGGCGGCTGGTGAATTCCAGCGTTTCCACGGCCACGGTTTCCTGCTGCGGCGGCGCATCGTCCAGCAGCGACAGCGGCGGCAGGTCGGTGTTTTCCAGGTCGTGGAACAGGGTGCCCTGCTTTTCCTTGATGGCGCGTTCGGACTGCACCACCTGGGTGACCTGGGGCTCGATCTTGACCATCGGCGCCGGCGGCGCATCCGGCGGCATGTCGGCCGGCTTCGGATGCTTTTCCTCGTGCTTGACGCGTTCCTTGACGACCTTTTCCTCGCGCTTGACCATGGCGACGTCGCCCTGGCGGCGGTCTTCGCGGTCCTCCATGCGGGCGCGGAACCAGTCGATGCCCATCTCGATCGCGCCGCCGATACGTTCCGCCACGGCCAGCCAGGAGACGTGGAAATACAGGCTGAAACCGGTCGCGAACAGCAGCAGGAGCAGCAAGGTGCCCGGCGTGAAGCCCAGCGCCACGTGGGCGAAATGGCCAATGTAGCTGCCCAGGATGCCGCCTGGGGCCAGCGGCAGCTGCACCTTCAGCGAGTACAGGCGCAGGAATTCCAGGCCCATGCTGCCGATCAGCAGGGCGAAAAAGCCGACCAGGCGGATCAGCACTTCGTGCTCGTGCGGTACTTCCTCTTCCTTGTCCAGCAGCCATTTATTGGTCAGCCGGCGGTAGCCGCGCCAGACGTAATGCAGCAGGAAAACGCACCACCACCACGCCGAAAAGCCGAAGATATACAGCAGCACGTCGGACAGCTTGGCCCCGACGGCGCCGCCCAGGTTGTGCAGGCGTGCGACATCGTTGCTGTGCGACCAGCCGGGGTCGGCGCGGTCGAAGCTGGCCAGGATCAACACCAGGTACAGCCACACCCCGGCCAGCGCGAACCAGCGCGCCTCGGACATCAGGCGGATCAGCCGGTTGGGCACCGGTGGCCGTTCGATCGTCTTGCGAGCGTAACCGGAAGTCGACTCTTGACTCTTCTTACTCATTGCTTGGAGGCAAAAATTCCATATTGCGCTTATTCTAAGCCATAAGATGGCAAAAAGCCCTCCCAATACATGCGAAATGGATGCATCGCATATAATTTCGCTTTGCCCGGGGCCGGACTTGTCGCATTCCTGTCCGCACCCATATACGAGTCACACTAACCTGGTAAAGAACCGCATATGACTACTACCAAACACGCCAAAGTCCTGATCCTTGGTTCCGGTCCCGCAGGCTATAGCGCTGCGATCTACGCCGCGCGCGCCAACCTGAACCCGATGCTGGTGACCGGCGTCGAGCAAGGCGGCCAGCTGATGACCACCACCGACGTGGAAAACTGGCCGGCCGACCCGATGGGCGTGCAAGGCCCGGACCTGATGCAGCGTTTCCTGCAGCACGCCGAGCGCTTCAAGACCGAGATCGTGTTTGACCACATCCATACCGCCAAGCTGTCCGAAAAGCCGATCCGCCTGATCGGCGACAGCAACGAGTACACCTGCGACACCCTGATCATCGCCACCGGCGCCTCGGCCCAGTACCTGGGCCTGCCGACCGAGCAGGAATTCATGGGCCGTGGCGTGTCCGCCTGCGCCACCTGCGACGGCTTCTTCTACCGTGGCCAGGAAGTGGCTGTGGTCGGCGGCGGCAACACCGCCGTGGAGGAAGCGCTGTACCTGTCCAACATCGCCACCAAGGTCACCCTGGTGCACCGCCGCGACAAGTTCCGCGCCGAGCCTATCCTGGTGGATCGCCTGATGGCCAAGGTTGCCGAGGGCAAGATCGAGCTGAAACTGAACGCCACCCTGCACGAAGTGAAGGGCGACCAGTCGGGCGTCAATGCCATCACCGTCAAGCACAATAACGGCGAAATGACCGACGTGGCCGTGCACGGCCTGTTCATCGCCATCGGCCACAAGCCGAACACCGGCATCTTCGA
>CBFGQI010000292.1:0-2525 GCA_965650885.1 uncultured Oxalobacteraceae bacterium
GCCGCCACCAACGACCTGCTGAACTTCATGTTCAATGCCTTCGACGCGCGCTCCGCCGACGAAGGCCGCAGCTTCCTTTCCAAGAAGGGTGGCGCCAACCGCCTGGGCGACAAGCTGTTCGATGAGCAGGTGAACATCTGGACCGACCCGTGGGATGCCAACGCGCCGGTGCTGCCATGGGACCAGGCCACGATGCAGGCGCGCGCGCGCCGTGACCTGATCAAGGGTGGCGTGATCACTTCGCTGGACTACAACCGCTACTGGGCGCAGAAGCAGGGCAAGGCGGCCACCCCGCCGGCCGGCAACATCATCATGGCGGGCGGCTCCAGGTCGACCGAGGAGCTGATCGCCTCGACCAAGAAGGGCATCCTGGTGACGCGTACCTGGTACATACGCATGGTGGACCCGCAGTCGGTGGCGCTGACTGGCCTGACCCGCGACGGCACCTTCTACATCGAGAACGGCAAGATCAAGCACCCGATCAAGAACTTCCGCTTCAACGACAGCCCGGTGTCGATGCTGAACAATATCGATGAACTGGGCCGTCCGGTGCTGATCGGCGACACCGATGCGCGCAAGCTGATGATTCCGGCCATGAAGGTGCGGGACTTCAACTTCACCTCGTTGTCGGATGCTGTCTAAAACCGGTAAACCGGGGTCAGGCCCAAGGGCCAGACCCCGACTGAACGACGGCCCGCGGCTTAGCCACGCAGAGGGTCTGGCCCTTGGGCCTGACCCCGCCCTACCGGTTTGAAAAGATGCCAGCCTACGACTTCTACTTCACCCGCCTGACCTACGAATCAGGCGACTGGGACGTCGACATAAGAATGCCCAGCAACGTGCTCAACTCCCTGGTCGAATACACGACCCTGAAAGTCGACCCCGTTGAACGCATCGTGGCCCTGTCCGATCCCAAGATGCTGGAAGCCCCGTTCTGCTACCTGGCCGGCCACAAGCTGGTGCAATTCACCCCGGCCGAACGGAAGAACTTCGAGCGCTACGTCAAAGGCGGCGGCTTCGTCTTCGTCGATGACTGCAACCACGACATCGACGGCCTGTTCGCGAAATCGTTCGAGGCGGAAGTGGCAAGGATCTTCGGGCCGAAGGCCCTGCACAAGATCCCCAACAACCACCCGCTGTATTCGGCCTTCTTCAAGTTCGACGGGCCGCCGAATACTGGGATGGAGCTGAATGGCTGGGGCGACGACCTGGTGCACGACTACCTGAAGGCCGTGGAGTTCGGCGGCCGCATCAGGCTTTTGTATAGCAATAAGGACTATGGCTGCGAGTGGGATTACGACTTCCGCAACAAGCGCTGGCTGGCAATCGACAACACGCGCTTCGCAGTCAATATCATTCAATACGCGTTGGGAGCATGACCGTGGCTGAAAGCGGCTGGAGCGAAAACGAAATCGGCGTACTGCACGCCAAGGTGAAGGCCTTGAAGGCCAGCATGGGGCGGGTCATCATCGGCCAGGAAGAAGTGATCGATTCCCTGGTCATCTGCCTGCTGGCGGGGGGGCATGCGCTGGTCGAAGGCGTGCCCGGGCTGGGCAAGACGCTGCTGGTCAAGTCGCTGGCCCAGGCTACCGATATGGAATTCCGCCGCGTGCAGTTCACGCCGGACCTGATGCCCTCCGATATCGTCGGCACCGAGATCCTGGAAGAGGACCACGCCACCAAGAAGCGCGAATTCCGCTTCCAGCAAGGCCCGGTGTTCACCCAGGTGTTGCTGGCCGACGAAATCAACCGCGCGCCGCCCAAGACCCAGTCCGCATTGCTGGAGGCGATGCAGGAGCGCTCGGTGACTTTCGCCGGCCAGACGCACAAGCTGCCCCGCCCCTTCTTCGTGCTGGCGACGCAGAACCCGATCGAGCAGGCGGGCACCTATCCCCTGCCGGAGGCGCAACTGGACCGCTTCCTGCTGCATATCGACGTCGGCTACCCGAGCGAGGACGAGGAAATCGCCATGGTGTCCGCCACTACCCACGCCGGCCTGAAGGACGCCGAGCCCGCGATGGACGTTGAAACGCTGTTGCGCCTGCAGGCGCTGGTGCGCGACATCGAGATCGGCGAGCACCTGCTGCGCTATGCGACACGGCTGGTGCGCGCCACCCGTCCGCGCGAGACCACCGTGGATGCCGTCCGCAAGCACGTCGGCTGGGGCGCCGGCCCGCGCGCCGGACAGGCGCTGGTGCTGGCCGCCAAGGCGCGCGCCCTGATGCAGGGCCGCCTGGCCGTCACCCGCGAGGACATCGGCCATATGCTGCTGCCGGTGCTGGCGCACCGCGTGCTGCGCAACTTCGAGGCGGAAGCGGACGGCATCGCAATTGCCGACATCCTGGCCGCCCTGCGCGACGCCATCAAGCCCGACTGACCTGCCTTCGCACCGCCATGCTGGAAACCCCTGCGCTGCTGGCGCATTCCGCCGACCTTGAGCTGGTGATCCGCCACGTGCTGGCGGGTCTCGGCCATGGCATCCACGCGGGCCGCGAACGCGGCGCCGGCGTCGAATTCTCCGAGTA
>CBFGQI010000293.1:0-2432 GCA_965650885.1 uncultured Oxalobacteraceae bacterium
ATCGTGCATATCGATACGCCGAAGACGATTGCGGATGGGGCGCAGACGCAGCATCTGGGGACGCTGACTTTTCCAATCATTCGGCGGGATGTGGACGATATCCTGACGGTGTCCGATGCGGAACTGGTGGAGGCGATGCGGTTCTTCGCTGCGCGGATGAAGATTGTGGTGGAGCCGACGGGCTGCCTCGGCTTCGCAGCGGCGCGCAGGATGAAGGACGACTTGCGCGGCAAACGGGTGGGGGTGCTGATCAGCGGGGGGAATGTGGATATTGGGCGCTTTGCGGCATTGCTGGCTTAAAACCGGCAGGACGGGGTCAGACCCGCAGGGTCAGACCCCGGTACGCGGCTGCCGCTGACCGGGGTCAGACCCGCAGGGTCAGACCCCGCCTTACCGGTTCTGGCTATTCGCCCAGGTAAGCGGCTTTCACCCGCGGATCATGCAGCATCTCGTCCGCATCGCCGCTCATGGTCACCGCGCCCGACTCCATCACGTATCCGCGATTGGCCGCCTGCAGCGCCAGCTTGGCGTTCTGCTCGACCAGCAAGATGGTGATCCCCTGCTTGTGCACATCGCGGATCACCTCGAAAATCTTCTCCACCATGATCGGCGACAGCCCCATCGAAGGCTCATCCAGCAGCAGCAAGTGCGGATGGCACATCAGCGCACGCGCCATCGCCAGCATCTGCTGTTCGCCACCGGACAGCGTACCGGCAAGCTGGCCGGCGCGCTCCTTCAGGCGGGGGAACACGCTGAACCAATTCTCGATATCGGCCGCAATGGCAGCCTTATCGTTTATGGTGTAAGCGCCCATCATCAGGTTCTCGGTGATGGTCATGCGCGTAAACACGCCCCGTCCTTCCGGCACCATGGCCAGCTTCTTTTCCACCAGATGGAAGGATTGCGAACCTTTGAGCGACTGGCCCATATAGCTCACGCTGCCCTCCACCTTGCATGGCGGCAGGGTGCCCGTGATGGCTTTCAGCGTGGTGGTCTTGCCGGCGCCGTTGGCGCCGATCAGCGTCACCAGTTCGCCTTCGTTGACTTCCAGGTCGATGCCTTTGACCGCCTTGATGCCGCCGTAAGCGACCTTCAGGCCCGAAACTTTCAACACATTGGCACCCATCAGTGCGCTCCTCCCAGATAGGCTTCAATGACGGCCTTGTTGCTTTGGATTTCGGCTGGCAAACCTTCGGCAATCAGCTTGCCGTACTCCAGCACGCTGATGCGGTCGCACAGGCCCATCATCAGCTTCACATCGTGCTCGATCAACAGCACGGTCTTGCCCTCGTTCTTGATCTTGACCAGCAGCTCGCGCAGCGCCAGCTTCTCGGTCGCGTTCATGCCGGCCGCCGGCTCGTCCAGCGCCAGCAGCTGCGGATCGGTCGCCAGCGCGCGGGCGATTTCCAGGCGGCGCTGGTCGCCGTAGGACAGGTACTTGGACGTGCGGCTGGCGAACTGGCCGATGCCGACGAAGTCCAGCAATTCCTGCGCGCGCTTGCGGATCGCCGCTTCTTCCTCACGCGCCGCCTTGTGGCGGAAGATGGCGCCGAACACGCCCTGGTGCGAGCGCACGTGGCGCCCCACCATCACGTTTTCCAGCGCGGTCATTTCACCGAACAGGCGGATGTTCTGGAAGGTGCGGGCGATGCCGGCCTTGGCCACCGCATGCGGGGCGGACGGCGAATACGGCTTGCCGGCCAGCTCGAAGGTGCCGGTATCCGGCTGGTACAGGCCGGTGATGACGTTGAAGAAGGTCGTCTTGCCGGCGCCGTTCGGGCCGATCAGGCCATAGATCTGGCCCTTGTTGATCTTGATGCGCACATCGGTCAGCGCCTGCAGGCCGCCAAAGCGCTTGTTGACGCCTTCGATATTCAGGATTACTTGTTCGCTCATCTCTACTAACCTCACGCTGCCATTACGCCGGTGGACTGGCCTTTGGAGTCCGCATCGGCATCCGGACGGTCTTCATGCTTGGGCGAAGGCCACAGGCCCGCAGGACGGGTCAGCATGATCACCACCATGGCCAGGCCGTACAGCAGCTGGCGCAGCACTTCGGATTCGATCAGCACTTTGCCGAACAATTTCATTTGCAGCGGTTCCACCACGTGGCGCAGGATTTCCGGCAATGCCGCCAGCAGCGCGCCGCCCAGCACCACGCCCGGGATATGGCCGATACCACCCAGCACCACCATCGCCAGCACGGCGATCGACTCGGTCAGCGAGAACGATTCCGGCGACACGAAGCCCTGGAAGGACGCGAACATCGCCCCCGCCACGCCGCCGAAAGTCGCGCCCATGGAGAAGGCCAGCAGCTTCACGTTGCGGGTATTGATGCCCATGGCCTTGGCCGCGATTTCGTCTTCGCGGATCGCCACCCACGCGCGTCCCAGGCGCGAATGCTGCAGCCGGGTCGTGATGAACACGGTGGC
>CBFGQI010000294.1:0-2357 GCA_965650885.1 uncultured Oxalobacteraceae bacterium
ATCTCCAGCGGCACGCCTGCCTTGACATCGGCAAAGTCATAGGCTTGCGCGACCTCGAAATCCTTCTTCTCCTTGTTCCAGCTGGCCGTCCACAGCGTGCCGCCGTACATATTGGTGACGTAGGCGATGGCTGGATTCGCTTTCGGCACGAACAGGATCTCCACCGGCGCCTCGCCCGAGGGCGACGGCTTTTTCGAGACCTTGTACGTGCCCAGCACCTTGCCGCTGCTGGCCTCCACGGCACTGATCACCTCACCCGCGTCGCCCAGGTCCGAGGCGCGCACCGTCGACGTCAGGAGGATGCGGTCGGCCGCGCCCGAAATGGCCAGCCCATGCGGGTAAGGCGCCGCCACCTTGATGGTCGAGAGCACCTTGTCGCTGCGGGCATCGCCCACCACCATGCTCTGGCTGCCCATGCAGCTGACGTACCAGCGCTTGTGGTCGGGTGAGAAGATGATGTCCTCGCCCACGCTGCAAGTGGGCACGCTGATGGTGGTCATGGCATAGTCCCTGGACTTCATGTCCATCACGCGCAGCTCGGTCTTGCCGAGCGCGGTGATGTAGGCTTTGCTCATGTCGTGGTTGTAGAAGATGTGGTGCGCCACCAGGTCGGCCGGCAGCGGGATGTCCTTGACGATCTTGCCGAAGGTCTTGGAGCGGGGATCGACATCGACGATCGCAATGCCCTCCTTGCGCGCCGCCGGCGCCACAGGATTCTTCAATGCCTTGAGCGATTCGGCGGACTTGCTTTCATAATTCATCATCGCCAGGATTTCGGCGCTGGCCAGGGCGGGGATGCCCAGTGCGGCAGCGAGGGGAAGCAGGAAACGGATACGCATGGTCCACTCCTTCTTGGCAGGGTCAGGCATAGAATTTTACGCCTGGCGGAGTAGAATCTCTACATGCGACCCTTCCGCCCTTACTGGCTCTTTGCAACGCTATTTGCCTGCGCCCCGCTATGGGCGCAGCCGCAAGTGCAGCGCGCCAGTTTTGACGTAAAACAGCAACGCATCGCCAAGCCAGCGCCCACCGTGCGCGTGCCGCAGGGCGACACCCTGGTGCTGGAGTTGCGCAGCGATACCCCACTGGACGTGCACCTGCATGGCTATGACCTGATGCTGAAGCTAAAGGCCGGCACGCCCGGCAGCCTGCAGCTGCATGCGCATACGCTCGGACGCTTTCCGGCGGCGGTGCACGGCAAAGGCCACCATCACGGTCCGGCACTGCTCTACGTGGAAGTCATCCCGAAATGAAGCGCTGGCTGCTGGCAGCCATTCCCCTGCCTGCACTCGCGCACGGCTTCGGCCAACGCTTCGACCTGCCGCTGCCGCTCTGGATGTTCATGGCGGGCGCCGGCGTCACCGTGGCGGTCACATTCCTGCTGTTGGCACGCCAGCGCAATATGCGTCCGCGCACGCCGGACCAGGCGGCCACGATCCTTGCCCGCATTCCCCTGGCGGGTGCGCTGGCGGCGGCGTTGCGTCTGGCGGTAGTGGCCTTGTACTTGCTTGTCATCGCCGCCGGCTTTACCGGCGTGCAGAATCCGTTGAAGAACATCGCGCCCGCCATGGTGTGGGCGATCTGGTGGGTCGGCATGGCGTTCGTCTCGGCCTTGCTGGGCGACCTGTGGGCGCTGGTCAATCCGCTCGACACGATCTACCGCTGGACCTTGGGCGAGCGTCCCGGCAGGCTGGCGTGGCCGGCATGGGCCGGCGTGTGGCCGGCCACCCTTCTGTTCTTCGCCTTCGTGAACATGGAGCTGAACTGGGAAGGCAGCGAACGGCCGGCCAGCCTGGCTGCGGCGATGCTGGCCTATTCCTGCCTGACCTGGCTCGGCATGTTCCTGTTCGGGCGGCGCGCCTGGCTGGCACACGGTGAAGTGTTTGCGGTGGTCTTCGGGCTGCTGGCGCGCTTCGCACCCAACCGCGTGGTGGACGGGCGCTGGCAGCTGCGTCCCTTTGGCGCAGGCTTGCTGCTGGAGGCGCCGCTGGGCTGGTCGCACATCGTGCTGGTGATGCTGATGCTCGCGTCAGTCAGTTTCGATGGCTTGCTGGAGACCCAGGCCTGGCTCGACCTGCAGGGAGCCGTGGCGCTGCCGCCGTCCTGGCTGCGCGCAGGAGCGCTGTGCCTGCTGCCGGCGCTATTCCTGCTGGTCTACCTTGGCGTATGCCGGGCGATCGCCTGGTGCGGCGGCGGCGCCACGCTGGCCGACACGGCCGGCTGGTATGTGCTGACGCTGGTGCCGATCGCCATCGCCTACCACTTTTCCCATTACCTGTCGTTCCTCGCCATGGCCGGGCAATACCTGATCCCGCTGGCATCGGACCCGCTCAACCTGGGCTGGGATTTGTTCGGCA
>CBFGQI010000295.1:0-2202 GCA_965650885.1 uncultured Oxalobacteraceae bacterium
TCCCGCTGGTGTTCCTGCAGAACATCACCGGCTTCATGGTCGGCCGCAAGTACGAAAACGAGGGCATCGCCCGCAACGGCGCCAAGATGGTGACCGCCGTGGCCACCGCCTCGGTGCCGAAGTTCACCGTCATCATCGGCGGTTCCTTCGGCGCCGGCAACTACGGCATGTGCGGCCGCGCCTATTCCCCGCGCATGTTGTGGATGTGGCCTAACGCGCGCATTTCCGTGATGGGCGGCGAGCAGGCGGCCGGCGTGCTGGCCACCGTCAAGCGCGACGGTATCGAAGCCAAGGGCGGCAGCTGGAGCGCCGAGGAGGAAGCGGCCTTCAAGCAGCCGATCAAGGAACAGTACGAAGTGCAGGGCCACCCCTACTACGCTTCGGCGCGCCTGTGGGACGATGGCGTGATCGACCCGGCCGATACCCGCATGGTGCTGGGCCTGGGCCTGTCCGCGGCGCTGAATGCGCCGATCCCGGACACCAAGTTCGGCGTGTTCCGCATGTAAGGGGCGATGCGATGAGCTATGAAACCCTGACCGTCGAGATCAACGACAAGATCGCCACCGTGACGCTGAACCGTCCGGACGTGCGCAATGCCTTCAACGAGCATTCGATCAACGACCTGACCCGCGCTTTCTCGGAGCTGGGACGCAACGAGCTGGTGCGCGCCATCGTACTGGCCGGGAAAGGCCCGGCCTTTTGCGCCGGTGGTGACCTGAACTGGATGAAGAAGATGGCCCATTACACCCACGAGGAGAATGAGGCCGACGCCATGCAGCTGGCGCAAATGCTGCGCACGATCTACCTGTGCCCGAAGCCTGTGGTCGCACGTGTGCATGGCGATTGCTATGCCGGCGGCATGGGCCTGGTTTCCGCCTGCGACATCGTGATCGCCGTGCCGGAAGCTAATTTCTGCCTGAGCGAAGTGAAACTGGGCTTGATCCCCGCGACCATTTCGCCCTATGTGATCAAGGCGATGGGGGAGCAGGCTTCGCGCCGCTATTTCCTCACCGCCGAACGTTTCAGCGCCGCCGAAGCACACCGCATCGGCATGGTGCACGAACTGGCCGCCGCCGACGCACTTGACGCCAAGCTGGCGGAAGTGCTGAAGGCGTTGACGGCCAACAGCCCGAACGCAGTCAAGGAAGCGAAAGTGCTGGTGCGCGATATCGCGGGCAAGCCGGTGAACGATGCGCTGCTGGCCGATACGGCCGAGCGCATTGCGCATATCCGCGCTTCCGAACAGGGCCGCGAAGGCGTGGCCTCCTTCCTGGAGAAGCGCAAGCCGGGCTGGCTGAATTGAACGGAGCAGTTTTTGGAAGTGAACCAACAAAGCGATTGGGTGGCACGTAGCCTGAAGTCTGTCTGGCACCCGTGCACCCAGATGCAGCACCATGAAACCGTGCCGCTGATCCCCGTCAGCCATGGCCGCGGCGTGTGGCTGTATGACCACCAAGGCAACCGCTACCTCGATGCGATCAGCTCCTGGTGGGTGAACCTGTTCGGCCATGCCAACCCGCGCATCAACGCGGCGTTGCGCGAGCAGCTGGACATGCTGGAGCATGCGATGCTGGCCGGCTTCACCCATGAGCCGGTCATCCGGCTCAGCGAACGCCTGGCGGCGCTGACCCAGGACCAGCTGGGCCATGCCTTCTACGCGTCGGATGGCGCGTCGGCGGTCGAAATCGCGCTGAAAATGAGCTTCCACGCCTGGCGCAATATGGGCCAGGGCGGCAAGCAGGAATTCGTCTGCCTGAAGGGCAGCTACCACGGCGAGACCATCGGCGCACTGGCAGTGACCGATGTGGCGCTGTTCAAGGATGCCTACGGGCCACTGCTGCGTGCCACGCAGACCGTGATGTCGCCGGACGCGCGCCAGGCCGCGCCGGGCGAGTCGGCGCAGGATGTGGCACGGCGCGCCGCGGCCGATGTCGAACGCATGTTCACTGAGCGCGCAGGCAGGATTGCCGCCATCATCATCGAGCCGCTGGTGCAGTGCGCCACCGGCATGGCGATGCACGATCCGCTCTACCTGAAGCTGGTGCGCGACTTGTGCGACCGGCACGGCGTGCATTTGATCCTGGATGAAATCGCCGTCGGCTGCGGCCGCACCGGTACCTTCTTCGCCTGCGAGCAGGCCGGTATCTGGCCGGACTTCCTGTGCCTGTCGAAGGGCATCAGCGGCGGCTACCTGCCGCTGTC
>CBFGQI010000296.1:0-2179 GCA_965650885.1 uncultured Oxalobacteraceae bacterium
TTTCGCCGCGCAGGCCGTTGACCTGGGCCCAGCCGGTGATGCCCGGCTTGACCTTATGGCGCAACATATAGCCCTTGATCAGCTTGCGGTATTGTTCGTTGTGGGCAACAGCATGCGGGCGCGGCCCGACAATGCTCATCGACCCTTGCAGCACGTTAAAAAATTGCGGCAATTCATCAAGCGAGGTGCGGCGCAGGAAGGCGCCGATCCGCGTGATGCGCGGGTCGTGGACGGTGGCCTGCCGCACCACCGGACCATCTTCCGTCACGCGCATCGAACGGAACTTGTAGACGATGATCTCCTCGCCGTACAAGCCATAGCGGCGCTGGCGGAAAATCACCGGTCCCGGCGAACTGATGCACACTGCCAGCGCGATCGCCAGCATCAGCGGCGCCAGCGCCAGCAGGATGGCACTGCCGATGATCACATCGCTGGCGCGCTTGACGATGCCGTCGAACCCGACGAAGGGTGTTTCGCAGATCGCCACCACCGGCATGCCGCCGACACTGTCGAAGCGCGCCTGCATCAGGTCGAACACATAGATGTCGGGCAGGAAGTAAACCGAGGCCGTGGTGTCCTGCAATTCGTCGAGCAGCTTGCGGATGCGCGGCTGCGCCGAAATCGGCTGGCTGATGAAAATCATCTTGATGTGGTTGTCGCGCACGAAGCTGGCGACCTCGCCCATATTGCCCAGCACGGGGTGCGACAAATCCGGCTTGCGGCGCTCGGCCGTGCGGTCGTCGAAGAAGCCGCGCACGCTGAGGAACAGGTTGGGCAAGCGTTCCACGGTGCGCGCAAACTTGGTCCCGACTTCATTGGCGCCGACGATCACCACCGAACGCATTTCGCTTTCCTTGGCCGGATCGGTGCCGACGTGGCGCGCCGCCAGGTGGCTCATGAGCAGGGCGAACGGCGTGGCCAGGAACCAGCTCAGCACCACCGCTTCGTCATAATGGTAAGCCAGGCCGCTCACGTTGCCGAGGAAGACCAGGATCAGGGCGGTGGCGAACCAGCCCATGAAGATGTCGCGCGCGTACGCCGTGATGCGGCCGCTGCGCCAGGTGCGGTAAGGGTCGACGTGCTGGTACACCGCCGAGGAGATGAAGAAGGCCAGGATCATCAGCACCAGCGAATAGCCGGTAAACGGTTCCCCATACACCATCGACGTGGCGTACAGCATCCCCATAATGATCAGCGGGTCGAGCACACGCTGGAAAAAGGAGACCAGGGGAATATCGTTTACCGTCATCGTCGCGCCTCATCTCAGAACTGCACGGTCGCCATGACCGACACGCCCTTGGCCTTGTAGCTGCCGGTGCCGATCAAAGGCGTACCGCTGCGGCGGTCATGGAAGCCATTCACACTCAGCTGCACCTTGCGCATAGGCTGGTAAGTCAGGCCAACGGTGGTGCTGCGCGTGGTATCGCTCGGGTCGCCATCGAAGAAGACGTAGGGCAGGCGCTCGAACTTGCGCTTCTCGCGCCGTACGCCGGCATTGGCCTGCACCTTGGCCGACAAGTCCCAGCTGGCATTCATACTGGCGCCCTTGTTGACGCTGTTGTTGACCACGATGCTTTCCACCGCCGCGAATTCGCGCCAGGCGTCGGCGGTAAAGCGCAGCTTCATGCGCGGCCGCCAGTTCACGGTGACGCGGCCGTTGAGGCCGCTCGTATCGCGCTCGGTGAAGGTGTCGTGCTTGCGCTTGGCGTAGCCGGCCAGCAGGCGCACCTGGGTGATCTCGCTGTACAGCCAGTTGATATTGGCCTTCAGCTCATCCTGTTCGTAATTCTGGTCGAGGAAGGTGGTGCCGATGCGGCGCGGATTCAGGAAGCTGCCCTTGATGCGGCGCGCCACCAGGCCGACCTTGCTGCCGCTCGCGGCCAGGTAATCGATGCCGACTTCGCTCAAGTCCTCCTTGCGGTTGTTCAAGCTTTGCTCGAACAATTCGTAGTCGAAGCGGTCGCGCTGGAACCCGGCACGCACGCGCCAGCTCGGATGCATGCGCCAGCCGCCGTTGGCGTATTGGCGGCGCTGGGTGCGCAGGTTGCGCTGGTCGCTATGGAAGTCGTTGAACGGCGTCAGCACTTGCTGGTAGCTGCCGCCGATATTGCCGTCGAAGCGGCTGCCCAGCTCCCACGCCCAGTCCAGGCTGAAATCCTTGCCGTTGTAATCGAGCTGC
>CBFGQI010000297.1:0-2031 GCA_965650885.1 uncultured Oxalobacteraceae bacterium
CTGGCGCCTTTCCACTTCCTGCTGTATTGCCTGTACATGGGCGTGAAAGAAGCCGGCAATTTCCTGTACCGTGAGTTTGACGGCGGCGTGATCAAGATCGAGAAATTTTACGGCGGCTACACGGTCATCAACCTGGACAACAACCTGAATTACGCCCGGTTCGAGGTGTCGGACGATCGCGCCGAATTTATTTCCCGCAGCCTGGCAGCAGGCGTGGTGGCGCGCAGCACGCGCGAGTTGATCAATACCGGGCGTGACCTGTCGCCGCGCGAACAAAAGAACAATATCTACACCACCTGCATGCCGTGGCTCGACCTGCGCGCGATCGAGCACCCGATCTATGAATACAAGACTGCCGACATCCCCCTGATCGCCTGGGGCCGTTACAGCGATCTGGCGGGCGACACGATGACCGTACCGTTCTGCATCCAGGCGCACCACGGTTTCGTCGACGGTTACCATGTCCACCTGCTGCTGCAGCGCCTTGCCGAGCGCATCGCGCGGGAAATCGCTATTTGACGCGCTGCTTCTCCAGCTTGCGCGCCAGGGTACGGCGGTGCATGCCCAGGCGGCGCGCCGCTTCCGAAATATTGAAGTCGGTCTCGGCCAGCACCTTGTGGATGTGCTCCCACTCCAGCGTCTTGACGGAGGTTGAGCGGTTGGTCAGCTCGACGTCGGCTACGCCGGCCACGTGCAGGAAGGCGGCCTCGATATCGTCGGTGTTGGAGGGCTTGGCCAGGTATTGGCAGGCGCCCAGCTTGATCGCTTCCACCGCCGTATTGATGCTGGCGAAGCCGGTCAGGACCACGATCAGCATGTCCGGCGAATGCGTATGCAATGCCTGCACGCACGCCAGGCCCGAGGTATTGCCTTCCAGTTTCAGGTCAACCACGGCGTGGGTGGGCGTGTGCTCCTTCAGCAGCGCGCCGACTTCGTCCAGGTTGGCGGCGCGCAGCACGCTATAGCCGCGCCGTTCGAACGAACGGGAAAGGGTGCGCGCGAAGGCCGGGTCGTCTTCCACGATCAGCAGCAGGCGTTCAGTGGTCACGGGCGGCTCCTATTCGAGGGCGATGGCGGATAGCGGCAAGCGCAGTTCGACCACCGCGCCTTGCTCGAGATTGCGGGCTTCGACCGTGCCGCCCAGCGTGCGTGCGACGTTTACGACCAGGAACAGGCCAAGGCCGCTGCCCGGGCGTCCTTTGCTCGACTGGTAAGGCTTGCCGAATTGGGCCAGCATGGAAGCGGCGAAACCCGGGCCACGGTCGCTGACGGCCAGCTTCAGCGTGTCGCCGTCGGTCGATGCCACCAGGCCGACCCACTGCGGCGAAGCTTCCAGCGCGTTGTCGAGCAGGTTGAAGATGGTCTGTTTCAAGGCCGATTCGAACACGACCGGGATATCGGCGGCCAGCAGGTCCTGGTAGTCGAAAGCCACCACCGGGCGGTTGGCGCGCCACTCGTCCAGCAGGTCGCCGAGGAAGGCGCGCAAGGTTGTCTTGGCCGACGACTCGCCGCGCAATTCGCCCGCCGACAGCAGGATGCCGGTGACGATGGCCTTGCAGCGTTGCAGCTGCGTTTGCATTTCCTGGATTTCCTCGCGCAGCGTGGCATTGCCGGCAAATTCCGGCATGCGCAGCCAGTCGCCCAGCAGGACCGACATGGTCGCCATCGGCGTGCCCAGTTCATGGGCCGCGCCGGAAGCCAGCAAGCCCATACGCACGATATGTTCTTCCTCCGCCGCGCGCTGGCGCAGGTTCGCCAGCCGCGCGTCGCGTTCGCGCAGGTTGCCCGAGATGCGCTTGATCAGGATCACCAGGAGGCCGGCATTGAGCAGGAAGCAGATCAGCATGCCCTCGACATAGAGGTGGGCGAAATCGCTCTGGTCTTCCAGCAGCAGCGGCAGCGGCTTGGAAAACAGGGCCAGGCCACCCAGGCTGGCTCCCGTGATGGCGACGATGGTCCAGGCCGCCCAGGCGTCCAGCAGCACCGCCGACAGGATCACCTGCAGCAGGTAGAGGAAGGCGAAGGGGTTGG
>CBFGQI010000298.1:0-1954 GCA_965650885.1 uncultured Oxalobacteraceae bacterium
GCCGACGCGCAAAAGGTGATCAACGGCTTCCTGGCCGATCCGCTGTTCAACGCCAACCGGGCATCGATGAACATCCATCGGGTGGACGTGGCGAGTAACCAGTCCGGCGTCGACGAACTCGATAAAGGCATCTATCGCGACACCGCGATGGATGGCGAATTCGCCTGCTACAACATCGAGCGCCTGCTGTGCGTGAACAATACCAAGGCCACCAATATCGCGGCTTCGGTGTTGGCGCCGGATGCGCGCGATGTGATCGTGGTGATCGCCAACTCCACGCGCTATGGCGGTTCCGGCGGCGCGGTGGCGACGCTGTCGATGCATGAGCAATCGATCGAGGTGGCGCTGCACGAAATCGGCCACACGGCTTTCGCGCTGGCCGATGAATACGAATATGGCACCTGCAATACCAGCAGCGAACCGACGGAAGTCAACGTGTCGCTGAATGGCACGCGCTCGACCAAATGGGGCAACCTGATTGCAGCCTCCACCGCGGTGCCGACCGGCCTCGGCGTGTATCCGAACGGTACCGTGGGCGCGTTCCAGGGCGGCCAGTACTGCACGTCGGGCAAATACCGCCCGACCGAAAATTCGCGCATGCGCACGCTGGGCTACCCTTGGCATGCGGTGAACGAGGGCGCGGTGCAGAAGGTGTTTGCGAAGTACACCGGCGCCGGTGCGGTGACGCAAACCGGTATGCTGACGAATGGCGGCACGGCTTACGCGCCAAGCGCATCGCCGGGCTATGTGTCGGCCGGCACGGGCACCTTCACCCTGCAACTGAGTGGCCCGGCGGGCACGGACTTCGACCTGTTCCTGTACAAGTGGTCCAATAATGCGTGGACCAAGGTGGCGGCGAGCGAAGGCAATACCTCGAGCGAGTCGATCAGCTACAACGGCACGGCGGGCTATTACTATGCGCAAGTGAAGTCGTATTCCGGCAGCGGCACCTATACGCTGACGTACGCCTTCCCTAAGCCCTGATTTCGCGCTGACGCGCCTTCGGCAAGGCCGACAAGGCCTTGTCGTAGGACCATTGCACCAGCTCCACCAGGTAATCTTCGGGGAAGCGGCGCACGTCGACAATGGTGACCCAGTGGTAGCGGCCCATGTAGCGCGCCGGTTTCACGCCGGGCATGCCGGTGAGCTCGAGGAAGCGGTCTGGCGTGGCGCGGAAACTGAAGCGCCACCGTTCCGGCTCGCTGGTCTTGAAGTAGGCGAAGGTCTTGCCTCCGATCTTGTAGCTCAGTACATTGACCGGCGGCGGGTGCAGCAGGCTTTCCGCGCCGGGCAGGCCGGCGCAGTGGGTTTTCAGCTGAGAAATGTCCACCCTGGTTCCTGACCCCGAAGTGGACATTTAATTGAGCGGCTGGCCGTCGGCATCGAGGCGGACGATCTCGCCCCAGTTCAGCTCGCGGATCGCCGGTTCGATCTTCTTGACGTCGCCGATCACCACCCACACCACGTCTTCCGGCTTGATGTATTTCGGTGCGGCGGCGGCCAGCTGCTGCTCGGTCAGTGCGCGGATGTTGCCCGCGTACTTGGCCCAGTGGTCTTCCGGGAGGTTGAGGTTGACCGATTGCAGGGCGGCGCTTTCCAGTGCGCTCAGGGTTTCGAAGCGGCCGGCCATGCGCGAAGTCATGTTGCGCATGATGCTCTTGTACTCTTCGCCCGCGATCGGACGCGCGCCGGCGATGTCCTTGATTTCTTTCGCCAGCTCCAGCATGGATTCCCTGGTCTTGTTGGTCTGCACCGGCGCCTGGATCACGAAGGCGCGCTGGCCGCGCACGTTGGTCAAGGCGCCTTGCACGCCGTAGCTCCAGTGCTTGTCCAGGCGCAGGTTGCGGTTCAGGCGCGACGTGGCCATGCCGCCGAAGTTCTGCATCACCGGTTCCATCGCCAGGTCTTCCGGCTGGCCCTGGGTTTGCGACAGGTGGGTGGCGATGATCACGGA